>JBKJNW010000223.1:0-4695 GCA_046593335.1 Chthoniobacterales bacterium | reverse complement strand
CCCTACGAGTTGCGCCTGAAATTGCGCCAGCCTTTTGCCCTGCCATGAATTGGTTTAACCAAAACCGTTTTCTTGGCTTCTTCCTCGCCGCGCTCGGCCTCGCGACGTTGCTGAGCGTTTATTTCCTCCTCCACGAAAAAGGCGCGGCCACAGAAGCCGCGGCCCGGCTCGAAACCACCGTGACCGAGCTCAACCGCCTGCGGGCGAGCGCGCCATTTCCGAGCGAAGAAAATCTGCGCAAGCTCAAGGCCCAGACCGAGGGTTACCGCAACTCCCTCCACGCTCTCGAGGCCTCACTGAAAAGCCGAACGTTTCCCAAGCCACCGCTTCAGCCTAACGAATTCCAGGCGCTCCTGCGCCAGACCTCGACCGCGGTGGCGGACCGGGCCCGTGTGAGCAAGGTGCAGCTGCCGGAAAATTTCAATCTGGGCTTTGACGAATATGCCACCTCCCTCCCGAACAGCTTCGCCGCTCCGCGCCTCGGCCGTCAGCTCCGCGCGATCGAGTACATCACCAACAGCATGATCGACGCGCACGTTAATGGCGTTCTCAGCCTGACCCGAGGCCCGCTCCCGGAGGAGCGGGCGGCCCCGAGCCCGCCTCCGGCCGCTTCGGGACGTGCGCCCGCGAAAGCGAAGATATCCGAGTCCGACCTCAAAATCGTCGACTGGACCTCGGTCGACCTGAACTTTGCCGGGAGCCCGGCGGCGGCGCGGCGTTTCTTTAACCAAATCGCTGCCGCCAAGGAACAGGTCTACGTCATCCGCACGCTACAGGTGCGAAACCAGGCCGATAAAGGACCGAAACGAAGCGCGCCCGGCGAACAGCCCGCCCCGGCGCTGCGGGCCGATGGCAGCAAGGCGGCGGAACAGGGCATCAGTTTCATCGTCGGGACCGAGCATGTGAACGTCGCGGCTCGGATCGAGATTCTGCGTTTCAATTTCCCGGAAAAGGAGGCTCGTTAGGCAATGGAATGGCTCCGGACCAACTACGATCGAGCCGCCGTGCTCGCGGCCGCGTCCTTCCTCATCCTCTGCGCCCTCTTCATTTTTCTGAACTCTTCCGGTTTCGAGGAAAACTTCAGCGCCCTGCAAAACGTGCCCGCGCCGAATAACAAAATCCCGGCCGGGAAAGCGCCCGAGATCGCCGAGGCGAGGGAAAAACTCAAGTCGCCCTCGCAATGGACCGTGAGCGGCCGCTCCGGTCTCTTCGTTCCGGAAAAACATTTCATCGGCGCTGACGGCCAGCCTGCCACGCTGCAAAATACCCTCCTCCATCCGCCTGTGCCTAACGAATGGCTGGAGGAATTCGGTTTGGCCATTACCGACGCCGACATTTTGACCCAGGATGGAGATGGCGACGGCTTCACCAATCTCGACGAGTGGAGAGGCCGCACCAATCCGGTGGAACAAAAATCGCACCCCCCCTACACCTTCAAGCTCAAGCTCCGTTCCTTTGCTCAGGAAGCCTTCCCGCTCATCTTCTCCTCCTCGGTCAGCGACGCCTACGCGATCAACAACGTCGACCCGACCAAGCCCACCCAGTTCCTCCATCTCGGCGAGGTCGTGGCCGGCGCGAAATACAAGCTGACCAATTACACCGAGAAATTCGACAACGATAAATACGGCACCACAATCGACGTTTCGGAGTTGACCCTCGAGCAGGTCGACACCCACGACCAGGTCACGCTCGTGAAAGAAAAACGCGCCACTTCCCCGGAATCGGTGGCGAACTTCCTCTATACCTGGAACGGCGCCGAAGAGACGTTCTCGGTGAAAAAGGACCAGGAGTTCTCGCTCAAGCCGCGGGAGGAAATTAAATTCAAGCTCCTCGACGTCCAACCGGACAAGGCCATCATCGTCGACACGCAAAAGCCTAACGATAAGATCGAGATCGGCCCGGCCAAACCCTGAGCAGGGCGCCCCATTTTCGCGGCGTTATTTCCTTGCCGGGCTCATCGCCCCCGGCTACAACCGCGAGCACTGCACATGAAAGCCTCAACTCGCCGCGCCCGCCTCCTTCTTCTCATCTCTCTTCTGGCCTCGCTCGGCTGGTCGGCCAGCGCGCAAAATGTGCGGACCATCGCCGAACGCGAAGTGGCGCGGCGGCAGAACGCCGTCCTCCAGGGAGAGGCCGCCCTGGCGCGGGGCAAAATCGCGCTCGAGGCGAAGGATTTTGCCAGGGCGCACGATGAGTACCGCGCCGCCGTCACCTTTCTGCCAGACGCTCTCACCACCGGGGGCGATCACGACGCCGCGATCAACGGTTTTTGCGAGAGCGGTGTGAAGCTGGCCGAGCAGCGCATCGCCGAGGGCAAACACGGCGAAGCGGAAGTGATTGTGCGCGAAGTGGTGAGCGATCGTTATGCGCCGAATTGCCGCAGCGCCCAGAACCTCCTCGCCCAGCTCTCCGAGCCTGGTTATTTCAACAAGACGATGGGCCCGAAGTTCATCGCCAAAGTGGAGGACGTGAAAAAACTGCTGAGCGATGCCGACGGCTACTACAACTCCGGTCGCTACGATCTGGCCTTTAAGAAATACGAGCAGGTTCTTAACCTCGATCCCTACAACGTAGCCGCGCGCCGGGGCGAGGAGCGGATCGACAACACCAAGACCCGCTACGGCGAGCAGGCCTACAACGAAACCCGTTCGCGCTCGCTGTGGCAGGTGCAGAAGGGCTGGGAAGAACCGGTCCGCCAATACGGACAGTCGGTCGGTCCGATCAGCGACGCCTTCGCTCGTGACGCCGGCGGCACCGCGCGTATCACGAACAAGCTCAACAGCATCATCATCCCGAAGATTGAATTCCGCGACGCCAGTATTCGCGAAGCGATTGATTTCCTGCGCCAGCAAGCGGCCGCGAACGATCCTTCGACCGAGGGAAAACGCGGCGTTGACATCGTGCTGCGGACCACGGCGTTAGGACGGGCGGAGGCGCCCGCGCCGCCGCCGATTCAGGAAACCGCGCCGCCTCTCCCAGGAGCCTCGCCTGAAGCGGCCGGGATTGAGCCTACGCCGGTGCCCTTACCCGCCGCTCCCTCGATCGCGCCAAGCAATGCCCGGATCACGATTACGCTCAACCAGATTCCGTTAGGCGAAGCGCTCCGCTACATCGCGAGCCAGGCCGGATTGAAAGTCAAGGTCGAGCCCTACGCCATCTCGGTCATCCCGATCAACGAGCAAAGCGGCGACCTTTTCACCAAGGAATACCGCGTCCCGCCGGGCTTCATCAGCAGCTCGGTCACCATCAACGCGACGAAGCTGGATCAGGGACCAACTCGCGTCGGGGCGGCCGGCACCGGCCGCGACACCCAGGAATCGACCGGCGGGCAGCAACTCGTCAACCGGCAAACCGCGCTCGACTTTCTGAAGGACCAAGGCGTTCCCTTTCCCGCCGGAACGAGCGCCAACTTCCTTCCGCAAAGCAGCCGCCTGATCGTGCGGAACACGGAGGAAAATCTCGAATTGGTCGACGCGCTTGTCGAACAGGCCAATGTCGCCGGACCGAAGCAAGTCGAGATCGAAGCGAAATTTGTTGAGATCACGCAAAATAATCTCAAGGAACTCGGTTTTGACTGGTTGTTAGGATCGTTTACTGCGGCAAGGGGAAGAGGCGGCGCGCTAGTAGGAAGCGGCGGTACTTCCGGGACCGCCCCCGGAGTTATTCCCGCGGACTTTCCTGATGCGACTACCGGATTAACTCCGGTGACCGCCGGCAATCGCAGCGGCAATCTCGCGATCAGCGCCAACGCCATTGATGCTCTTCTTTTTGGAATTCCAGGCGCCAGTTCGCTGGCTCCAGGGATCTTTGGACTCAGCGGCGTCATGACCAATCCGCAGTTCCAACTCGTCGTTCGGGCGTTGAACCAAAAGAAGGGCGTCGACCTTCTATCTGCGCCCCGCGTTACGACGAAAAGTGGCCAGCGCGCTGTGATTGAAATAGTTCGTGAATTTCGTTATCCCACCCAATTCGATCCGCCGAAAATTCCAGACACCGTTGGCAGTACGAGCGGTATGGCGGGAGGTGCTACTACCGTGCCGGTCACGCCTACGACCCCGACTGGTTTCGAAACCAGGAACACGGGGGTAACTTTGGAAGTCGAACCGGTGGTTGGACCAGATGGCGTCACGATCGATCTCAATCTCGTGCCACAGGTGGTCGAGTTCGAAGGGTTCATCAACTATGGCAGCCCAATTTTGGCGCCGTCCACTGCACTCTTGGGAGGACCATTGATGGACATGCTGTTTAGCGTTCCTCAATCAGTCATCACCCCCAACGTGATCAACCAGCCCATCTTCAACTCGCGCAAAGTCACGACGAGCGTGAGCGTCTGGGACGGGCAGACCGTAGTACTCGGCGGCCTCATGCGCGAAGACGTGCAGAAGACAGAAGATCGCACTCCGATCATCGGCGACATCCCTATCGTCGGCCGGCTCTTCCGCACCAACACTGAGCAGCATATCAAGCGCAACCTGGTCATCTTCGTGACCGCGCGACTGGTAAACCCGGCCGGTGAGCCGATCAATTCCACTCAAGAAGAAGAGGAAACCGAAACGATCACCCAAATCGAACAGCCGGTTCTGCCGGAAGTTCCATACTACAAAAAGTAGCGAGCATCGTCATCCCATTGCCGCGGCGGGCTGTGATCGCCGGACGGGTCCCGACAACAAGTCGAGCGCCCGTGCAACGGATGTC
>JBKJNW010000219.1:0-2867 GCA_046593335.1 Chthoniobacterales bacterium | reverse complement strand
ATGCAAAAAATCCTCTGCCATTCCGCCATCCGGCATGTAAAGCACCGGCACCCGCGCCTCCTTTGATTCCTCGCAGCCAGGCGGGAGATAAACATCGATCCGCCGCGTCTCGCCGAGCACCTTGGAATCGATCGTGAAAGTCTCGCCCATGACCAGCGGCTCCGACGCACTCCCGGTCGCGAAGCTGCGAGGGGAGAAAGGCAAAAGCACGCAGGAGGTCAGGATCAGCCAGAGGGAAACGCGCGAGTGGGACATAACGAAACATGCCGGAGTTTTTGAGAAAATTAACCGCGGAAGCTGCAGAAAATTGTAAAAACCTCCGGGGATGTCCCGAGCCAAAAGCGGGGGCAGCGGCGCGCCCGCCCTACGATTGCATGCTGCGGCGCGTTGCTCCCCGGCTACATCCCAAGGCCGCCGAGGCCGCTCAGGTTCATTCCGCCGGTGATTTTTGACATCTCGCTCCCGGCCATTTCCTTGCCTTGCGCAATCGCCTGCTGGACGCCGCTCAGGATGAGGTCTTCCAAAATTTCCACGTCCTCGGGATCGACGATCTCTTTCGCAATCTTGATCGAAAGGACGTCGCCGGCACCGTTCGCGACTACCGTCACCTTGCCGCCGGCGGCCGTGACCTCGACGGTTTTCTCCTCGAGCTCGGCCTGGGTCTTGGCCATTTGTTCCTGCATCTTCTGCGCCTGCTTCATTAACTTGTTTATATTCATAGATCAGGTGGTGACGGATTTGATTTCGCCTTTGAAAATCTCGAGGGCTTCTTTGATTAAGGGATCGTCTTTGAAGGAATCGCCCGATTCGTTAGGCGAAGATTTCTTTATTGCACTTGCGGCGGGTGGCTCCGGTGGCGCGGCCGGCATTCCGTCCTCGATGCTCATCTTGACCGTCCAATCGGAGCCGGAAACCTCCCGAAGCAATTCCTCGAGGAAGCTGCGATTCGCCGGGCGGGCGAGCGATTCCATCACCGTTTTGTCGCTCGGCGCAAAGCCGAGGAGGACATGGCGTCCCTCAGTGCCGAGGAGACGCGCGACGGCCAGCCAGGTTTTGAGCAAGGGGCGCCGGGTGTAGGCCAGCTGGATGACTTTGGGCCAGACGGCGCTGATAGCGGCCGAGCTGGTGGCGGCGGCGGGCGGCGCCGGGGTGGGAGCGGGAGCCGGAGCGGCGGGTTTCTTTTGCGAAACTGGAGCTGAAGACGAAGCCGGGGTTGCGACTTTTTTGGCGGGAGCTGGAGCGGGATTAGGAGCAGGAGCACGCGCAGGAGCGGGGGCGGAAGAAGCGCCGCCACGCAAGGCGGCGAGGTTGTCGATCACTTCGCTGAGCGTGACCTGGCTCAGAGTTTGAATCGCTTTGATGACCGCGACCTCGAAATGCAGCTTCTTGTTCGGCGCCCACTTCATTCGCCCTTCCGCGGCCGCGAACTGCTCGATCAACTCCAACAACCGGTCCGTTTCAATCAAGGCTGCTTCTTCGCCTAACGACGACTGCAATTCAGGCGCGGCTTCCTCGGCCAGCGCGGCGGGCCGCACCTTGTAAACCAGCAGGTCGCGCACGTGGGCGATGAGATCGCCCATCAGTTTCATCATTTCCTTGCCCGCGGCGGTCTGTTCGTCGAGCACCGCGAGCGCTTCCGCGGTCTGGCCCCGAAGGATTTTCTCCGTGAACCCGGCAATGGTTTGCTCGCTCGTGAAACCGAAAACATTGAGCACATCGCTCTCCGCAATCGTTTCCCCGCAGAAAGCGACCAGCTGGTCGAGCATCGACTCGGCGTCGCGCAGGCCGCCATCGGCCCCGCGCGCGATGGCGTGAGCGGCCGCAGGCTCGAGCGTGATCTTCTCTTTCCCGGCGATGAACTGGAGATGCTGCGCGATGAGATTGGCCGGGATGCGGTGGAGATCGAAGCGCTGACACCGGCTCAGGATGGTCGGGAGCACTTTCTGCGGCTCGGTCGTGGCGAAGATAAACTTCACATGCTCGGGCGGCTCCTCCAGCGTCTTGAGGAGGGCGTTAAAGGCCTGCGAAGTGAGCATGTGCACTTCGTCGATGATGTAGATTTTGTATTTCGCCTTCGCCGGCGCATAACGAACGTTGTCGCGCAGCTCGCGCACCTGTTCGACGCCGTTGTTGCTCGCGCCGTCGATCTCGAGCACATCGAGGCTGTTGCCGCCCGCGATTTCCTTGCAGTTGTCGCAGACCCCGCAGGGCGTGGTGGTGGGGCCGTGAATGCAGTTGAGCGCTTTGGCCAGGATGCGCGCGGTTGAGGTTTTGCCGATCCCGCGCGGACCGACAAAGAGGTAGGCGTGGGCGAGGCGGTTTTGCTCGACCGCATTCTGCAACGTGCGGGTGACGTGGTCCTGGCCAACGAGGTCTTCGAAGGTCTGTGGCCGGTATTTTCGCGCAAAAACCTGGTAGCTCACGCGCCTAATCTAGTGCCTCGCTGCGGAGGCGGAAACGAAAATTCAAAAATGCCGGCAGGATTTACAAAATAGACTGATTTTGGGAGGCGTTTCGCCTGCGCGCCTTCTTTCAATCCTGTAGAATCCTGTTAATCCTGTCCCACCATGATCGAGAAAATCTTTGCGACCGGATTAGCCTTGCAGTTCCTCACCTCCTCGCTCGTCGCGCGCGAGCCGCAGACAGCGCCACCGACCACGCCAGCTGTCCGCGCCCGCGCGCTCGGGATTCCATTCGATGGCACCCCGGGGAAATTCAACGCCATCACTGACGTGGCGGGCGTCGAGGTGGGGTTCACGACGTTGATCAGCGGCGAAGGAAAACTCGAGGTCGGCAAAGGTCCGGTGCGCACGGGCGTGACCGCGATCCTGCCACGCGGACACGGTTCGCTCAATGATCCGGTTTAC
>JBKJNW010000140.1:0-46766 GCA_046593335.1 Chthoniobacterales bacterium | reverse complement strand
GACCTTTCTGGAACCGGCTCAACATGGTCGGCCAGGCTGTCCTCGTCTTTGCCTTCGCCATCCTCGGGTTGCGGATCGCTGGCTGGGCGCTCGGTGATGACTCGTGGGCCACCCATTGGTATCACAAGCTTTTCGAGGGAATCCCGTTCCTCAGTTACGGCTGGAGCGTCGATATTTTCATGGCCGGCATTCTCGGGGTCGGCCTCTACTTTTGGTTCAGCGGTCGGGTCTGGTGCCGTTTTGCCTGTCCGCTCGCGGCCCTCATGCACATCTACACGAGGTTTTCGCGCTACCGGATTTTTCCCGACAAACACAAGTGCATTTCTTGCAACGTCTGTACGTCTGTTTGTCATCAGGGAATCGACGTCATGAATTTCGCCAACAAGGGCCTGCCGATGGAAGATCCGGAATGCGTCCGCTGTTCTGCCTGTGTGCAGCAATGCCCGACCGGTGTGCTCCAGTTTGGCCGCTACGATGGCGAGAAGAACATCATCCTCGATAAACTGCCCGCCTCGCCGGTGCTGATGCGGGAAGGAAATTAACCAGCAGGGCGACGACGTTGGCCGATCCGGTGGGCCAAAATTGCCTCCGGACATCCCTCCAATTCTGGCCCGACGGAAATGGCTGTGACGCGGTTCGCGCTTGGGAGATCGGCGGCCACCGCCGCGTATTCTCGTTCGCTCTGGTAACCGGGGCGGCTTAGCCACAACATTATGCATAGCCGACGACTCTGACCCGCAAGATGTGGGGTTTTCATCCCTTCGTTTTGCCCCAGATAATTAGTTGTCCGGAGCCCATTTTCGCCTATGTTTCCGACCTCGCGGAAGCTCCGCGTTTCTATGCTCCAAACCAAAGACGAAACCGACGTTTTCAGTTCACCCGCCGAGCGCCCTGCCGGGATCAGCGAAAGCCAAAAATATAACGCCGCCCAGATCGACAAACTCGAGGGTCTGGAAGCGGTCCGGAAACGCCCGGGCATGTACATCGGCGACCCTGACGAGCGCGGGTTGCATCATTGCGTTTTCGAGGTGCTGGACAACTCGATCGACGAACACCTGGCCGGCTACTGTTCGCGGATCGACGTCTCGGTCCATGTCGATGGCTCCGTTTCAGTGCGCGACAACGGCCGCGGTATTCCGGTCGACATGCATCCGAAGTTCAAGATGCCAGCGGTCGAGCTGGTTCTGACCAATCTGCACGCGGGCGGTAAATTCGGGCAGGGCGCCTACAAATATTCCGGCGGTCTGCACGGCGTCGGCGCGAAGTGCGTCAACGCGCTTTCCGACTGGTTCAAGGTCGAGGTTTCGCGCGACGCCAAGGTGTATCACATGGCCTTCGAGCGCGGGAAGACGACGGAGAAGCTCAGTGTCATCGGTGAGCTGAAGAACAAGAAAACTACTGGCACGCTCATTACCTTCCTGCCGGACCCAACGATTTTCACGATCACGACCGAGTTCAAATTCGAGCGCCTAGCGAGTCGGCTGCGCGAGTTGGCTTTTCTGAATCCGGGTCTCGAGATCAACCTGACCGACGAGCGCGGCGAGATTCCAAAAAAGGAAGCCTTCTTCTACAAGCACGGCATCGAAGAGTTTGTGAAGCAGCTCGGCGAGAACAAGACGGTCATTCACCCGAAACCGGTCGTGATCTCGCGCCAGCGCGACGAAGTTTTTGTCGATGTCGTTCTGCAATATAACGACAGCTACAACGACCAGATCCTGCCTTTCGCGAACTCCATTCCGAACCCCGACGGCGGTACGCACCTGACCGGTTTTCGCACTGCCCTAACGAAAGCGGTCAACCAATACGCGCGCTCGAACAGTCTCCTGAAAGACAAGGATCCCGCGATCTCGGGCGACGACGTGCGCGAAGGTCTGGTCTGTGTTCTGAGCATTAAACTTCCGAACCCGCGCTTTGAATCGCAGACGAAGGTGAAGCTCGTGAACACCGAGATCGACGGCGTCGTTAACTCGGTCGTTTACGACGGGCTGATGACTTACTTCGATCAAAATCCGCCGGTGGCGAAGCGGATTTTCGACAAGGTTCTGACCGCGGCGCGGGCGCGCGAAGCCGCTCGCAAAGCGCGGGAGACAATCCGCAAAGGCGCCCTGACCGGCGGCGGTTTGCCCGGGAAGCTGGCCGATTGTTCCGAGCGCGATCCGGAGTTTACCGAGCTCTACATCGTCGAGGGCGACTCAGCCGGTGGTTCGGCCAAGCAGGGCCGGGATCGCCGTTACCAGGCGATCCTGCCGATCCGCGGCAAGCTGATCAATGTCGAGAAAGCGCGCCTCGATCAGGCGCTCAAGAACACCGAGATCCAGGCGATGATCACCGCCATTGGCACGGGCATCGGCAAGCCGAAGGAGGAGGCGACGACCAAGGAAGAGGGGACCTTCGACATCACCAAATTGCGTTACGGACGCATCATCATCATGACGGACGCCGATGTCGACGGCTCGCACATTCGCGTCCTGCTCCTGACCTTTTTCTACCGGCAGATGACCGAACTGGTGCGCGCCGGCAAGATCTACATCGCGCAACCGCCGCTTTACCAGATCAAGCGCAAGAAGCGCGAAGAATATGTGGACGACGATGTGCAGCTGAACAAGATCCTGATCTCGTTAGGCGCGGAAGACGTCCGGTTAAAGAACCTGACGGATAACAAGGAACTGAGCACCGCGCAGTTGAAGGATATTCTCGACCAGCTCGAGCGGCTCGCGAAGTTGAACGAGTCCGTCCGCCGGCATGGCGGCGACTTCGAGGAATTTCTCGGCAATCGCGACGAGAAGACCGGCAAGTTGCCGAGCTACCTCGTGAAAGTGCGCGACGGCAACGAGGAAACGGTCCATTACTTCCACGACGAACGTTCCGTCCGGCAATTCCACGAAGCGAATCTCGATCTCAGTCTCTTCGAGCTGGAGATCGGCCAGGAGCTGCTCCCGCTCGTGAGCACACCGATCAAGGCCAACGGCAATCGCCGTCGCGGCACGCTCATCGAGTTGCACGAGTCGACCACGATCCAGAAACTGATCGCCGATCTTTCGCGCCGCGGTTTGAAGGTCGATCATTACGCGGCGGCGGATAAACCGATCTTCGAATTGATCGAAGGCGAAGGGGATCGGGCCACGGTCCATCCGCTTTTCTCGATTCCGGGAATCCTCGAGAAGATCATGGAGATCGGTCGGCGCGGGGTGCAGATCAAGCGCTTCAAAGGCCTTGGGGAAATGAACGCCAAGGAGCTCTTCAGCACGACGATGGACCCGGAACGACGCAAGCTCCTGAAGGTCGACCTGAACGACGACAACGCGGTCGAAGCCGACATCATGTTTTCGAAGCTGATGGGCGATATCGTCGAGCCGCGCCGGCAATACATCGAGGATAACGCGCTCAACGTTCGCAATCTTGATGTCTAAAAATACCCCCCGTTAATCCCACAATTTCCCCGTGTTAAATCCGAACGAAAAAGTAGAACCCATCAACGTTGCCGAAGAAGTCTCGAGGTCGTTTCTCGATTACTCGATGTCGGTCATCATCTCGCGCGCCCTGCCCGATGCGCGGGACGGACTGAAACCATCGCAGCGCCGCATCCTTTATGCGATGCAGCAGCTCTCGCTCTATCCCGGCCGCAAGCCGTATAAGTGCGCGAAGATTTGCGGTGATACGAGCGGTAACTATCACCCGCACGGTGAGGCGGTGATTTACCCGACCCTCGTGCACATGGCGCAGTCCTGGGCGATGCGCGAAATTCTCGTCGAAGGCCAAGGCAACTTCGGCTCCGTCGAAGGCGACCCGCCTGCGGCCATGCGATACACCGAGGCGCGCATGACGCATCTCGGTGCCGCGCTCATGACCGACATGGACAAGGACACGGTCGATTTCGTGCCTAACTATGACGAGCGCCTGACTGAGCCGACCGTTTTCCCGGCCGCTTTCCCGAACATGCTCGTGAACGGTGGCACCGGCATCGCCGTCGGCATGGCGACGAACATCCCGCCGCACAATCTCGGCGAGGTGATCGACGGCATCTGCGCGCAGATCGACGACCCCGACATCACGATCGAAGGGCTCATGAAGTACGTGAAAGGCCCGGACTTTCCGACCGGTTGCGCGATTCGCGGGATCGCGGGCGTCAAGCAATACATCGAGACCGGTCGCGGGAGCATGAAAGTCCGCGGCGTGGCCGGCGTGGAAGAGCTGAAGGGAAATCGCGAGCAAATCGTGATTACGGAGATCCCATACAACGTGAACCGCGCGACGCTGGTCGAGCGGATCGCTTCGCTCGTGAACGAGAAGATTCTGACCGACATCACCGCGATCCGCGACGAGTCGGATGAGAACACGCGCGTCGTGATCGAGCTGAAGCGCGACGCCCTCCCGAAGGTCGTGATCAACAATCTCTACAAGCACACCGCGCTGGAATCTTCCTTCGCGGTCAACATGCTCGCGATCGATCACGGGAAACCGAAATTGCTTTCGCTCAAAGAAGCGAACACGGCGTTCATCGATCATCGCCGCGAAGTGGTCCTGCGCCGGACCCGCTACGAGCTGCGCAAAGCCGAGGAGCGCGCCGAGACACTTGAGGGTTACCTCATCGCACTCGCGAATCTGGATGAATTCATTCGCATCATCCGGGGATCGGCGAATCGCGACGAGGCGCGGGTCAAACTGCTCGCCTTCGAGTTCACCCGCCGCCAGGTCGAGCAAATCGGCGTGCTGATCCGCAACGAAGCGCGCCTCACCGACGGCCGCTACGCGTTCAGCGAACACCAGGCGAACCAGATTCTGGATCTTCGGCTTTATCAGCTGACCGGGCTCGAGTCGGAGAAAGTCTCGGCCGAATACAAGACGCTGCTCGAAACGATCAAGGACCTGCGCGACATCCTCGCGAAAGAAATTCGCGTCTTCGAAATCATCAAAGACGAGCTGCGCGAGATCCAGAATAAATACGCGACCCCGCGCCTAACGAAGCTGGTGCCCGACGAAGGCGAGATGAACATGGAGGATCTCATCGCCAACGAAGGCTGCATCATCAGCATCACCCACAACGGCTTCATCAAGCGCACGGCGGTGAGCGCTTTCCGCGCGCAACGTCGCGGCGGCAAGGGCGTCATCGGCATGACGACGCGTGAGGGCGCCACCTCAGAAGACGAAGGCGATTTCGTGGAGCATCTCTTCACCGCCACGACCCACGATTTCCTCATGTTCTTCACCGAATCAGGACGCACCTACGTGGAGAAAGTCTACGAAATTCCAGAGATGAGCCGGTCCTCGAAAGGACGCTCCATTGCCAATCTCCTTGAGCTGCGCGCGGGCGAGAAAATCGCCGCGACCATCCGCATCCAATCGAAAAGCAGCGGCACCGGCGCGAACCAGGTCGACGAAACCTGGGATGAAAATTTTCACATCGTCTTCGTGACCCGTTCCGGGATCGTGAAGAAATCGAATCTCTCGACTTTTAGCAACGTCCGCCGGGGAGGCATCATCGCGATCAACATCGAGGAAGATGATTGCCTGATCGACGCCGTGCTCACGAACGGGGATCACGAAATCGTGCTGATCACTTCCGGCGGGATGAGCCTGCGTTTTCACGAGGATCAATTGCGCGACCAGGGACGTAACACAGTGGGCGTCTGGGGCATTCGCCCGGTCAAAGGCGATCACATCGTCGCGATCGCGCTCGTGAATAACGACGCCATGCTCCTCGTCGCGGGCGAAAACGGAATCGGCAAACGGACTGCGTTCGACAACTACCGCACTCAAAAACGCGGCGGCAAAGGCATCATCACGATGAAGACCGGCAACAAGACCGGCCGTGTCGTCGGCGCGCTTACCGTCACGGAAAAAGACGAGCTCATGCTCATCACGACCAAGGGCCAGATGGTGCGGACGCGCATCTCGGAAATCCGGGCCGTCGGCCGCAATACCATGGGCGTAAAACTCATGGACCTGCGCGGAGCGGAGAAGCTCCAGGCGATTGCCCCGGTCGTTAGTCAGGAAACGGAAGAGGAAGTCGAGACGGTGTAGCGGCGGGCGTGTCGCCCGCAGAGAGCAAGGGGAACTTGTCGGGTCCACGGTCAGCGGCCGATACGGCTTCCCCGACAGCAAGAAAAAGGGAGACGCCTGCGCGTCTCCCTTTCCCTGACAATTTCGATCGGCGGCTTAGTATCCGCCCGCGCTCTGACGGGTGACCGTCGTGCTCGTGCTCGTGGGTGTCCGCTCCACGGCGGTTTCAGTGTGGGTGGTGGTGGTCGCGGTTGCGGGTTCCTTCACCACGGTGGTGCAGGAGGACAGCGCGCAGACCGCAATGACCGGGACTAACAGGATAAGTTTTTTCATAAGTAGGTTTGATTGCTAACAAACCCGATTCGGGGCAAATCCCCCGCGCGGATGGGTTTGGGCGGGATTATTTCAGGCCTGTGCGATTGGCACTTCGCGTTGGCTGCTGCTCGAAAGGTAGATCGCGTCGAGCATCTCCATCAGGTAGAGGGCCTGTTGCGCGTTGTTGATCGGCGCGGCGACTCCTCTGATCGCGTCGACAAAGTTTTGCATCTGTAACTCGAACGAGTCGGCGTTGTCCTGAGGTTCGAGTGCCCGATCGACGAGCTGACCGTTTACATCCTGGAATAGCGTGAGCGGCTTCAGTCGCACCGTCGCCTTTTTTCCATAGACGGTGCAGTTGTTCATTTCCCGACCGAAGACCTGGCCTTCCGGAATCTCATCCGTCAGGTTGCCTGCCCAGGAAGTCTTCAGCTGCACCACCGCATCATTCTCGAAGCGGATGAAGGCAAAGGCGGAATCTTCCACATCGAAGATCGGGGTTTTAACCAAGTGCTTGAAATTCTGGAAAACCGAGGCCGTGACCGAGACTGGTCGCGGCGTTCCCATCAGATACCAGGCCGAATCGAGGGCATGAATTCCGATGTCAATTAGCGTCCCGCCGCCTGAGCGCTGCTTATCGGTGAACCAGCCGCCGAGACCTGTCGGGATGCCGCGCGATCGCACCCAGACGGCTTCCGCAAAATAGATTTTCCCCAGCTCTTCCCGGGAAATGAGATCGTGGGCCAGGCGCATCGCCGGGGTGAAACGAAACTGCCGGCTGAAGTAATAAACCAGGCCGCGCTGTTCCGCCTCTTCTTGCAGGACGCGCATCTCCGCTCCGTTCAAGGTCGGCGGTTTCTCGCACAGGACATGTTTGCCGGCACGGAGCGCGGCGAGGGAGGCCGGGAAATGGAGATGATTCGGCAGGCAAATCACGACTGCATCGATCGCCGGATCGCCTAACAAGTCGCGGTAGTCCGAATGAAGGGTCGTCGGCGCGTAGTTCTCGCGAAATTCGGCCGCCCGTTCGTCGTTAGGCTCAGCCAGGGCCTGGAGAACGGCGTCGGGCGAGGCGCGGATCCCCCTCGCATGTTGTTGCCCGGGCCAGCCCGCTCCGACCACTCCGATCCGTAACCTGGATTACGTCACCAGCGGACGAATAACTCAATCGACTGGTTTTGCGCGGAGTTTTTTCAGCTGCGAGCGCTGCCGTTTGCCTTCCAGAATTTTTCTTTTCAGGCTCCGCGGCCGGGGCGAATTTCGGCGTCGTTCCTCCGAGACCGCGGCCCGCCTTCTTTGTTTCGCCTCATCCTTGCGTCGCTCCAAGGTGTCGAGCAAACGCTCGAGCGCCAGTTGCCGATTGCGCGCCTGTGAGCGCGAGTCCTGCACCGTCACACTCGTCCCACTCGGTAAATGTTTCAGGGTCACCGCGGTTGAAACCTTGTTCACGTGCTGCCCGCCTGGCCCGGAGGAGCGGGCGAAACTCTCCTTCAGGTCGGATTCGTTGATCCCTAGCCGGTGCATCCGCTCTGTCGTGCTCATTCGTTAGGCTGAATGTCCGGCAACGGTGCTCGTGCGCCATTTTTTTCGCATCGGCTCGAAACTCGAGTCGGCGGCCGCTGCCGCCAAATCACAGATTGGCCATTACCCGCATGGTGATTAAACCGTCTCGTCCGACAGTGTCGAGCATTTCCTTAAAAGCGGTTCGTTAGGGCGGTAGTGTCCGGAGTCGAGAGAAAGTTGGCCGGCGCCAGCTTGCCGATGGCCGGACTCTCTCGAAACCTGGCAGCGGCAGGATCGCGCCTTCGGGCTGATGAGAAAGGTTTACGAAAAGAGGGCGATGGTTCTCGGCTATCAACCGGCGGCTGAAAATTATTTTCCAAGCGCGTCGGCACAGTGCGCCTCAGACGACGGCTGCGGCTATTGAAAACGAGACCCCGCGAGAGCGTTGCTGCATGGTGCTTCTTGAACGGCATTTTGGACAGCCGCCCGAAAAACCGTCCCGCTCCGATTCCTCCTTCCGCTACCGACTCTTGACGAGCAATGGCGGTGCAGTCTGGCTCGCCGCACGTTGATCGCTTACCGTTTGCATTTGCGATCTTAGAGCGTCGATTTGTCTCTGCTGCTGCGCGACCGTTGACCGCAAGTCCTTTTGCTGCGCGAAGGCCGATCGGAAATCATCTCTTTGCTGCGCGACAGTGGTTTCCAAACTTTCGACCTTGCGATGCTCTTTCAGGAATTCATTTAGCAGCATTGCGTTGACTTCTTCGTAGCGGACGCTGAAGGATTGGCCTTTCGTATCGATTACCACCAGATCAGGGTCAACCTTCGCTACCTCCTCGGCAATCAGACCAAACTGCGGCTCGCTCTTTGGGTCGAGTTCTTTCCTGTATCGGAAGCTAACCGGGCGCAGCGATAAGATTGCTTCGCTTGCCTTGTCCATCGGCTTGATCGCCTCCTTGAATCGCGCCGAGGAAGCCCTGACGCCAAGTTGTCCATCCGCCGTGATGCCGACTGCGAGACCCCCGGTAATTGGTGTCCCCCTAATCCCGGCAAAATAAGTAGCCGTCTGGGTTCCCTGAGTCCCGACACGAATCGTGTTCGTTTCGGCGGCAGCCCCAGCGTTGCCAAGGTCGATATTGTTATTACCAGTGGTGAGATTTACACCGGCCATATCTCCGACGCCTATGTTGCCGCTGCCGGTCGTGTTGTAAAGGGCCTGATGCCCCGCGGCGGTATTGCTCCCGCCGCTACGATTATAAGTCAGCGCGTTCGTGCCAAGCGCCGTGTTCGAGTTGCCGTTGTTATAGTAAAGCGCAGACGTGCCAAGAGCTGTGTTGAGTGTGCCAGTGGTATTTAGGGTGAGCGCACTCAAGCCAACGGCGACGTTGAAGTTGCCGGTGCTGTTAAGTTGCAGGGCCGCCACGCCTATAGCGACACCGTCAATCGCAGTAGTATTCGATTGAAGTGCGGTCTTGCCGACAGCGGTATTGTTGTAACCGACGGTATTGGCTGTCAGCGCGAACGAACCCACGGCCGTATTCTGGATGCCGGTGGTATTGTTGTAGAGTGCATTAAAACCAATCGCTGTGTTATCTGCTCCGCTGGTCAAGAGAAGAAGAGAGTTATCACCCTCCGCGGTGTTTTCGTTAGGATAGCCTCCGTCTGGTGGCGGATCGACGGCGAAGGCGGCGGCAGCGAGGCTGCCGATGACGAGAAGGCAAGCGAACGTGATTTTTGGACTTAGGTTTTTCATAAGGGTTGCTCCTGACGCAGGAAGTCTGACCAGCCGGGCCGAGACTGGTCAAGCTATTCCCTTGGGAAAAAGGAGCAAACCGCTTGCTAGCGGCAAGAAGTCGTCGGTCGTATACCACCGCTGACGATTTGGACAAACTGGCAAGTCATCACATATAGGAAGAGACAGCAGGGGGACTGGCTAACGGGCTTTCGCCCGAGCCTCGCGCTCTTCCGCCACAGCCTTCGCCCTGTCGGCGCCATAGGTTTGGCGCAGTGTTTCAATGGCGAAGTTGGCGCTCATCGCCACTGCCGTGCCCCGGCGGTTGACCGTCGCCGACATCGCGGTGACGGCCGTGGTGCCTAGGTCCACGAACCCAGTCGGGTCGGCGACGCCAGCCACGAACATCGCGACTGCCGCGCCGTTCATGCCGCGCCGCTCGGCATTCACCCGAACCTCGAAGCTCGAGGTCTGTTGCCCCGTGGCCGGATCGACCACCGCTACCTCTCCCCTAACGTCGTTGTCATCGCTTATCACCACGGCTTGCAATGGATTCTTGAAGTGCACCCGAGTGAGATTGATCTGCAAGGTGATCGGCCGGCCCTCGCTGCCGTAGAGGGTGGCTTCCCGGATCACGGCGTCGCGCAGCATTGCGCTGAAGCCAGCGTCGCCGTCGGGTGCGCGGACGATTTCCACCGTGGCGACATGGGTCCGCTGGTTGGCAGTGGGCGCGGACGTGCCGGCGCAGGCACCCAGGAGCAGCGCCGCGACCACGGCGGCGAGGCCAGACCTTCTCGTCGGGAGCAAAACGCGGGAGCCAGGGTTAAGTGGGTGCGGCGGTTCTAAAATCTGCATAATCCAAGTCGGTAAGAGAAATCGACTGGGAAAAGGGGAATCACGCCCTGCTTTTTGCCAAACTCGCGGGCCAAGTGCAAGCAGGTTTATCCCGACTTCGTCAAGGGCCGCTCGTTTTGACATTCTGATACTGCTTGCGGGTATTTATTCCGATCGCAGAGCGCAAGAGTCTCGACCGTCTGTTCGCCCGCCTCATCGTAAACGTGAATCTCCCCGTGCCCCGTGCCCCGCCCCCGATCCTCACCTAGGGCGGTGTTGGCGCCCGTGAAGCAGCCTTCTTGGCAATTGGCTCGCGCTTGCGGCGAAAGCGCAAAGCACACGATTTCTAAGGCGAGCGGGATGAGAAGAAGAGCAGTCACCCCGTAGTAGCGGGACGACTGGCTTGTTTGATTACTTGCGGTTGTTCGTTGAGTTGGGTGATGCCTATGGACTTTTTTGGCGTTGGTTGCCTTTGCGACAATTGCTTGGAGACAAAAGATGATTGCCTGTGGCTTGGGCGGGGTTAACCGTCGATTTTCCCACATTTCTGTCGCCGCCTACGCGAAGCCAAAAAACTTTCGGACAAAGTCGGACACAACGGTTGCGCCATTCTGCTCCCATCGCGCAGAGCACTCGTTAGGCGATGCGCCGTGGTTGGCAAATAGGTTGCATTTTGCTGCGTTTCTTTACGGCATTTGCGCAACGAGACTGGCACGAATCGAACGTTGATTTGCCCTCGCAAGCAGAGGGTGCCGATGGCGGGACTCGAACCCACACTTCGCTTTCGCGAAAACGGATTTTAAGTCCGTTGCGTCTGCCATTTCGCCACATCGGCGGCTGTGGGCGCAGCTTACGCGTGTGCAGAGCGGTGCGGCAAACGCTTTTGGCTGGCCGCGAAATTTGCGTCCGAGAGCAGGAGCAAGATCGAAAGGAGAGCAGAGGGCGGACGCAACGCATCGCCCGAGTAACTGCAACCAAAGGAGACAAGATGTCTGAGAAACTAAGCGGAAAAAAAGTGGCGATTCTGGTCGCCGATGGATTTGAACAGGTCGAGATGACCAAGCCGCGCGAGGCCTTGCATGAGGCTGGAGCGGAAACAAAAATCGTTTCGATTAAATCTGGCAAAGTGTTTGGAATGAATCATGAGGAGAAAGGCGACAAGTTCGACGTCGATCTCACCCTCGACGAGGCGCAGCCGGATGACTTTGACGCTCTGCTCATGCCCGGTGGCTTGCTGAATCCGGACGCAATGCGGCAGGAGGAGAGCGCGCTCGATTTTGTTCGCGGCTTTTTCGAAGCGAACAAACCGGTCGCGGTGATTTGTCACGGGCCGCAGGTTTTGATCAACGCCGGCCTCGTCCGTGGCCGCTCCATGACTTCATGGCCGGCCCTCGAGGTCGACCTGAAGAATGCTGGCGCCAACTGGGTCGACGAGGAAGTCGTGGTCGACAATGGGCTCGTCTCCAGCCGCAATCCGGACGACATCCCGGCTTTCAATCGCAAGATGATCGAGGAATTCGCCGAAGGGAAGCATGAGGGGATGAATCGACCGTCCGAAGTCGCGGCCCCGGTTGCGCTCGAGACCTGATCGTTAGGCGTTAGGCGGGACAACAGTCGCACCGCGCGTCACGACTGCGAGGCAGCAGGGTGGCGCGCGGTTTGTTTTTGCCGGGCAGCGCGCATATTGCAGGTCCCGCCATGACTACGGCTAACAAGATCACTCTCATCCGGATCCTGATGATCCCGGCCTTCGTCCTGATGGCGCTCTATTACGGAGCGAGCGTCAGACAAGGCGAACCGGTGGAGTGGCAGCGTTACACTGCCATTGTCATCTTTCTCGTCGCGGCCGCGAGTGACGGACTCGATGGTTATATCGCGCGTCGCTACAACCAGAAAAGCGCGCTCGGCGTCATCCTCGACCCGATCGCGGACAAGGGCCTGCTCCTCAGCGCCATCATCACCCTCAGCATCAGTAACTGGAGCGAGATCGATCCGCAGTACGGGCAATTTCCCACCTGGTTTCCCGTCCTCGTCATCAGCCGCGATGCGGTTATCCTGATCGGCAGCGCGGTCCTGCATTTGCTCAACGGGAAGGTGCAGGTGCGCCCCGCCTGGACCGGAAAAGTCGCGACCTTCTTGCAGATGGCCGCAATCGCCTGGGTCATGTTGCAACTCATGTTTATTCCACTCATCTACGTCGTCGCGGCGGCCGGCTTTTTCACTTTTGTCTCCGGCGTCATCTACGTCATGGATGGCTTCCGGCAGCTCGGCGCGCAAGGGCACGCCAACGCCAGCGGCGAGACCTCGAAACGTTAGGCAATGGAAGCAGGAACCATCCGCCAGGTCGCGATCGTGGGCCGGCCTAACGTCGGGAAGTCAGCCCTTTTCAATCGCCTCGTCGGGCGAGACATCGCCATTGTGCACGATCAACCCGGGATCACGCGCGACCGGATTTCCGCCCCGAGCAAACGCGGCGAATTCCTCGTCTGGGACACCGGCGGCATCGGCGGGAAAGGCGAGACGGAGCTCCTGCAGGAAGTGCGGGGCGCGGCGGATGCAGCCATGCGCGAGGCGGACGTGATCGTTTTCGTGGTCGATGCCCAGCAAGGCCTTACGCCGGTGGATCAGGAACTGGCTCAGCTTTTACGGAGGTCCAAGCGACCGGTCATCCTCGCGGTCAATAAGATCGATCATCCCAAACATGAGAACCTGGATGTGGAATTCCAGCGGCTCGGTTTTCCCG
The DNA here is from genome assembly GCA_046593335.1 of Chthoniobacterales bacterium. Lineage (GTDB taxonomy): Bacteria > Verrucomicrobiota > Verrucomicrobiia > Chthoniobacterales > UBA10450 > Palsa-1392. The sequence goes on along the minus strand of JBKJNW010000140.1, from coordinate 33,639 downwards.
ACCTGCTCTCGATCAGCGCGGCGCACGGACTTGGAATTGGATCGTTAGTCGAAAAAATCGAAGCGCGTTTGCCCGCCGCGGAAAGCAAAGACGAACCGCCCGCTGCCGCCCCGCTTTCCCTGGCCATTATCGGGCGCCCGAATGTCGGCAAGTCCTCCCTGGTCAACGCCATCCTGAGTGATCGCCGCACGATCGTGAGCAATATCCCGGGCACAACCCGCGACGCGGTCGACATCGCTTATCGCCATGGCAAGGATGATTTCCTGCTCATCGACACGGCCGGCATTCGCGCTCGGGGAAAGCACTCCAGCTCGGTTGAAGTTTTCAGTGTGATGCGCTCGGAACGCACGATCCGGCGGGCCGATCTCTGCGTGCTCGTGGTCGATGCTACCAGTGGGGCCACTTTACAGGACAAGAAAATCGCGGCCTTGATCCTGAAATCGCAAAAGCCGTCCCTGATCCTGGTCAACAAATGGGATCTCGTGAAACCGGAGCGCGGGGCGAAAGAAGCGCTCGCGAAGTTGATCGAGGAGACACGCGAGCGGCTCTTCTTCCTGCCTTATGCGCCCATCCTCGTCGCCTCCGCGCTCACCGGCGAAAACGTTGATCGGCTTTTTAGCGGAATCCGCAAAATCCGCCGCGGAGCGCAGGCGCGCCTCAGTACCGGGGTGCTCAACCGGTTGATGCGCGAAGCGTTTGTGGTCAGCCCGCCGCCGATGTCGGCGAACAAGCGGATGAAGTTGTTTTATGCCACCCAAACGCGCGGAGAAAACCGCTCGCTCCCCACGCCCGAGTTTGTTCTCTTTGTGAACGATCCGAAGTTGCTGGTCGACACATACGCGCGTTACCTCGAGGCGCAGATCCGCAAGGCGGAGCCGTTCCCCGGACTGCCGCTGATGTTGAATTTTCGCCCGCGGTCGGAGACCTCCTCGCCGAGAGGTCGTCCGGGACGCAAAAGATCTTCCAGCTAAATGCTGTCCGGTTCAAAAGCGGAAAATATTCAGGAACGCGACCTCGAGCGCGAGCGCTTCCTGGATGTTGCGGCCGAGATGATCGCGAAGTTCTTCCAGCCGCCGGATGCGTCGGAGGATTTCCGGCGTCTTTAGGCGGGCCGCGATCGCTTCCGTGGTTGTCCTCGCCTGCGGCAGTTCGCGCGCGGGCACTCCGGCGCTGGCGCGCAGAACGTCGCCCCACCAGAGGAAGAGAGTTTCGATCAACTGCCCGCGTTGTTGCAGGTAGCGGCTTTCCGTTAGGGCCTTGTAATGGTCCTCGCGCGTATCCAGCCAGTCCCCACCGTCGGTGGTGTTTTTGTAGTGCGCTTCTTCCCGCTTCAACGCTGCCGCCGTCTCGCCCTGGATAGTCTCTTTCATCCGCGCGAGCAGGCCGTGCACTCCCTGCGCCAGATCGTAGGCATCGTGCACGCTGCCCTCCGCCGCATTCGTTAGGCCATGGAGGAGGCCGACCAGTTCCTCCTCTTCCGCGGAAAGGGAATTATCCCCGGAGGAGGCGAGGGGAATCTCGATGCAGCGCGAAAGAATTGTCTCCGGCAGGACTTCCGGGATCGAGCTGAGGAGGAGAAGCAGGGAGTTGTTAGGCGGTTCCTCCAGGGTTTTGAGAAAGGCGTTGGCCGCCTGGGTCATCATCCGGTCCGCCTCCGAAACGACCGCGACTTTGCGTCGGCCGTCGCTCGCCCGCATTTGCAGGGCGTGTTCGAGATTGCGGATTTGTTCGATCACGATCCGGCGAGATTTGGATTCCGGACTGGCCAGATGCACGTCGGGCGCGGTGCCGGCAAAGATCTCATCGGCGGGTGCGCCGTTGACCCGGTGGGCCAGCTCGGCGGCGAGCGCGCGCTTCCCGCTCCCGGGCGCGCCGGTGATGAGATAGGCGTGGGCGAGGCGGTTGCGTTTCTGCGCGCCTTCCAGATAGTCGAGCGCGACTTGCGGAGTGAAAGCCACGATTCAGGAACGCCGCGATTGGCGTCGCGCCGGGATCATCCGGGCGAGGTGCCCGAAGCGGGTCGAAATGACTTCCCAGATTTCGGTTTCGATCTCCTCGATCGGCCGCGCCGCGTCGATCACCCGGATGCGATACGGTTCGCGCGCGGCCAATTCGCGGTAGGCAACGCAAACCGCTTCGTAAAAATTAAGCGGCTCCTGTTCCATCCGATCGATCCCGGCGGCGGGGCGAACCCGGCGCATCATGCGGGCGCGCGCGGTCTCGACATCGATGTCGAGCAGGAAGGTGAGATCCGGCCAGCAGTTGCCGACCGCGAAGCGATTAAGGTGACCGACCATTTCCTGGTCGAGACGGCGGGCCACGCCCTGGTAGACGGTGGTGGAATCGGCGAAGCGATCGGAGATGACGACGGTGCCGCGATCGAGCGCAGGTTGAATCACTTCCCGCACGAGCTGGCTGCGGCTTGCTTCAAAGAGAAGGAGCTCGGTTTCCGGCGTCATGGCCACGCTTTCCGGGGCGAACTGGAGGAGATGCCGGATCTTTTCCCCGATCGCGGTCCCGCCCGGCTCGCGCGTGACGAGGAGCGGGACGCCCGCATTCGTTAGGCGAGACGCAAGCAGGCTGACCTGGGTGGATTTGCCGCAGCCCTCTGAGCCCTCAAAAGTGATGAATGGGAGGCGCGGCATGCGGTCGATTTTGAAGCAGATCGGAGCGCTTGTCGAATCTTCTCGCGCGACGGCAAGAAGAAGCGGCGCGGCCTGCCTAAGGGACGGAGCGTTGCAGCAGCTCGAGTAGCTGATCTTTCCACAATGCAGCGATGGTATGGCTACCGTGTCCGCGCGTCTTCTCGCTCCGCGGAATGACGAGGGCGCGGCCTTTCGGCACGCGCTTGGTCTCGCGCTCGAGAATGCCGAGTTCGGGCGGATTGATCAGGTCGTCGGCGAAATTGATCGCGAGCAAGGGCGCGCGGATTTTTTCCAGGTCGGGACCCGGATCGTAATCGTGCGAGGCTTCGACTGCGTAGAGCACGTCGTTGGCGTCGCCCGTCTTCATGGAGTCGTTGACGAACTTGTCCAGCACTTCGTCTGACTTCGTTAGGCTGGGCGCCTCCTTTTGCCGCACGATCGGATTACTGCTCATGAGCCAGAGCATCTCGGCGGCGGTGCGCAGGCTGGGCGGCTGGTTCTTGTAGTCGCCATTCTCCCATGCCGGATCGTTGCGGATGGCGTCGGTGATGATTCGACGCCAGGCGCGGTTCCGCCCGGAGATCTGCGTCGGCAGACTCGCCAGAGGCAGGAGCGCGTCCATGAATTCGGGATGGCTCTCGCCCCAGAGCCAGGTGTGCATGCCGCCCATCGAGGTGCCCATGACGAGGTGCGCGTGATTGACGCCCAGCCCGTCGATCAGGAGCCGGTACTCGGCCTCGACCATGTCGCGATAACCGTAGCGCGGGAATTTCGCGTGCAGCCCGTCGCTCGGCTTGCTCGATTTGCCGTGGCCGATGTCGTCCGGCAGGATGATGAAATTTTTCGAGGCATCGAGCGGCTGGCCGGGACCGAAAAGCTCGCCGGCAAACTCCGGCCGGATGAATTGGGCGCCGCTCCCAGTCGTGCCATGCATGATGAGGACGGCATTCTGCGTCATGCCCTGCGCATCTTTCACCGCCTGTCCAAGTGTGCGGTAATGAATGTGCATTTCCGGCAATGTCTCGCCCGAGGTGAAATGGAAATCGCGCAGGATAAAATCGCCTTCCTGGGGCGCGGGATACTCGGCCGCCCGGAGCACAATCGGCAGGACGAGCGCAACGGAGAGGAGGATCACGCCACGGCGAAGATTCATCGTCGGAAACATATCGTAACTTTTGCCGGCGTCGCCTCTGTGTTAGTGAACGAAACGATGAAAAATCACTGACTGGTGAAACAGGAACCGGAAGCATACTCCTGGGATGATTTCGTGCGCGACGGCCTAACGACATGGACCGGGGTGCGTAATTTCCAGGCGCGCAACAATCTCCGCGCAATGTGCAAAGGCGATGCCGTCTTCTTTTATCACAGCGTGAGCGAGAAGGCGATCGTCGGAATCGCCCAGGTCACGCGCGAGGCCTTTGCCGACCCGACCGCGAAAGAAGGCGATTGGAGCGCGGTTGAGTTGAAACCGGTCAAACCTTTAAAGCGGCCGGTTACCCTCGAGCAGATCAAGGCCGAGCCGAAATTGCGTGAGATCGCGCTCCTGCGGAATTCGCGGCTCTCGGTCCAGTCGCTAGGCAAAGCGGAGTTTGAGCTCATCTGCCGTTTGTAATCTCGCGGCCGTTTCAAGCTTGTCCGCTCGTCGGGCCCAGCGAGGATAGCGGCGTGCAACGCGCTCTGGTGGTTTCCATTCACGATGTCGCGCCCTCCACGCGCGAGAGAACGGAGCGCATTCTCACGCACCTCGCGCGGCATCGGGTCGACAACACCTCGCTCCTTGTCGTCCCCGATTACCATCGGCAGGGCCGCTCCATGGCTGATCCCGATTTCCGCGCCTGGTTGCGGGAACAAGAGGCGAGGGGACACGAGATTGTGATTCACGGCTTTTTCCACCAGCGCGCCCGGCGCGCCAAGGAAGACGCGCGCTCCAAGATCGTGACTCGCTTTTATACGGCGGACGAGGGCGAGTTCTACGATCTCGGGTATGACGAAGCGCGGCGCCTGATCACCGAGGCGCGCGAAGATTTCGAAAGTCATGGATTTCATGCGCACGGGTTCATCGCGCCAGCCTGGCTCCTCGGGGCGGAAGCGACGCGGGCGGCGATTGACGCCGGCATGAGCTACACCACCACCTTGCGGACAGTGCGAGATTTCGCCCGCGACCGCACCGTCCACTCGCAATCGCTCGTTTACAGCGTGCGCAGCGGCTGGCGCCGAACCATGAGCCTGGCCTGGAATCGCTCCCTCTTTCGGCGGCTCGCCGGCAATCCGCTCCTCCGCCTTGGGATTCACCCGCCCGATCTCGAGCACCCGGCGATTTGGGAGCAAATCACGCTGCTGATTGATGAGGCCTTGAGCGATCGCCACCCGATGACCTACCAAAGCTGGCTCGCCTCCGAACCGGTCCTGACGACATGAGCCGTTGCGATCTGCATCTGCATTCGAAATACAGCGATCGATCCGAGGATTGGATCTTTCGCCGGTTCGATTTCCCCGATAGCTACACCGATCCGCAGGAGCTTTATGAGCAGGCCAAGAAAGCCGGGATGGATTTTGTCACCATCACCGACCACGACACGATCGAGGGTTGCCTCGCGCTTGCGACGCATAGCGATACGTTTATTAGCGAGCAGATTACGACTTATTTTCCGCAGGACCCATGCAAAATAAACCTGCTCGCCTGGGGTCTCACGGAGGCTCAACACGCCGAAATTGTCCGGGTGCGGGAGAACATTTTCGACCTCCAGACCTTCCTTCAAAAAGAGTCGATCGCCCACGCCGTTGCGCACCCGCTTTACAGCATCAACGGCAAACTCACGACCTCTCATCTCGAGCGGCTGATCCTGCTTTTCCGGAATTTCGAAGGCATCAACGGTCTGCGCGACGCGCTCCTGAGCGAGCTCGCCCGCCACATCCTCGGGCAGCTTACCCCGGCGAAGTTGGAGGAGTTCGCCAACCGACACGACCTTGCGCCGACCCATCCCGAGCCATGGAAAAAAATCCTCGTCGGCGGATCCGACGATCACGGCGGGATTTTCGTCGGTACCGCTTTCACCGAGACGCCCGCGGCGAAGACGCCCGCGCAATTCCTCGAGCACATTCGCGCCGGCAACTGCACCGCGCATGGCGAAGGCGGCACGCCACTTGCCCTCTCGCACGGCTTCTACAACACCCTCGCCAGCTTCATTCAGGACCGGTTCACCACCAAGCTCGGTCCGAGCGCCGGTCTGGTGGAGAAAATGTTCTCGCGCTTCATGGAAGGACGCGACCCAACCGAGTTTACGCTCAAGGAAAAAGCCGGCTTCATTACCCAGGGCGTCCTCTCCGGTAAAATCTTCGATCTCGCGAAACCGGGTAACATTTCCCTCTGGCGCGAGCTCTCCGGCTATTTCGCGCAACCGGAAGTGAAAGCCCAGCTCGCGCGTGAGATCGCTGATGTCACCGAGCCCGAGCGCCGCACCTTCATCATGGCGAATGCCGCCTGCGAGCAGCTCGCCTTTCGTTTCTTCGAGAAGTTCGTCCAGCAAATCCGCGCCGGGAACGTGATCGAAAGCATTCAGGCCCTTTCCAGCATCGCGCCCATCCTAGTCGTACTCGCGCCCTACATCTACGCCTTCCACAGCCAGGCGCCCTCGCGCCGTTGGCTGCGCGAGATTTGCCGTGACTTTACCGGCGCCATCCCGCCCGTTTTGCAGAATAACAAGCGCGCCTGGTTCACTGACACGCTGGAGGACGTCAACGGTGTCTCCACTACCATCCGCAAAATGGCCGCGGAGGCCCGCGACGCCGGGAAAGACCTGGTCGTTATCACCTCGCGCGGCGAGCTCACGATCGATGGACTCCCGATCAAGAACTTCAAGCCGATCGGCGAATTCGAGCTCCCCGAGTACGAGCTGCAAAAGCTCAGCTTCCCGCCCATCCTCCAGATACTCGATTACATTCAGCGTGAGAACTTTTCCGAGATCATTATCAGTACTCCCGGCCCGATCGGTCTCACCGCTCTCTTCGCCGGCAAGATGCTCAACCTCGAGACCAGCGGCATCTATCACACCGATTTTCCGCAATACATCCGCATCCTGACCGAAGATAGCTTCCTCGAGAGCCTGGCCTGGAAATTCATGCACTGGTTCTATGGCCAGCTCGACACCATCTTTGTGAACTCCGAGCAATACCGCCAGAGTTGGATCGACCGCGGGATCGACCCCGCGAAACTCAAGATCCTGCCTCGCGGGTTGGACACCAAGCTCTTCACCCCTTCCCGGAGCGAGCCCGATTTTTGGAAACAATTCGGCAGCGACGGCGCCGGGGTACGTCTTTTGTTCGTTGGGCGCGTCTCGAAGGAGAAAGACCTCGACGTCCTCGTCCAAGCCTTTCACAAGCTGCGCGAGAAAAGCGTGCCAGTGCAGTTATCGATCGTCGGCCACGGGCCTTACTCCGCCACTCTGGCCAGGATCATGCCCGAGGCCTGCTACACCGGATATCTAAACGGCACCGAGCTGGCCAAAGCCTATGCTTCCTCCGACATCTTCGTTTTCCCCAGCACCACCGACACCTTTGGCAATGTCATTATCGAAGCCCAGGCCGCCGGGTTACCCGTCATCGTCTCCGACGTTGGCGGACCGCGCGAGCTGGTGACCGATGGCGTGAATGGCCTCGTCACCCGGGCGCTCGACGTGGCCGACTTCACCGCCGCCATCCGGCGCCTTGTCCAGGACGAGCCGCTGCGCAAGGAAATGAGCGCCGCTGCCCGCCGCAGCGTGGAGGACCGGAGCTGGCCCGGCGCTTTTCGGAAGTTTTGGGCCGTGACCGAGCTCGCCTAGCACCGCCAGCTGTCCTCGACCTCGTTTCCGAGTTGCTTTCTCGTCCCACCCCGGGTAAGAAAAGAGAGGCAGATGTGCATTCCAGCCCCTGCCACAACCAGGAGTCGTGGACATGAAAAATACAGCATTCCTTCTCTGCGCATTAATCGGCGCGTCACTTCTACTGAGCAGCTGTGCCAACCATAACACAGCCAACAGCAATACCTCCCGGCACGGCCTCGTCGGTCCGGGCTCCGTCGCCCCGGTCAGTGGCGGCCCGGCTGGCCCACGCCAGCCCAAGCAAAAGTACCAGCCCTAGGTTGCAGCAGAGCTCCTTTGAATCATCGCCGACGCGGCTGCGCGACGACATGCGGTCCGTCGTGGCTTTCCAGCCGCACCTTCCGGAACCCCGTCCGGCGCATCGACTCCTTCGCCCGCTACGTCCGCTCGGGCGTCGCGTATTTTCGGCTGGTCGCTGACGAAATAACCTGAGACAATCGGGGCATGAAAACGCCCCAGTCAATTATCCTCGCCCTTACCGCCCTCGCCTCTGCTGCCTACGCCGTCGCTCCGCCGCCGGATGGCGGGTATCTCGATCAAAATACCGCTGAGGGTGAGAACGCGCTCTTTAGCCTCACGACCGGCAACAACAACACCGCCGTGGGCTTTCAGGCGCTCTTTAGCCATACTAATGGTGACAACAATTCCGCCCTCGGCTCCCTAGCACTCCAGCGCAATACCGACGGCCTGGCAAACACTGCCGCTGGTTCGAATGCAATGTTGAATAATACCACCGGAGACGCCAACACCGCAGTCGGTATGTTTGCGCTTTATAACAACACCACGGGTCTCAGGAACACCACCATTGGGGTCGAATCACTCAAACGAACCAACGGCAGCGATAATGTCGGGGTGGGCTATGAAGCCGGAATGAATATCGGCACCGGAAGTAATAATATCGATATCGGCCACCCTGGAGCCAAAGGCGACTCGAATTTCATCCGCATCGGCACGGTAGGAATACAGACCGGCACCTATATCGCCGGCATCAGTGGGGCCACCGTTCCAACGGGTGTAGGAGTTATCGTAGGCGCCGACGGCCGCCTCGGCACGACCACGTCATCGGCGCGTTTCAAGGAAAACATCCGGCCAATAAACAAGGCGAGCGAAGCGATTTTCTCCCTCCAACCGGTAGCCTTTCGCTATAAGAAAGAGCTCGATCCCGCGGGGATCCCCCAGGTTGGCCTTATCGCCGAGGAAGTGGCGAAGGTCGATCCTGATTTAGTGGCACGGGATGAAGAAGGCAAGCCGTACACCGTCCGCTACGAGGCTGTGAACGCGATGTTGCTCAACGAGTTTCTCAAAGAGCACAAAAAGGTCGAGGAACAGTCAGGCCATATCAAAGGACTGGAGGAACAATTACGAAGCGTCACCGCTCGACTCGATGCCAAGGGCCTGTAAAGCGAGGGAGCCGGACGCGCCGCGCCGTTCCTAGCCACCTTTTCCGCAGGCCCAAGCTCCAGCAATGAACGAGGGGCGAAATGCGCCCGCCTGGGGCGGAACAACAGTTGTGGCTTCAACATTCGCCGGAGTGCGTTTTTAGTAGATGTGTATTTCGCCGCTGGCGAGCGTGCCGCTGGCGGAATAGCCGTTGCTCAGGCTGATCGAAATCGTATCCGAGGTCCCCGGCTCCCCGTTATCAGTCACACTGACATTGAATCTGACCGACCTCCCGTTCAATTGAACAGAGCCGCTAAAGTTGGCGCTGTTCCCACTGATGTTGAGACTCCTAACCCTGCCCTTCTTTGGACAAACATCGGCGGCGGGATCGCAAAAAGAAAAGTTACCAAGGACACTGCTGTCATCGGCCTGGGTAGCGCGAAACTGGAACGTGACTTCGTTCCCCTGGTTGTCGATGGCCCCGCGGCCCTCGACCGTTGTGGCCGCCGCTACGATTCCGGGATCATACAGCTCTGCGGTTTCATTCAAACTGCCACTTGCGGCGAGCACCCTGCCATCGGAGAGCAAGGTCGCCGTGTGCTCAGCCCGCTGCTCATGTAGGCTGCCAGTGACCATCCAAGTACCCGTCGCTGGAATGTACAATTCCGCGCTCTTGCGCAGACCTGCGGCGTCGTAGCCACCTTCGACCAGCACCTCGCCATTGCCTAGCAATGTCGACCCATGGTTTTTCCGACCGGTGTTGAGGCTACCGGTGGCGGTCCAAGTTCCCGTGGCTGGATCGTATAGCTCCGCACTCGCGAGATAGTCCATGGCGTCATTAACGCCACCTGCGACGAGCACCTTGCCTTCGGAGAGCAATTCCGCCGTGTGGTCCGACCGAGGAATATTGAGGCTGCCGGTGACGCTCCAACTTCCAGTGGCTGGATCGTAGAGTTCCGCGCTCGGGTAAGGGCCGCCTGCGTTACCGCCTGCGACCAGCACCCTGCCGTCGGCCAGCAACGTCGCCGTGTGGTTAAAGTGGACAGCATTGAGGCTTCCGGTGACGGCCCAAGCTCCGGTGGTTGGATCATAGAGCTCAGCGCTCGCGATCTGAGTCTGGTCGCCACCACCCGCGACCAATACCTTGCCGTCGGTCAACAGCGTCGCCGTGTGCCCATAACGAGGAGTATTGAGGCTGCCGGTGACGGTCCAACTTTGTGTGGCAGGATCGTAGAGTTCTGAGCTCGCGATAAGGCCGCCCGAGTTTTGGCCACCTGCGACGAGCACCCTCCCATCGGCCAGCAAGGTTGCGGTGTGGAGCCAGTTCGGTGCGTTGAGGCTACCGGTGAAGGTCCAAGTTCCGGTGGCCGGGTCGTAGAGCTCCGCGCTCGCGAGACCGGGAAAACCGCCTGCAGCCAAAACGTTGCCATCGCGCAGCAAGGTCGCCGTGTGCCCAGACCGTTGAGTATTGAGGCTGCCGGTATACTCCCATTGAAAGGGAATAGCGGCACACGGCTGCGCCAGGAGCGCGGCGCCCAGCATAAGAAGCAGGCATGCCGGGAGCCCTGGAAGATTCGCGTGAAATCGTGGTCTGGCACGTCCGTCAGTCTTAGTTGGAGAGCCCTTCAATAGGTGAGTTGTTTCGTTCATTGGAGTTTTGTCCTCTTTATCGGTTCTGGGGGGAGTTAGGCTATTGAATCGAAATGTCTCCGCTAGTCAGTGTACCCCCCGCGGTATAGCCATTACTCAGGCTAATGGAAAAGGTATCCGTGCTTCCGTCGCTACTGTTATCCATTACGCTCACGCTGTAGGTGACTTTCGTTCCGTCACCCAGCCGCGCCGTGCCGCCCAGGTCGGCGCTGCTGCCGGTAAAGGTCAGGGTCCGAACCTTGGCGCGGCTGATCGCGATGCCTGCCGCCGAATCGTTAAAGGTCAGCGATCCCGTAGGTTGGTCCGCCGACTCACTGGCATGAAAGCTAAAGGTCGCCGTATCCCCTTGGCCGGCGATAGAGCCGCGGCCGCTTGCCGCTGTCGTTGTCTGGGAGGAGCCATAGATTTCTGCACTGTTGAGGACACGGTTACTCTTCGTGGTCCCGCCCGCGACCAGCACCTCGCCGGTGGTGAGTAAGGTCGCGCTGTGAAAGAAGCGCTGCTTGTTCAGGTTGTCCGTGTTCGTCCAGATCCCGGTCGCCGGATCGTAGAGTTCTGCCGTCTCGGGGAAAAGATAACCGCCCGCGACCAGGACCTGACCATCGGGCAACAAAGTTGCGGTGTGAGAAAGAAGGAAATAATTGGGGCTGCCGGTATACGTCCAGATTCCCGTTGCCGGATCGTAGAGCTCCGCGGTGGTGTCACTGCCAGTCGCGAGCACTTTTCCACTCTGTAGCGACGTCGTGACAATCCTCGCCCGTCCCACGTTGAGGCTCCCAGTGTAAGTCCACGTTCCCGTCGCGGGATTGTAGAGTTCCGTTTTCAACTCATCGCCGGTACCATTTCCTCCGGCCACGAGCACGAGCCCGTTGCCCAGCAGCGTCGCCGTATGGTAAATGCGCCCGACTCCGAGGCTGCCGGTGATGGCCCAGGTTCCTGTCGCTGGATCGTAAAGCTCCGCGCTCGCCAGTCTGGATTCCCCGCCAATGGTGCCGCCTGCGATTAACACCTTGCCGCTGGGCAACAGCGCCGCAGCATGGAGGTCACGGGCCGTATGCAGGCTGCCGGTGATCGTCCACGACCCGGTCGCCGGATCGTAGAGTTCGGCACTCGCCAGATCGTTGAACCCTGAGTCAATGCCCCCCGCTACCAACACCCTGCCATCGGGGAGCAAGGTCGCAGTGTGCCCAGCGCGCCCGATATTGAGGCTGCCGGTAAGCGTCCAGGTTTCGGTCGTTCGGTCGTAGAGCTCTACGGTAGCCGTCTCATCGTCGCCGCCCACGACCAGCACTCTCCCATCGGTGAGCAAAGTCGCCGTAAAATAGCTCCGCGCGTGATTGAGGTTGCCGGTGAAATCCCACTGGCCGGGACTGGCCCCGCACGGCTGCGCCAGGAGCGCGGCACATAGGAGTGCCAAGCACCAAGCGAGGCGCCGGCGAGGCCACGCCGCCAGCGGGCGGGAGGAATGCGGCGGCGCGCCAGTTGCGGGCGAGCGTGGGATTGCTTCAACTCTGTTTCTCTCGAGTAGGATGTTGTTTTTCATAGAAGTCGATTTGGTTGGTTGATGTTCATGGGCAGAGCTTGGCAAACGCTGGCACGCGTATGGAAAATGCCGCCTCTTCCTTACCACTACGGAAACCAGAGGGCGTAGTTCGGGATTATCTTCAAATTGCGGCAAAAAAGTCAAGGCGCGCGTGCCGCAAGCCAATGTCGCGGCAGCGGAGGGCAAAGAAAAAGCCCTCAGCTATGCCCGAGAGCGCTTTGGCAGGCGCGCTGGCGAGGTCCACCTCTACGGCGTCACCGGCACCACCATCGAGCAGACCATCTCGCTCGACGGCCGCGAACGGCGGTGATCCGCGCAGCCGGATTCATGAACTGGCGTCCCAACGCTCGGCGCGGTGAGTTGTGGGCATAACGGGCGTCCCGACGCTCGGCGTGGCGAATAGTGGGCATGAATGGGCGTCCCGAGGGCCGGCGCGGCATATCTTGGCCACCCGGAATTGCGTTCCGGCGACGATGTTCTTTGCCTCCTCTCTCCGATTCTGTCACTCCAACGATTTAATACAGCCAGCTGCCATACCGGGGCGACGAAGCATTTGGCTTCTCAACGAAAGTGAAGCCCGGTATTGTGCCTCAACTATGCCTGTAAAGACAAATGGTGGGATCCCCCTGAAACATGATTAGTCTCGAACAGCTCCTCGAGGAAAGTCGACGCGAGCTGCTCGACCTCTCGACTCGCAACCGACTGTTGTCGATGCCTGTGGAATCGAAATCGGCACGAGTAATCCATGTAGTCGACGAGAAAGGCGACCAAGTCTTTCGAATCCTCGTGGCCGACCAGAAGGCAATGACTTTTCTGGCCGCGTCGCAGAAGTCGAGAGAGGATTGTAACGTAGGGAACGAACTCGCTGACTTCGACGAAGAAGAGAATTATTTACCCCAGCCTGATGACGAGATCGACGATGCGACTGGCGAGGCCCGTAGACATGTAGACACCAAGCTTCAAACTGCTCTCACTTCTGAGCGGTTGCAGCGCAAGCTCTTGTCCCTCCACCACGACGCTCAGTTGATGATCGAGGAACAGGGCGTGAATGTGCTCTACCTAGCGATCGGGCGTTTGAAATGGTTTGAAGCAGAGAAAGCAGACACGCCGCGCTACGCACCTTTGATTCTCGTTCCGGTACAGTTGCGCCGGCGGAGCGCCAGAGAGCGTTTCACCGTGTCGTGGCGTGAGGAAGAGGCCCAGGAAAATCTATCGCTCGCGGCCAAGCTCAGGGCGGAGTTCGCAATTGAGCTGCCGAAATTCCCGCCTGAGGGCGAACTTCTTCCTTCGGAGTACGCTAAGACCGTTGCCAACGCAGTTGCGAGTCAGCCGCGTTGGGAGGTGCAGCCCGATGCCATAACCCTCGGCTTTTTCTCCTTTGCAAAGTTTCTGATGTATCGGGATCTCGACCCACAGAATTGGCCGGTGCCAGAAATGCTTCTCGGCCCGACTCTAACTGGACTCCTAAGGGACGGTTTTCCCCGAAGCGATGACCCTTTTCCGGATAACGCTGTTCTTGACGATCTAATACCGGCCGCGCGGCTCGACCATGTAGTAGACGCCGACAGCTCACAGACCATAGCGATCGAAACTGTGCGCTCTGGGCGGAGCGTGGTTGTCCAAGGACCACCGGGCACCGGCAAGAGCCAATCGATTACCAATCTCATCGCGACCGCAGTGCTCGACGGCAAGAGGGTCCTCTTCGTTGCGGAAAAGCTTGCGGCACTAGAGGTCGTGAAGCGGCGATTGGAAGCGGCTGGCCTCGGTGATCTTTGTCTCGAGTTGCACAGTCACAAGTCGCACAAGCGCGCCGTCGTCGAAGAGATAGGCCGAACCTGGCAGCTCGGCCGGCCGCGCGGCCAGGAACTGGAGTCCATAATTCCCAGGCTGGATGAGACGCGTCTGCCGTTGAATGAGCACGCGCGAAAGCTCCACGAACCCTTCGGTCGAACCTGCACGACGCCCTTCCACATTCTTGGGGCGCTAACGCTTCTGGGGGAACGCGGGCGCCAGCTCGGCGAGATTAGCTTTCCAGACGCAACCGGCTGGAGTGGTGACGAATTGCGGGAACGTCGTGGGCTCATCGGTGAGCTGGTAGAGCGCGTAGAACAAATGGGCTTACCGACGAAACATCCATGGCGCGGGGCAGAGCGTAAAACGGTCCTAAATATCGATCTGCCAGGAATCAGGGCCAAGCTGGTCCGGCTGGGGGAAGCGCTACCCCGCCTTTGTTCCGAAGCGCAAGCCCTCGCGTTGCGGTTACGACAACCGGAGCCGCCGACATTCGCGCATGTCGAGGCGTTGCGTCGCATGGCGTCGCACGTGGCCCTTGCCCCCGCACTTGACCCTACGGCTTTGTGCAACGGGGTCTGGCATGCGGGCTTAGATAGTCTGCGCGAAATAGTTCAGAATGGCCGCGAGTTTGCCTCTCTGAACAAGAAACTTGCGACGACGGTGACCGATGATGCCTTTGAGACGGATCTTCATGCGGTGCGTAAGATTCTCGCCTCTCATGGCACCTCACTCCTCCGCTTTCTCAACAGCGACTTTCGACGAGGTATCGCCACCTTCCGCGGCGTTGTGCGGGGCGAATTCCCCAAGGCCCACGGCGAGCGGCTATCGCTGATCGAGGAAATCATCGAGGCTCGTAGGCGTCTTCTGGCATTGCGTGAATCCGCCGAAACTGGCAGGCACGCGTTTGGAGCGGCTTGGCGAGCAGAGAATTCCGATTGGGACCAGCTCTCATCAATCATTGAGTGGGTAGGGGGAGAAACCGATGCGTGTGTCGATCAGAGTTTTCGCGAGACCTTCGCAAAGCTCGAGGAACGCGAGGCGTTTGGACCAGCAAGCGCAAGTCTTGGTGAGCGTCTTGGGGAGGCTTGGCTGGCTTCTCAGGCTCTAACGTCTGAATTGGAACTCAATTTAAGCACGGCTTTCGGATGCGAAGGGCTAGAATCCGCCCCGATTGCGGACCTAGGTGCGCGACTTACCGAGTGGCACGAAAGGCTCGAGGACTTGACCAGGTGGAATACTTGGTTCCTGCGCGCGGTGCGTGCTCGACAAATCGGACTCGACGACATCCTCGGCGGGCTAGAGTGCGGATCGCTCCCTACAGACTCGGCGCGTGATGTCTTTGATCGCGCATATTTCTCGACGCTTTTGCGCGAGGCGGTTAGGGCGAATCCGGAGTTGGCTCAGTTCGATGGCCTCAGGCATCAACGACTTATCGACGAATTTCGCCGCTTAGACCTAGAGCGGATCACCCTCGCGAAATACCGTGTTCTCGCAAAACACTTCGATGGCCTTCCGGCGCGCCATGGGGGTGCCGGAGCGACAGGAGTCTTGCTTGGGGAGCTGCAGCGGAAACGTGGGCACCGACCTGTGCGAAAACTGCTAAAGGATGTTGGACCTGTAGTGCAGGCGATAAAGCCAGTCTTTATGATGAGCCCGTTATCCGTGGCGCAGTTCCTCGAACCGGGAGCCGTCGACTTCGACTTGTTGATAATAGACGAGGCCAGCCAAGTGCAGCCGGTGGACGCGTTCGGCGCGTTTGCGCGAGCAAAGCAGCACGTCGTCGTCGGTGATAGCAAACAACTCCCTCCCACGCGGTTCTTCTCGAGGCTGACGAGTAACGATGGGGATAACGATATAGCCGAGGATGCAACCACCGCAGCACAAGCTCGCGACGTTGAGAGTATACTAGGCCTCTGTAGCGCCCGCGGCCTGCCGGAAACGATGCTCCGCTGGCATTATCGCAGCCGGCATCATTCGCTTATTGCAGTATCCAACCGCGAATTCTACGAAGATAAACTCTTCATTGTCCCCAGTCCTTACCTGGCAGCGGCTGGTATGGGTTTGGGATTTGAGTTTGTAGAAGGCGGAACATACGATCGGGGCGGGTCGGCCACCAATGCTTTCGAGGCTCGCGCAGTATGCCGTGCAATCCTTGAGCACGCTCGCCAGCATCCTCATCAGAGTCTCGGCGTCGCGGCTTTCTCGATGAAGCAGCAACAGATCATTCTCGATGAACTAGAGCTATCGCGCAGAGAGCAGCCGGAGATCGAAAACTTCTTCCAAGCGCACCCTCATGAGCCGTTCTTCGTCAAGAATCTCGAAAACGTTCAAGGTGACGAACGGGATGTGATCTTCATTTCGGTAGGCTATGGACCCGATTCGAGCGGCTACCTCGCAATGAATTTCGGACCATTGAGCAACGAAGGGGGAGAGCGGCGACTGAACGTGCTGATCTCGCGAGCTAAGCGGCGCTGCAATGTCTTCGCTTCTCTGCGCGCCGACGATATAGATCTCACCCGTGTCACCGGACGAGGCGTCCGAGCATTTAAGACGTTCCTCAAGTTCGCGGAAACAGGACACTTCGCCGTCGCCCCCCCTGCTGTCGGCGAAGAGATGTCGCCGTTCGAGGAAGCGGTGCGTCGCGAGGTTGAGGGCCTTGGATATGAAGTTCATCCTCAAGTTGGAGTAGCTGGCTTCTTCATCGATTTGGTGTTGTGGATCGCGAGAAGCCCGGACGGTATCTACTCGGCATCGAATGCGACGGAGCTGCGTATCACTCAGCCCGCTCCGCACGGGACCGGGATCGTCTTCGGCAGGCGGTCTTGGAAGATCATGGTTGGATCATCCACCGTATCTGGAGCACCGACTGGTTTCAGCGCCCCGGCGAGCAACTTCGCAAAGTGGCTGCGGCGATAGAACAGGCGAAGATTGCATTGGCCGAGGCAAGTCCGCCGCCGCCTCCTGAAAGCGAAACTTTAGAGACGGATATTGAACGTGAGGTTGACCAGGTCGAAGCCGCCGAGCTGGCTGTACCCTATGTTGAGGCGTCATTCGACATACCACTCGGCACGCAGCCGCACGAGCTCCCAACCCGGCAGATGGCACAAGTACTCTTCCGGATTGTCGAGATAGAAGGACCGATCCACGAGGACGAATTAACGTCGAGAGTCCGCGATCTTTGGAGCTTAGGTCGGGCCGGTTCCCGGATTCAAGATAGCGTCACACGGGCGATTCGATCGCTGCTCGGCTCTCAACGGTGCCTTCGGGAGGACGAATGCCTCTTTTTGCCTGACGCTGGTGTCCCGATTCGTAACCGCGAGGGTGTTCGCTCCGCGAGCCTGCGGAAGCCGGACCTGCTACCGCCACAGGAACTACGTGCTGCGATCGAGAGTGTAACCGCTGCTCACTACGGAGCTAGTGTAGGCGAAATTGTGCAGACGGTGTCTCGTTTGTTTGGATTCAAGGCTACGAGTTCAGCCCTGCGCCAGCGAATTATCGAGCAGGTCGATCAGCTTCTCTCCAGCGGAGGCCTTATCGATGCCGATGGAATTCTGAGGGCTAAGGATCGAAGTGGGGGCGGAAGAAGCCAAAGTACGCAGTAGAGACCGGCGCAGACTGTGGCTCTAGCGGTGAGGAAGAAGGACAGAAGGGACTTTCCCTCGACCGCCCAATCGAGGAATTCGCTGTGTCCCGGCGCTGGTCGATTTTCTTGATGAACTCACGCATAATTCCTGGGTTGATCATCGAGGATGTGCGTCCTGCGTTCCATTCCGTTTTTAATGACGTGCTCCTATCCAATGGGTTCTGGCACTAAGCGCCAGCCGCTGGATCGGGCGAGAGCGTACGCTGTATACTTGGAACAGCGGGTTGACCGCATCGAAAGCGAGGAGATTCGTAATCTTTGCCGCGAACTGGCCGACAAGATCAATCATGGGGTCGAGATGCTTGAGATTACGAAACTGATGACGTTTCTGAATCTCGTAGTCCGCGAGCTCGAAAAAAAGGCGAAACGGCGCCCGGAAAAGCTTCCAAAAAAATGTTACAATAAAGTTCTTGATTAGGCTTCCAAAGGTGGCCGCATATGGTGGTTAGACTTTGAGCGACCTCCATCCCTCGTGGTGGTGGAAGCATTTGGGGATTTCCCCGGGTCGTGTTTGAAGCACGCCCGGGGGATAATACAAGACCTCGGTGACCGAAGGTGAGGATTCCAACCCCTCGCCGGGAAGAGTCCAAATCTTCCGATCAGGCACCGGGGCACCCAATCTCTTACAAAACAACGGAATTCAGTCAAAGCGTCAAGAACGCAATAGCGGAATTTCGCGATATCTTGATATCGTCACTTCCCGAGATCGCGAAATGTCATTTGCCCGGGAGCGTGAGGATCGGGGTCAGTCCTTGGGTCAGTCCTTCAATCGCGGCAGTTTCCGGCGGCAGCCGGTCGCGATAGCCCGGTCAACGTGCCCCGCCATCCGTCGCACTGGACGCTACCGCGGGATGTTCAAGGCCAGGCGCGAAAGGCTTGGCGCCTGTGGCTGCGAAACCCGCGACATTCTTCTCTGCGCTTCGAGAAAAAGGGAAGGTATTGGGCAGTCCGCATCTCGCGCGGCTGGCGTGCTGTCGGTCGAGTCCCACGACGGGACTCTGTACTGGTTCTGGATCGGATCGCATGATGAATACGAGCGTATCCTGAACCGCAGGTGATCGCCCAGCGACGCTCACCTACGACCCGCGTTACCAACGTCGCCTATCTCAATTTCCAGGAGAAGGCGGTGCACGTGGAGACGATCCGGGTAAACGAATCGTTTGCCGTCGACATTGGGCGGACGGCAGCGTTTACGGCGTGGAGTTTCTGAATACGAACGAGCAGCTTCGTGGCGATAACGGCGGCAACTTCGTCGTCGTCAATGAAGTGGCAGGCGACACCCGCCAGATTTCGCGCTCCTCAGGCTGGGAATGCATGTCGCAAATCATGCTCGCCTTTGAGGCGATCGCGCGCCATGAGCCCTGCTGGAATGCGATCCGACGGCTTTGGCGATGCGTTATCGCTTCCGCGCCAAGATCGTTGGCCTCGATACGCGCTATAAGCTGGCTGCAAGCGGTCAGCAGCCGATGGCGGTGCTGGAAGGTGTCGCGGCGGGATCACGCCGGAGATCATCGTGCAGGCGGTAATGGTTCGGCGCAAGGTGTGGCGAGCAATCCGATCCTGGTGACGATGCCGGCGGCGGCCGCGGCGGCGGAGCCGGAAACGGCGATGACTGATGCGGAGCTGGCTCCGCTGGCGGCGATCGCGCCTAACGGCAACGGAAACGGGAGTGGCAGCTATGCCGGCAGCCGTCTCAGCTAACTCTTAACCAAATCCTAACTCGGGAGCCCGCGTCATCGCCATAGTGACGCGGGCTTTTTCTTTTGGGTCGGCGTGTGGCCGCCTGATCTTGTAGCCGCCTCACTGTGTTGAGGCGCCTGGTCCCGCACGGCTACATAGAGCCGTGGCTACAGGGGGCGATCGCGGAGAGGTGACGCGGGCTTTCTGTTTTCTAGCGCGCGACTAACGAGTAAAGTGGTCCGCGCGGGTTGAGCAGCTCGGTCTTGTGCTGAGAGACGGCTAGGTAAATCTGGAAGCACCAGAGAAGAAGGAAGCCGGCGGCGAGAGTGCCGAGGGAGCGGCCCCGCAGGCGCGGCCGGGGGAGCGCGGCGAAGAGGTTGCGACGGAGGCAAAGATCGAGGGCGCTGCAAAGGTAGAAGGCGCAGGCGGCGGCGAGGAGGGGATAGGAGATCCAGTTGTAGTAAAGAGCGCTGGCAAAATCGCCGTGTAGGAGGTGCTGGAGGGCGCGGGTGGTGCCGCAAAAGATGCAGGGCAATCCGGTGACGGCGCCGCAGGAAGTGGCAAAGGGAAACCAGGACGGGGCGGCACCCGGCGGGACAAGGGCGAGCGCAAGCAGGGCTGCGGGCAGGACGAAGAGGTAGAGCGTGCGCCAGCGGCGGGCGGACGGAAGGAGGGGCGCGGTAGGAGGAAGGTTCATACGGCGGGCGGCGGCGGGGGAGGTTCCTGGATGGGGGGAATCGCAGGGCTCGGTGGGACGGGGGGGACGGCGGGCGGGAGCGCGGCCGGGCGGACGCCGGCCCAGACGTCGTAGGGATCGCCGAATTGGCGGATGAAACAAAGCGGATAGGTGAAGAGGAACATGACTAACGGCAGAAGGATGACGGTGCCGAGATAGGGCAGGGCGGCGAGGCAACAGGTGGCGCAGGCGGCGAGGCAGCCGATCATGGCGGCAGCGATGTAGAGGAGAATGTAGAAGAGGCCGAAAAGGATGAAGACGCCGGGATGAGCGGTGATGAGTAGCCAGACGGCGCGGAAAGCGTCGAGCGCCGGGCAGCGCCGGCGATACATCACCGGCACGACAAATTTCATGATGAGCCCGACGACGATGGCGACGAGAAAGAAGCTCACTGCGAGGAGGATGATGATGGGCAAGGGCAGGAGAGAGTATTTCCAATGCCAGCCGAGGACAAAGATGAGAGCGAGCCCGCCGAAGATGAGCATGCTGCAAATCGTGAGGATGAGCTGGAGGAGGAAATAGCGGTTGCCTTCGGGGCGGAATTCGCGCCAGGGCTCGGCGATGGCGCCGCGATTGCGCACGATGCAATCGGTGAAGATGAAGCGGCCGCGCGAGTTGAGCCAAAGGAGGAGGATGACAATGGCAAGCAAGAGCAGGCCGCCGCCGATGATGAGCGGGATGACCCAAGGCGGCATCCCCTCGAGCGAGACATTGCCGTTGGTGGTCGCTTTCCAATTCCAGTCGCCTTTGTTGTAACCGCTCCGGTAATTAAAGCTGAACCCGCTAAACATGGTGGCGAGCCAGGCGGCGAAGCCGATTACGAACCACTTCCCGAGGTCGAAGGGCTGCAAGAGAATTTTTCTCGTGGTCTCAAAGGCTTCGCCAAAAGGGGCGAAGATCTCGATGCGGGATTCGCTGGGCTCCATGGAAAATCCTGCTCAGGTTTGTGCGGGCGAAGCAAGCCCGGATGGATTGCTCCCCCTCATAATCCTGCTCCTGCTCCTAATCTTAATCCCACTCACCTCGCATCGTTGCAGGGATTGGAGAGCAGGATTAGGAGACTATGCGGTCCCGAAATATCGGTCCCCGGCGTCGCCCAGCCCGGGCACGATGTAGCCGACGTCGTTCAGTTCCGGATCTACCGCGGCGGCGACAATCGGAACATCGGGATGCGCGCTTTGCAGGGTCGCGACCCCGGGCGGACAGGCGAGAACGCAAATGAATTGCAGCCGGGTCGCGCCGGCGGCTTTCACGATCGAGATGGCCTCGACCGCGCTGTGGCCGGTGGCGAGCATCGGGTCGAGCACGAGCACTTCGGCGGCGGCCAGATCTTCGGGGAGACGGGAATAATATTTCACCGGCAGGAGGGTGGCCGGATCGCGGTAAAGGCCGACGTGTCCCGTGCTCGCCTCCGGGACTAACTGCATCATGCCTTCCTGCAATCCAAGTCCGGCGCGCAAAATCGGGACAAGCGCGATGGGCCGCGACAGGACCTGGCCGGTGAAGGAGTGGAGCGGACTTTCCATTGGCACACTGTCGATTTCCCAGCGGCGCGCCGCCTCAACCGACAGGAGGAGAGCGAGCTTCTGCATGGCGCGTCGGAAGTCGTTAGGCGAGGTGCTCTGCGCGCGCAGGATGGAAAGCTGAGCCGCGGCGAGGGGATGATCGAGGACGTGCAGCTCGGAAGCGTTTGCCGTGGTCGCGCTCATCTTTCGGGATGATGGCGTGGAGACGGGCTTTGTCATTATGAAAATCGCGGGCGGGCTTTCGAGCACGAGTAGGAGCAGGAGCAGGATTGGGAAGGACCGGGGAGCTTGACCGGTCTCGCGGGGAACCCGACACTCCTACCTCTCATGCGTTTCCAAACCCTCTTCGAAGCCCGCTGGATTTTTGCCGCGCTCATCGTCCTCGCGCTCGTGAGTCTGCTGGCGTTCCCGTGGCTGGCGCTGCTCTTCCTTGCTTTGATCGGTTACACCTTTGCATTCTTTCGCGATCCGGAACGGGTCCCGCCGGCGGAACCGGAGTTGGTGGTGGCGGCGGCGGACGGCGTGGTGGTGGAAATCGTCGAGCTCGAGGAAAGCGAAGTGGTGAAGGGGCAGATGCGACGGGTGGCGATTTTTCTCTCGGTCTTTGACGTGCACACGAACCGTGCCCCGATTGATGGACGGGTGATTTATCGCGAGCGTCACCAGGGGATGTGTCTCGATGCGCGCAACCCGGAGTGCTCGGAGAAAAACGAAGCCATGACGTGGGCCTTCGAGAATCCGCACGCAACTCTGGTCGTTAGGCAAATCACCGGCGCGATCGCGCGGCGCATTGTCGGCTGGTCGCAGGTGGGCGATACTTTGGCGAAAGGCGAGCGTTTCGGGATGATCCGTTTCGGCTCGCGGACGGAGGTTTACCTGCCGCTGAACGCGACCGTGCTGGTAAAAGTGGGCGACCGCGTCGCCGGCGGCTCGAGTCCGATTGCGCGCCTCTCTTAGAGTCATGTCCGACACACGCCAGCCGAAGATTTACCTGCTGCCGAACCTGATGACGGCGGGCAACCTCTTCTGCGGGTTTGCCGCGGTCCTGCGCATTTACGATGGCGCGCAGGAGAACGATTTCCTAAAGGCAGCGGCTTACTTCCACGATGCGATCTGGTTCATTCTCGCGGCCTGCATTTTCGATCTGCTCGACGGGCGGCTAGCGCGACTGGGCGGGCACGAGAGTCCTTTTGGGCGCGAGTTCGATTCGTTAGCCGATATCGTTTCCTTCGGGATGGCGCCAGCACTGCTCGTATACCAGATCGTGCTCGGCGAATTTCAGAATCTCGGCTGGATGATCGCCTTTGTTTACCTGGCCTGCGGCGCGCTTCGTCTCGCGCGCTTCAATTGCGTCGCCGCGGCCGGCCCGCCGAATAGCCCGGATAAAAACTTTACCGGATTTCCCATCCCCGCCGCCGCCGGGGTGATTGCCTCACTCACGTTGTTCATGCTCTGGCTGGATGAAGGCCAGCGCACGATCGGCCGCTGGAAGTACGCGCTGCCGGTCCTGATGATTTTCCTGTCCTTCATGATGTTCAGCAAGTTCCGCTACCCGAGTTTCAAGGCGGTGAACTGGCGGACGACGCAATCGATCCCGCGCTTCTTTTTCGTCATCGCGCTCCTCGCCTTGACGGTGAAATTCTATCACTGGATGACGGCGGTGATTTTCATCAGCTACCTGCTCTACGGCTTTCTCCGCCCGTTCCTCTCGCCGAAACGCCTGCGGGTGATCGAGGAGGAAATCGGCGAGGAAGCGCCCGAGGACGAGACGGCCGACGAAATTACCTAACGATTGAGCTGGGCGAGAATCTCGGGATCGCGCACGTCGGCCCAATCGCCGCTGAGCTCGAGCGCCTGCACTTTTTTGCCCGATTGCGCGAGAGCGCGGATCGCATCGGTGAGCTCAAACTCGCCCCGAGGCGATCGCTCGAGCCGGGCGGTGAAATCGAATATGCTCGGGCGGAAGGCGTAGATTCCGGCGTTATACCAGGGGCTGGTCGGCTCGCCTGGTTGCGGCTTTTCGCGGAGGTCGATGAGCTCGAAATGCTCGTTGACGAAGACGGCGCCGCCTTTGCTCACGTCTTCGCTCTGCTTGACCGTGACGATGGCCTCGGTGCCATCTTCCAGGTTCGTTAGGCTGGAGTAATTCGAGGGTTCGACGATGATGTCGCCGTAGCTCAGGACGAACGGGTCTTCTCCGGCAAAGTCGCGCGCCAGCTCCACCACCCGGCCCGTCCCGTCCTGCACGACCTGGGTCGCGTATTCGATCGCCACGCCAAGGCTCGCGCCGTCGCGAAATGTTTCCCTAACGACTTCGGCGTGCCAACCGACGATGACGAAAAACTGCCGCACACCGGCGCCACGCAGGCCCTCGATGATGTGTTGCAGGATCGGTTTGCCGCGAACCGCGATCATCGGCTTGGGGAGTTCATTCGTCAGGTCGCGCATGCGGGTGCCGCGGCCGGCGGCGAGCAGCACGGCTTTGGTGATGGGGATGCTCACTGGTGGGCGTGCTCCTCGGGGGCGTGCACCTCGTGTTCGGTCGGGCAATCTTCGCCGACGCAAAGCTCGAACTGGATCGTGGTGTGCTCGATCCCGAATCGTTCGTGCAACTCGCGCGCGATCGTCTTGAGCAGTTTGTCGTCGAGCTGCGGCTCCTGTTTCACCACGTGCGCGGTGCAAGCCGTCTCGGTTGTGCTCAGGCCCCAGACGTGGAGGTGATGAATGGCCGTGACGCCGGGAAGTTGCTGGAGGAATTCTTTCACTGCGCCGGGATCGATCCCGCGCGGGACGGCATCGAGGACGAGGTTGATCGAGTCGCGCAACAAGCCCCAGGTGCCGATGAGGATGATGACGACAATGACGAGGCTGCTAATCGGATCGATCAGCGACCAGCCCGTCTGCAGAATCACCAAGCCCGCAATGGCTACGCCGGCCGAGACCCCCGCGTCCGCCGTCATGTGAAGGAATGCACCACGGATGTTGAGATCGCCTTTCCGGCCGCGGGCAAACATCCAGGCGGTGATGCCGTTGATGACCACGCCAGCGGCGGCGACCCAGATCATCGTCTGACCGAGGACGGGTTCTGGTTGGCGAATGCGGCGGATGGCTTCCCAGGCGATGGCGCCGATGCTGACGAGAAGAAGGATGGCGTTAAAAAGTGCCGCGAGAACGGAGGTGCGACGGAGGCCGTAGGTGAAACGCTCGGTCGGGCTGCGCCGGGCGAGATTGCTCGCGGCCCAGGCCATGAGCAGACCCATGACATCACTCAGGTTGTGACCCGCATCGGCGAGGAGCGAGAGCGAATGGCTAAGGAGACCGAAAACGACTTCGGCGATGATGAAGCCGGCGTTGAGCACGACGCCGATGGCAAAGGCGCGGCCGAAATCGGTTTCGTGGTTATGGCTATGGCTCATCGCAAAACTGGCGGCTGTCGCTGGATGATCGCACGAAGAAGATAAAGGTCACTAAGACCATTTCGAAGATCATCCTCGCGTCGGCGGGCCAAGGGAACGCGCGCGCGCTCCACTCCGGTGGCGACCCCGGCATCGCGGGGTCGCCTCTACGTTACCCGCGGTGACGAAACTTTCCCGGCCGTTCGTTAGGCTAGCGCGGCGGACTCGCGGTCGGCATGGCCGGCGGCTTCGATTCGTTAGGCTGAATCGGGATGGCCGGTGTCGGGGACGCCACGGCGGCCGGGGCCGGTGCAGGCTTGGCTGCTTCCGCGACCGTCAGCGCGGGCAGGTCGGCCTGCTTGATCAAGCCGTTCACTTTCGGCACCTCTTCGCTCTTGATCTGAGTCCAGGCTTTCAACTGCTCCTCGAGCCGGCCATCCAGCGTCTGGAAGACCTCCAGCTGCGACTGGGTCGGCGCCGCATCCGCTTCGACCACCTTGCTGAAGGTGTAGAACTCTTCGTTCAACTGGTTCGGATAGACCAGATTTCCCTCCGAGCTCTTCATGTTGACCTGGAGCAGCTTCTCCTCGACGGCCGACATTTTCTTCTCCATCTCGTCCGCGGCGTCGAGCGCCGGTTTCAGGCGCGCTTCGTCCGCCGCATGTTTGCGGAAAGAATCGAGCTGCGACTTGGTTTCGCGGATTTCGTTGATCGCCTGATGCAGCTGCGAGAAGCGCTCGTTCACCTTCATCGCCAGCTCAAACGATTTCCGGATCCCGTCCTCGGCGCCTTTCAGGCGCGGATCCATCGCGAGCTGGAGCGGTGCGGTTTCACTTTTGCCGTTAGTCGTTAGGCGGACCTGATAGGTGCCGGGCAAAGCGAGGGCCCCGCGCGGGCCGCTCCCGTAATAGAAGGTGCCGGGGGTGAGGACCGGATGATCATAGCGCAGGTCCCAGGGGAAGCGGTTCATGCCGGCTTTGGCCGCGATGGTCTTGGGCGCTTCGATTTGGTCGGGCCATTCCGGCGGCTGTGCATCCTCCTTTTTCTCCTTGCTCGAGAGATGCCGGATGGTCTTGCCCTGGGCGTCGAGGATTTCTATCGTCACTTCGCCTTTCGGCGCGTCCTTGAAGTAATAATCGATCATCGCGCCGGAGGGCGGATTGGTCCCGACCGGCTGCCGGGAATCGACCTCTTCGGGATAATGGAGGCGATACGCGGTTTGCGGCGCGTAGAGTTTCATCTCGGACTGCGTCACCTGATCGTTGACCTGGCGAAGCGGGGTAAGGTTGTCCAGCACCCAGAAAGAGCGGCCGTGGGTCGCGACGACGAGGTCGTCATCTTTCACCACGAGATCGTGAATCGGCGAGGTCGGAAGATTCATCTGCAACGATTGCCAATGCGCGCCATCGTCGAAGGAAACGTAAACACCTAGCTCGGTCCCGGCGTAGAGGAGGCCGCGCCGCTTTGGATCTTCGCGCACCGCGCGGACGTAGGCGCCTTCCGGAATGCCATTGGTGATCGCGGTCCAGTTCCGGCCGGTGTCGGTCGTCTTGAAGATATAAGGTTTGAAGTCATCGAGGCGATGACGATCGACCGCGACATAAGCGATGCCGGCATCGAAATGCGAGGGATCGATCAGGCTGACGTGGCTCCACTCCGGCATGTTCGGGGTGACGCGCTGCCAGGTCGCGCCGTCGTCGGTCGTGACGTGTAACAATCCATCATCCGTCCCGGCCCAAAGCATTCCCTTTTTCAAAGGCGACTCGGCCAGCGCGAAGACGGTGCCGTAGTACTCGACGCTGGTGATGTCGTTCTGGATCGGGCCGCCGCTCGGTTTTTGTTTGCTCTTGTCGTTGCGGGTGAGGTCTTCGCTGATCGCCGTCCAGCTGTGCCCCTGGTCGGTTGATTTGAAGACCGCTTCGCCCGCGGTGTAGATGGTGTCGGGGTTGTGCGGCGAAAGCAGGAGCGGTGTGACCCATTGGAAACGGTGCTTCAGATCCTCCGCACCGTGCCCGGAATGATCGAGCGGCCAAACGCTCACGTCCTGATACAGCTCTTTCGATTGATCGTAACGAGTGATGAAGCCCTCGTTGTTGGAGTAGATGATGTGCCAGTCGCGCGGATCGGGCACGACGAAGCCAGTCTCACCGCCGCCAGCCTGGAACCAATCCTCACGGCCGATGACGCCGTTCGGGCTGCGGCTGGCGATGCCGACGTTCGAGTTGTCCTGCTGCGCGCCGTAGATGTGATACGGAAACGCGTTGTCGACCGCGACATGATAGAACTGCGCCGTCGGCTGGTTGTTCAAGGTCGACCAGGTCTCGCCGCCGTCGATCGAGACGCTGGCGCCGCCGTCGTTGGCGTTGCCGATCCGGTTTGGATTTTTTGGATCAATCCAAAGCCCGTGATGATCGCCGTGACGCGCCGGGAGGAGCTTGAAGGTCTTGCCGCCATCGACCGAACGAAAGAGTCCGGTGTTCAGAACATAGAGCGTGTCGACCGAGCGCGGGTCCGCGTAGACTTTGCTGAAATACCAGGCGCGCTGCCGGAAACGGAGGTCGTCGTTGATCTTCTCCCAGCTATCGCCGCCGTCTTCGGAGCGGAAGATGCCGCCTTCCTTGGCCTCGATGATGGCGTAGATGCGACCGGAGTCAGCGCCCGAAACGGTGACGCCGATGCGCCCGAGGATGCCTTCCGGCAACCCGTGTCCCTTTAACTCCTGCCAGGTATTTCCGCTATCGGCCGAGCGATAGAGTCCGCTGCCGGCGCCGCCGCTGGAGAGAAACCACGGCTGACGGCGCACCTGATACATCGCCGCGAAAAGCGTGTTCGGATTATGCGGATCGAAGACGACATCAATGGCGCCGGTGTTCTCGTCCTTGAATAAAACCTTCGTCCAGCTCTTGCCGCCATCGGTCGTGCGGAAGACGCCGCGCTCTGCGTTCGGGCCGTAGGCATGACCGACGGCTGCGACAAAAACGATGTCGGGGTTTTCGGGGTGAACGATGAGCGCGCCAATGTGGCGGGTGTCTTTCAGTCCGACATTGCGCCAGTTGCGGCCGCCATCGACCGATTTATAAACGCCGTCGCCGTAGGTAATGTTGCCGCGGAGGGCGGATTCGCCCGCGCCGGCGTAGATCGTATTGTGATCGCTCGGCGAGACGGCAATGGCCCCGATCGACGAGGTCCCGTGCTGCTTGTCGAACATCGGCTTCCAGTTCGCCCCGCCGTCGGTGGTTTTCCAAACTCCGCCCGCCACTCCGCCGAAGTAATAGGTGTTCGGTTCATCGGGCACGCCTTCGATTGCGATCGCACGGCCGCCACGATAGGGGCCGACCTCACGCCACTTCATCCCGCTCCAGAGTTGCTCGTCGAACTGGCCCTTCTTCGCCGCCTGCGCTTCGGAGGCTTTGCCGGCGGCCGGGGACGGGCTGGCATTAGAAAACACCGCGGACTCCGGGGTTGCCTCGGGTTTCTTAGGTTTTGCCTTGGAGGATTGGGATTCCGCCGCAGTCGTTAGGCCAAGAACAAGGCTGCTCGCAAGCAGACCCGACAACAGCACGCGCGAGGTGTGCCCGAAATGTGGAAGCATCCGCGTAGTTTGGAACTGTTCCGCTTCCCTTCAACTGGAATCATGAGGGCGGCGAATTTTTAGCGCAGACGGCGACCCTCGCCCGAGGCCGCGATCAGTTTTTCCAGGCGCTTCCGCCGCGTTTCTTCCTGTTTCGCGCTCGTCACCCACCAGCCGGTGGTCTTGCGGTAGGAGGGCGGCTGGGCCTGGAAATATTTCCAGGCCGCCCTGTTCTTTCGGAAGAGCCCAGCATACGGCGCGGGCAATTTTTCGCTTCGCTGTTCGTAGGCGTAGATGCCGGATTTGTTTTCGCTCCGGAGGGCAAACGCAGCCAGCCCGGCAGGGCGTATCCGCTTCTCGTTAGTCAGCACTTCGACTCTCCTGATGTTGACCGCGCTCCAGATGCTGCCGCGCCGGCGGGGGGTAAACCGGATCCGGTAGCTCTCGCCGTCGATCGTCTTGCGGAGGCCATCGATCCAGCCGACGCAAAGCGCCTCATCGACTGATTCCGGCCACGTAATGCCCGGGCGACCAGTGTGCTTTTTGTAGAAGCCGACCCAGAGTTCGCGGGCGGACGCATGATGTGTCTGGAGCCAGCGCTGGAATGCTACCGGGTTAGCGAAAAATGTCGGAGACATAAACGTCGTCTTTCACGCCAGTGTAGAGACGGCCGCGTCGGCCGCAATCGACGAAGCCCTCGCCCAAAGCTCTACTGGCAGAAAAAGGAAGCGAAGGCTCCTGGGTGGCGCTGCACGGTAATCTTCGACCGCCGCGGCTTGGAACGTGTGTCACGCCTGGCGCATCGACGCTGGCCGGATACGGCGCGCGGTGGCGACATTTGCACTTCTCGAAAGGTTTTTTAACACTTTGAGCTGATTTTTCTGTAGTATCTTGTGACGCGCACAAATGGACGCACTCAGGCAGCAATGGAATCGTTCCACGGTTAACGAACTCAAACGACGCATTTCGATCGCTCCGGGCATCCGCGGATAAAATTTGAACGAATCAGTAGGAAGGTGAATCCCCAAAATGAAACTAAAAAACGGATTGGTTTGTATTCTCGCGGTTCTCACACTACCGCTTGTCGGAAGGGTTGCCTCCGCGGCAACGATCGAGGTGCTACAGACGTTCGATTTCCCGGGAGTGGGAAACGCAACGCTGCCACAGAAAATTAGTGACCAGGGAGTGATGATAGGAACGGTGATTAAACCCACCGGGGTCGAACAAGGTTTTTTCTACAAGCCGCGCATCATGAGGTTCAGCGACACTGCCTTTAGTGACCCTAACGACACCGGGGGCGTAACCCGGGGACGAGGAATCAACAACCAGCGCCATACCTGCGGTGAATACAAAAACGGAAGCGATGGCACTTTCCACGGGTATATCTTTGAGCATCCCGACTTCATTCCCTTCGATGTCGCGGGAGCCGTGGACACGATTCCATTAGGAATTAACAATGGCGGTAATTTTGTTGGGACGGTCGTTCTCAGTGACGGGACGCAACCGGCCTTTGTGAACTTGGGCGGAGTTGTCTCAATGTTCGCATTGCCAAACGCAACCCAGACCTTTGCCTATCAGCTCAATAGAGGTAACCAGATCATCGGCTACTACGTCGATGCCAGTGGGATCGCGCATGGCTACACCCGCGATCAGCGGGGTATTCTGACCTTCCCGATCGACGTGCCTGGAGCGACCGAAACGATGCTGCTGGGAAATAATGATCTTGGTTATGGGGTTGGTAGATATACGGATGCGGCAGGCTTGACCCATGGGCTCTTCTTCATCACGCCCGATAATATCCTGACCTACGATTACCCGGGCTCGACCTTTACTTCACTCACGGGAGTTAACGGAGGGGGATTCCTCTCTGGCTATTACCTGGACGCGGCGGGAATCTTCCACGGGATCTGGGCGAAGATAAACCTCACCGCCACCGGCCAACCTACCAGCAATATCCCGATGACACCGGTCAAGCCGGCTCACCCAGTGGATGAAATGTTGAGGGTCGGGGAGCCAGTCTTGTAGCTGGATCTCCGCTGACCAGCTTCGGTTCTCGCGGTCCTCTCTGCGCTCAAGCTATCGCCACAGAACTACCCCGCTCGCGCAATGCGCGACAGCGGGTGGTAGCGGGGCGCCGATTCTCCCGGACATGCGACCCGAGATCAACGTAGTCGGAGGCATTCGCCCAAGAACGCCTATTACCCGCGATCTTCGACCGTGGGAAAATATGGCCGCTGACTTTGAAAGGCGGCGAGATGCCGTCGGTAGTGCCCCTTGCTGTCGCGATCGTGCCATACCATGGCGAGAGCTTTCTTCTCGATTTCAATTGCCTGCGGGTAGTCACCTTGCCTGGCACGAACCGTGGCTAGTGTATCGAGGGAATTGGCATTTCGTTTCAGTCGGACCGATTCCGTCGCGTCGGCCAGAGCCTGGGTGAGGTCGGGGTGCGTGCTGGCTCGACAGACGGCAAAAAACCAGGCGCGATTGTTCAAAGCTGCGGCTTTGCTTTAAGCGGTGCGAGCACTAGCGACCGAGCGATCGAGGATCTGGATACTCGCCCTGACCTCATCGGGCGGGGGCTTTGGCGCGGCCTGGCAAAGGTCCACCCGCAATTGAGCAGCTTCTTCCCGCGCCGCCGGGCTGGCTTTGCCCCGCTCGCATCGGTCGAGATCGGCCCGCGCTTCGGCGTCCCGGCCCAGCCGGTAAAGCGCGCTGGCGCGGAGATAATAGGTATCGGCATATGGAGGCTTCAGCCTGGCTGCGGCGTTGCAGTCGGCGAGAGCTTTGGACCACTCCTTTTCGCGGATGTAACAGTCAGCGCTATTGAAGTAAGCCACGAAATCAGCCGGGTTCGCTTTGATCGCCGCGGTATAGTAGACGATCGCCTCGCGGTCGCGCTTCCATTCGCTCAGCCGATATCCGGCGTAATCATATCTCGCCGCCTGGGCCAGAGCGCCTCCGCTCACAGCAAGGGCATCCGGGTTCAGCCAAAGTGTGAGGGCGAGACAGAGAAGGAGGCGGCTGCCAGCGGGTCGCATGGAAACGAAGTCCCTTCGATGCTAGCTCCGCGCTCAGCCTTGTGGAACGAAAAAAGTCGCGTCGAAACAGGAGTTGTTCCGGTCGGGCGGAAAGTGATGCCCTGGAACACGCTGCCTAACGAAAGCCTGAAACTACGACTTGTAACGCAAGCGCTTCTTGTGGCGGTTTTCTTTCATCCGCTTGCGGCGCTTGTGCTTGGAGATTTTTGCTTTTCGTCGTTTTTTCAGCGAGCCCATAGGGAAAATTTCAATCAGCCGATTTCGGAGCGCCGAAGGTCAGCCTCTGAAACCACAAAGCGACCGAACCCGGTCGCGCGCAGCGAAAGTAAAGGGATTGCGGCGCTTGGCAACTCATTTTGCGCTCCCGCTCAATCCTTCTCCTGCTCTTGCTCCTAATCCTGTTCCCATTCGCGGAGTCAAATCGGAGGATTAGGAGCAGGAACAGGAGAAGGATTAGGAGGAGAGCGTCGCCGCTAACTGCTCTACGTGCTCGGCTGGTTTCACCTTCCGCAGGATCGCGGCGATTCGGCCTGCGCCGTCGATGACAAACGTGGTCCGTTCCGCGCCCATGTATTTCTTGCCATACATGCTTTTCTCGACCCAGACGCCGTAGGCGTTAACGATTTTTTTCTCGGGATCGGAGAGGAGCGGAAAAGGGAGATCGTATTTGGCGATGAATTTTTCGTGGCTCGCCGCGGAATCGACGCTGACCCCAAACACTTCGGCCTGCTCCTCGAAATCGCTCCAGCGGTCGCGCAGTCCGCAGGCCTGCGCGGTGCAGCCGGGGGTGTCGTCCTTGGGATAAAAATAAAGAACGACCGGTCCGCCGCGGAAATCCTTTAGCCTAACGACTTTTCCGGCGCCGTATTTTCCACCGACCGCCTCGGCCGTGAATTCAGGCGCCACATCTCCCACGTTTAGATTGGCCGAATCGTTCGTCATTTCTCGAAGAAAATAATCAGCAGCCCGACCGCGCACAAGAGCAGGCCTATCACCCCGGCTTCATATTTTTCGAAGGAGCGCAGTTTGACCTGTCCGATGCCGATGAGGGCGAGAGCGGTGAAGGCGACCATGCCGGCGATTGTGCCGATGGTGAGGATGATCGTGAGCAGGGCAAAACCGTGCCAGCCATAACGCACGCCCGAGACGTAGACCGGGACAAAAGCTTCGCAGGGCGAAAAAGTAAGGAGCGCGAGCAGGCTGGCGATGGCGGCGAGGTCGGATTTGGAAAATGAAAGCTTCGCTTTCGGATGATGCCCGTGCTCGTGATCATGATCATGCTCATGCACTTCCGCATGCGAATGCCCGCGACCGAAATGGAGGTGGGTGTGGGTGTGCCCAGTCAGTTGCCGGAAGACGTAAAAGAGCCCGACGGCGATGAGCGCGCCGCCGGCAAACCATGGGAAGAGCGCCCCGATGCGCGCGCTCAGGGCAATTCCGAGCCAGGCGACGAGCAGACCGAGGGTGGCGGTGAAAGCGGCGTGGCCCGTCGCCGCCAGGGAAGTGATGAGGAGCGTCTTGGCGCGACTCCAGCGCTGGACCCGCGCGGCCAGGACGAACGGCAGCCAGTGAGTCGGGATGGCGGCGTGAAAAAACGCGATGGTAAAGCCGGTGATCGCGATCGTGGTGAGAACGGAGTCGTTCATCGCAGCAGGTGAAGCGAGAGTGTGGGCTTCAATTCACCGCCATCCAAAACAAAAGAAGAAGAGATAAAAAATCGGGCTGCAGGGATTTGAACCCTGGACCTCCTGCACCCGAGGCAGGCGCTCTACCAAGCTGAGCCACAGCCCGAACTTTTCTGGCCGACGCGAACCGGTGAGTCTTCCCTCCGAAGGTCGCGCATCGCACCTATTTCGCGCACTTCCCCGGGGATGGCAAGTGAATCAATCGCCATGAGAAAATCCATTGACAACCGGGTGAGTGCACGCATGATCGAAATCCGCTTGCCCTGACGATGCTCGCTTCGATTTCCACCGCTTCAGCCCTAACGAATGGTTCGCCGTCCGTCCTGCAATTTCCGTCGGAGCCCAGCCGTTCCGTCCGTTCCTTGAGAAATATGACCGCTCAACTCCTGCAAGAAGCAGCCAAAGTGAGCCCGAACCAGCAGTTGCTGATCAACGTCGTCTCCAAGCGCGTGCGGCAGCTCGGGACCGGCCATCGCCCGCTCGTCGAAGCCACC
>JBKJNW010000046.1:0-4958 GCA_046593335.1 Chthoniobacterales bacterium | reverse complement strand
TGTCGTGCCGTTGCGCGGCCGGATCGATCGCGCGCAGACTGCCGCCGATCATCTGCGCTCGAATCATCAGGTGGTGATCGATTCATTCGCCAAGGCGATACCGTTTGCCGAACTCGCGCCCGCACTCGGCGAACGTCCGACACCCGGATACAACCCGCTCTTCGAAGTGCGTTTCGCGTTGCAAAACCATCCGATCCCCGAGGTCTCGCTCCCGAATATTTCGGCCAAGTTGAGCATGCGCTCGACGGGCACCCCGCGTTTCCAGTTGGCCTGCGAGATTACCGAAGATCCCGAGGGCCCGGAGATCGCCTGGCTCTTTCGGGACAATTTATTTTCCAAGCGTGACATCGAGAGGCTCGATGTCATATTTCAAGACGTTTTGGCAGGCATCTGCCGGGCGCCGGAAAGTCCCATTTCCGAACTCCTGAACTGACATGGACGCGACCCTTACTGCCGAAGAATTTAGCGAGCCACCAGAGGAAGTGCACTGGATGGTGCGCGGTGCCTTTCAGGTGCTGGTGTTCGCGTTGGTTTTCAACGAGGCGATGCTCGCTTATGCGGTTCTTCAAGACTGGATTTGGGCGGCAATTCCACTCGCGCTGGTAGCAAGCCACCTGATGCACGGCACTCTCATTGGTTTGCACGAGGCGTCGCATGGATTGTTGCGGAAAAATCGCCGCTTCAACGATTTCGATGGAGTGGTGATTGGCGTGCTCAGCTTGATGAGCTTTACCCTTTACCGCGTGATTCATCAGACCCACCACGCTTATCTCGCCTCGGAGCGCGACTTCGAGTTTTGGCCGCTCTCGCAGCCAACGACGTCGCGATGGAAACGCTGCCTGGCGGTCTTCGCGGAATTGAATCTCGGCCTGTTATACGGGCCGTTTCTTTTCCTGCGTGCGTTTTTCCTGCCGAGCACACCGGTCCGCAGTAGGCGGATGCGGCGGCGCGTTTGGGCGGAGTTGGTCTTGCTCGTTGTCGTTTGGACGCTGGTAATCTCAGCAGTCGCGTTCTTCGGACTATGGAAATATTTCCTCTGGATGTATCTCGGCCCGGCCCTGCTCGCGGCGAACCTTCAGAGCTGGCGCAAATACATTGAGCATGTCGGGATGACGGGCGACACGGTCAATGGATCGACCCGGAGCATCATCGCCAACACCTGGATGGGAAAGCTGGTTTCGTTCACATTGCTGCACGAGCCGTTTCACGGCGTTCATCATATGAAAGCGGGTCTGCCCCATGCGGAGCTGCCACTGCACGCGGACAAGTTGCAGCCGAAAAATCCCGGTGAACTCCCGCCGTTTCCCAGCTATCGGCACGCATTCATCGACCTGATGCAGAAGCTGCCGGACCCGCGAGTTGGACCGCAATGGCAAGCCGTCGAAGCGATTGGTTACGAACCCTCCGCGGTGGTGCGAGACTCCGTCGAGCTGGGGCTGCGCTCGGCTACCGGACGGATGTCCTCCCCGCAGCTCGACGGAGTCTCGCACCACCAATAATCAGTCCTAACGAAGAACCACCCTCGCATTGGGGTGCGAATCTTCAGAGACCCCGCGCGCTCAGTATTTTCGGTTCAGCCTAACGTAATTCCGGTGACTTCAGCTTCTGCCAGTTCTACGCCTTTGATCGAGGCAAAAGATCTCACCCGCGAATTCGACGACGGCCAGGTGAAGGCTTTGCGCGGGGTTGATTTTACGATTCTCGAAGGCGAATTCGTCGCCATCACGGGGCCGAGTGGCTGCGGCAAATCGACTCTTCTGCAACTGCTCGGCTCGCTCGATCGACCGACGAGCGGCGAATTGCTTTATCGCGGAGAATCATTACCCGATCGCCCTGACCCCGCGGCCTATCGCGCCTGCGAGATAGGCTTCATTTTCCAGGCGTTTCATCTTCTCCCGACTTTTACGGCATCGGAGAATGTGCAGATCCCAATGTTCGAAACCAGCCGCTCGCTCTCGGAAAGGCGCGAGCGGGCGGCGGAATTGCTCAAGCTCGTCGGGCTCGAACATCGGTTCGACCATTTTCCCTCGAAACTCTCTGGCGGCGAACGCCAGCGCGTTGCGATCGCGCGCAGCCTGGCCAACGGACCGTCGCTCCTCCTGGCGGACGAGCCCACCGGCAATCTCGATAGCAAAAATGCGCATCTCATCCTCGACCTTATCGTTAGGCTGCAACAGGAGCAGGGTCGTACCATGATCCTGGTGACGCACGATCCTTCCATTGCCGAGCGGGCCGGGCGCACCCTGCAAATGAAGGACGGCCGAGTCGTTTCGGATCAACGTTCCGCCCACGCGACCTCATGACTTTTTTCACTGTTGTTATCCGCGGCTTGCTTCGCCGTCCCGTCCGCACCGGTCTCACGCTGGCTGGAATTTCCATTGGCATCGCCGCGGTGGTGGCGCTGGTCGGGATGTCGCGCGGTTTCCAGAAGGGTTGGGAAGTTGGATTGAAAGCGCGCGGGACCGATCTCGTCATCAGCAGCAAGGGCGGCTCGCTCACGCCGAAGCCGTTCAATGCTTCGTTACGCGATCAGATCGCAAAAATCCCGGGGATTGCGGCCACGTGCGCTCTGCTTGTCGAGGTCACCAGCGTGGAAGATTCCGACCTGATGATTTTATCGGCTCGCGAGTGGGGCGGATTTTCGTGGAGCAATCTCAAGCTCGTCTCGGGCAGAATGCCGTTGAACGGCGAGGAACAAGCGGTCGTCCTCGGCACGACCGCGGCGGATATTCTAAAGAAGAAAGTGGGCGATCCGATCCAGATCGAAACCGCGGAGCTCAAGGTCGTCGGGATCGTGAAAGGCGGCGCACTGGTCGAAGACGGCTCGGTGACCATGTCGCTCGCTCTCCTGCAGAAAATTCTCGCTTCGCCTAACCAAATCAATGCGATCGATGTTCGCGTCACGCCTGGAATGAACGAGGCGCAAATGCGTGATCTGATTCAGCGGATCCAGACGCAGGTCCCGGAGGTCCGCGCCGTGACGGTGACCGATCACCTCAGCAACAGCGAAGGATTTCGCATGGTCCGCGCGATGAGCTGGGGCACTTCATTGCTGGCCGTGCTCGTTGGCGTGCTCGGTG
Organism: Chthoniobacterales bacterium; assembly: GCA_046593335.1. Classification (GTDB taxonomy): domain Bacteria; phylum Verrucomicrobiota; class Verrucomicrobiia; order Chthoniobacterales; family UBA10450; genus Palsa-1392. The sequence goes on along the minus strand of JBKJNW010000046.1, from coordinate 1,878 downwards.
TCATGAACACCATGCTCATGACCGTCTTTGAGCGAACCCACGAAATTTGCGTGCTCCTCGCGGTCGGCTGGACGCGCGGACGTATCATTCGCATGGTCCTTTACGAGTCCGCGCTGCTCGGATTTTTCGGCGGAGTGCTTGGTGTGACCATCGGCGCGCTCGGCGTGCAAGCTCTCGGGCAAACGCCCGCGCTCCGCGGCCTGTTGCAGCCGGATCTGGGGCTGCCTCTGCTCGGCCTTTCAGTTCTTATCGCGGTCGCGGTCGGCGTGCTCAGCGGGCTCTATCCCGCCTGGCGCAGTTCGCGTCTCGCGCCCAGCCAGGCTTTGCAAGCGGGTTAATCGGTTTTCTCCTATGAAAAAAACTCTTCTATTCGCCGCCATCCTCGCAGCTCTCTCGGTCGGGTCTGTTCGCGCCGCAGATCCTGCCACGCCTCCGACGACAATGTCGGCTGATGAGTTGGCCGCCAAATTGGATGCGGTCGGCCAGGGGAACGCTTCCATCCGCACGCAGCTCGAAATCCGGACGAACGGGGGCGGCAAGCGCGTTTCGCAACTTCAAATCAAGCAGCGCCGGACAAAGGACGCGACCGATCTCGTCTACCTCGTCCTCTGGCCTAACGACCAAAAAGGCAACGCCGTCATTTTGCACCAGCAGGCTGGTGCAGCTCCGACCGGTTCGGTGATCGACCCGTCGCACAAAGTCCGCGCGCTCAAGGCGTCGGATATGGGCGAGGGCTTGTTCGAGAGCGATCTCGCCTATCAGGACGCGGTGGAAAATTTTTTCGCCTGGAAAAAACAGGCCATTGTCGGCACCGAGACAGTCGACAACGTGAGCTGCCAGATTCTGGAATCGAAACCCGATTCATCGTCTGAAACGATCTACGGCAAAGTGCGAAGCTGGATCGATTCAGCTCGCCTCGTGCCGTTGCGAATCGAGAAGTATTCGCCTTCGGGCGAGCTGGTGCGCCGGATCGAGACCGATCGCGTGGCGCGGGACGAGAAGCACAACAACATTCCGGCCGGTCTCGTCGTGCACGGCCCGCGCAAGAATACGGTGACGCAGTTTAACGGCGCCGGGATCAAGCAGAGTGTGACCTTCACCGACGCCGATTTCACTCCGGCAACGGTGGCGCGCTGATTGCGCCAGATTGTTGCTGCAAGCGAACTCGTCCGCAGTCGCGCGGTGACAGAAAACGTCGCTTGTCGTGCTTGTGAATAACTGTTAATAACTTTCCGACTCACTTGGAATGAGAATCCTGCCCGCTCTCTTCGCCGTCGCGCTCGGCTTGTCGTTAGGCGCCTGTGGGACCACCCGCAGCCTCCCGCAATATGAGCGCCCGCTTGCGCGGACTGATTTCCAGCAGGTCCGCACTACTGCCTACACCGATACCGAGTCCGACCACACCCAATATGGCAACCGCACTGCGCTGGGTGGGATTCTCCACGCCGCTCCGGTGCCAGCGGTGCCGCGCGCGATACCGGTCGGACCGCAGAGAGTTTTTCGCGGCCCGGAAAGCAGCTTCCAGCCGGTGGCTTATGTTTCCCGACTTCAGCCCTTCCAGATGCAGGACGATTTTTCGAACCAGGTCTACGGCAGCGCCGCGGCGGACTGGGCGCGCTGGCCGGCCGGAACCATTTTTCGCGTCCTGTCCACCGGGCAACTCTATCGGGTGGAGGATTACGGCTGGGCCCTTTCCGGCCGGAACACGATCGACCTCTACATGGCGACCCCGGGCAAGATGAATCGCTGGGGCGTGCGCCAGGAGCAGATCCAGGTCGTGCAATGGGGCGACCCGCAGGAAAGCCTGCGTCGGCTCGCCAACCACACCAAGTATCGCCACATCAAGCGCATGGTGCTGGAGCTGGAAGGCAAGCACCG
>JBKJNW010000041.1:0-17690 GCA_046593335.1 Chthoniobacterales bacterium | reverse complement strand
CAACCAGGAGCCGATCACGTCGGTGCAGGATTACGAGCAGGCGATCCAATCGCTCGACCCGAGTCAGCCCCAGGTGCTTTCGGTTTGCCGGCAACGCAGCCGTTCCTTCGTGGTCGTGAAGCCGCGCTGATCCGACCGCTAAAGGCGCGCGCAAAAACGCGCATCCCGTGGCTCAGTTTCGAATCTGTGAATAAGCGTTGGGCTCTTTGGGTCCAACTCTGCACATCAACAAAGACCATGAAACGAATCTTACTCGCACTCACGCTGGTCGGTCTCCTGCTCCCCTTTGCGCCGCGGGCGCAGGCGGAGACCGAGGTCTCGCTTAACTTGTTTTACGATAATCTCTCATCCCAGGGGAACTGGATCGAAGTCGCCGACTACGGCTATTGCTTCCAGCCCAACGTGGCGGTGGACAATCAGGACTGGCGACCGTACGCCGACGGTTACTGGGCCTACACCGACCTTGGATGGACCTGGGTTTCCTACGAAGACTTCGGCTGGGCGACTTATCACTACGGCCGTTGGGCCAGCCTCGATAGTTATGGATGGGTTTGGGTGCCAGGATATGAGTGGGGTCCGGCCTGGGTTTCTTGGCGCACCGGCGGTGATTACGTCGGTTGGGCGCCGCTCCCGCCGCAGCGAGGCGAGGTTGTCTACGAGGGCCGCTCCTTGACAGGCGACGTCGATGTCACCTTTGGCATCGGGCCGCTCTATTATAACTTTGTCGACATCCGCTATATCGGCGAGCCCGTGCTGCGAAGCCGCATCCTTCCGTCGGCGCGCAACGTCACGGTGATCAATAACACCGTGAACGTGACCAACATCACCTACAACAATTCGGTCGTTTACAACTACGGCCCCGATTACAACCGGTTGAATCAATATTCCACCCGGCCGGTGCAACGTCTGACCATCCAGCGGGAGACCACCATGGGGGGCAGTCTCACTCAGGGTCGCAAAGGCAACTTCAATCGCGTCAGCGGCAATCAATTGACCGTCATGGCTCCAGCGATCCAGAGGTCGCAACAGAAATTCGCGCCGAAACAGGTCAAAGCGAAAGTGGAAAAACCCACCGTTGAAACCGGTTGGAAGGGCATCAACAATCGCCAGCAGATGGAAGCGGAAATGAAGAAAGGCGATCCTAAGAACATCAAGGCGCCTGATTTCCAGCCGCAGAAAGGCCGTAAACGCGAAGCAGTGGCCGGTGCGGAGCAGAGCGCCGATCAAAACGCGGCCGGGCAACCCCAGGAAGCCGCCCAAGGCGCCAAAGCCGCTGGTCAGCAGGCGCAGGAAGGCCAGCAGGCCCAGCAGCAACAGCGCGAACAGAAACAGCAAGAGCGTGAACAGGCCCGGCAGCAGCGCGAGCAAAACCAACAGCAGCGCGAGCAGGCGCCGCAGGCGCAGCAGGCTGAGCAAGGCGATCAAGCGACCCAGCAGACGGAAGCGCAAAAGAATCGGCAGGAAAAACGCCAGAATCGTCGTGGCCAAGCGGGCGAAAATCGGGAAAACGCTGCTCCGGATGCCGCGCCACCAGAGTCTACGCAGCCATCCGACCAGTCCAACCAGAACGACGCGCAAAAAGCTGATCGTCAGAAGCCGGCCGAGGAGCGCCGCGCTCAACGCGTGGAGCAAAACGCGCCCGATCAATCCAAACCTGAGCAGAGCGCCGATCGCCAACGCAATCTCAAGAGGGCTGAATCGGCGGGTCAAAACCAGCCTTCCGATAATCCCCCTTCCGAGGGCAACAAGTCGCGCCGCGAACAGCGGGCGGAGAGAGCGCAACCCGCTCCCTCGGCGAACGACAACGCCGGTGCCAGTCCGCGGGCCGAGCAACAGCCCAACCGTCCGGAACGCGCTCCGCGCCAAATGCAGGAGCGGCGCTCGCAGCAACAGGAGCAAGCCCGTCCGCAGCAACGCCAGGAGCAGCAGCAGCAGCAGCAGCAGCAGCAGGGCAGCACCCCGAACGAAGAGCACAAGGGCAAAAAGAAAAAGCCTAACGACGAACAGCCACCGCAGCCATAACGCGGCCAGCTTAAAATTCAGCGGCCCCGGGAGAAATCCCGGGGCCGTTTTGTTTTAGAGCAGCTCCGCGATCTGAACGGCGTTGAGCGCGGCTCCCTTCAGGAGCTGATCACCCGCAACCCAGAGCGCGAGTCCATTTTCCAGCGCGCAATCCAGGCGCAGCCGGCCAGCCTGGCAAGCGTCTTTCCCGGCAGCGTCGAGCGGCATCGGATAGCGATTGGCTTGTGGTTCGTCTACCAGTTCCAAACCCGGCGCCTTGGCCAGGGCTTCCCGGGCGGCATCAAGCGAAACCGCGCGCTCAAACTCCGCGCTAATCGCGACGGAATGCGCGCGATAAACCGGCACCCGCACACAAGTGACCGAGGCCAGAAAATCCGGCAGATGCATGATCTTGCGACCCTCGTTTTGCATCTTCATTTCCTCTTTGGTGTAGCCATTCTCGAGGAAGGAATCGACGTGCGGGAGGACGTTGAACGCAATCGGGTGCGGATAAACTTCCGCGACCGATTTTTCCCCGCGCGCGCTCGCCTCGACCTGACGTTTGAGCTCTTCGATCGCGCGCGCGCCGGTCCCGGAGACCGCCTGGTAACTCGAGGCAAATACCCGGCGCAGCCCAAAGGCGCGGTGTAGGGGATAAAGCGCCATCAAAGCCACCGCCGTTGTGCAATTCGGATTCGCGATCAGGCCGCGATGCGTTCGAGCGTCGTCGGGATTGATTTCCGGAATGACGAGCGGCACCTCCGGTTCCATCCGGAAGGCGGAGGAATTATCAATCACCACCGCGCCGGCAGCAGTCGCGATGGGAGCGAATTGCTTAGTCGTGCCCGATCCGGCGTTGAAAAAAGCGAGCTCGATCCCGGCAAAGGAGTTGGCCTCGAGCAGCTCGACCGGATATTCACGACCGCGAAATGCCATTTTTTGTCCGGCCGAGCGCGGCGAAGCCAAGAGCCGCAAGTCTGCCACGGGAAAATCGCGCCGCTCCATCACCCGGAGCAACTCGACTCCGACTGCGCCAGTCGCGCCGACGACCGCGACGTGATATTTTTTTGGCATCGCGAGCGCAGTTTATCGTCCGCACCCTGAGATGCAAACTTCCGATCCCATCCTTCGAATCTCCGTTCCCGACCAGCGCCTCGAGCTTGTCGCGGGCGAGAAAGTGCTGGCCAGTTATCCTGTCTCGACTTCCCGCTTCGGTCTCGGATCGGAGGAGGGGAGCATGAAAACGCCGCTTGGGAAGTTCAAGATCGGCGAGAAAATCGGCGGCGAATTCGAACCCGGCACCGTCTTTCGCAATCGCGTCCCGCTCGCGCCGGAGGAGGTGACGCAGCCGACCGACGACCTCATCGTCTCCCGCATTCTCTGGCTCGATGGCCTGGAGGAGCACAATGCAAACACCCGCGAGCGCTTCATTTACATCCACGGCACCAATCACGAAGAGGAGATTGGCCAGCCCGCCAGCCATGGCTGTATCCGGATGAAAAACGAGGATTTGATCGCGCTCTTCGAGCAGGTGCCGGTTGGGGCGGAAGTCGTAATTTCGACCTAGCGAAAAAACCCCGAGAATTTCGTTGCGCGCACTGAGTTCCCCTCGTAAACAGTCCGCAGCAACCTGCTAAGGAAGGAGGCGAAGTTATAGTGAAATTAGTCAAAATGATCATGATCGTGGCCGTTGCGGCCGGCGTGTTGAGCCTGGGTGCTTGCGCGCAGAAAAAGGAGACGATGGCGACCCAATCGACGGCCACCACCGGATACTCCAAATAGTCTCGCACCGGCGGTTCGCCTCCGACCGGACAACTTTAACCCAGAAGGCCAGGCCGTTTACGCGGCCTGGCCTTTTTCGCTCGGAAGGCTTGGTCAATTGCCGCACGAGTGGAATTCCGAAACGTTTCTCGTAGTATTCGCTCGATGTTGCAGCTCAGCGGCCGTCCCTTATCGCTCGCGGAAATCGCCCGCGTCGCCTTGAATCATGAGCCGGTCGAGATCGCCACCGCGGCGGAATCGGCCATCCATGCCTCGCGCAAAGTGGTCGAGGAAATCGTCGCGCGCGGCGATGTCATCTACGGCGTCAGCACCGGTTTCGGCAAGCTGGCGGATGTCCAGATTCCCTCCGACCAACTGGAGCAACTCCAGGTCAATCTTGTGCGGAGCCATTGCTGCGGCATCGGCCGCCCGCTGGCCGAGCCGGAAGTGCGCGCGATGATGCTTCTCCGAGCCAATGTCCTCACCCTCGGTTTCAGCGGGATTCGACTCGAAGTCATCCGGCTCCTGTTCGCGATGCTGAACAAAAATGTCTGCCCGGTCATTCCCGAGAAGGGCTCGGTCGGCGCGAGCGGAGATCTCGCCCCGCTAGCGCATCTTGCGCTCTCGCTCCTCGGGGAAGGGGAGGCTTTTTATAGTGGAGAGCGGATGCCGAGCGCCGACGCGCTCAAGCGGGCCGGACTGCAACCGACCGATTTGCGGGCCAAGGAAGGCCTGGCCCTGCTCAACGGCACCCAGGCGATGCACGCGGTCGGCGGCCTGGCTCTCTTTCGGGCCAAACGCCTGGCCCGAATCGCCGATGTCGCCGGCGCCATGACACTCGAGGCGCTGAAGGGAACGCCGGTCGCGTTCGATGAGCGGATTCACAATGCCCGCCCGCATCCCGGCCAAAAAGCGGTCGCGCGCCATCTCCTCGCGCTTTTGCAGGACAGCGAGATCCGCGAGTCGCACGCCCACGACGATCCCCGAGTGCAGGATGCCTACAGCCTGCGCTGCATGCCGCAAGTCCACGGCGCCGTTCGCGGCGCGCTCGGCCATTGTGAGGAAGTGCTCGGGATCGAATCGGGCTCGGCGACGGACAATCCGCTCGTCTTCACGGATAACGGCGACGTTCTCTCCGGCGGAAATTTTCACGGCGCGCCGCTCGCCCTCGCGCTCGATTACGCGGCCATTGCGGTGACGGATTTGATGAGCATCAGCGAACGGCGGATCGATCGCCTAACGAATCCGGATCTGAGCGAAGGCCTGCCTGCCTTTCTCGCGCAACACCCCGGGATGCAATCCGGTTTCATGATTGCGCACGTCGCCGCGGTCGCGCTTCTGAACGAAGCGAAGGTCCTGGCTCATCCCGCGAGCGTCGACAATCTGCCGACCTCGGCGGGCAAGGAAGACCACGTCTCAATGGGCATGACTGGTGCCTTGAAGTTGCGCACCATTGTGGAAGACGCGGAGAACGTTCTCGCGATCGAGCTTTTCGCAGCGGCGGAGGGCCTGGAATTTCGGCGGCCTCTTAAGGCCGGCGTCGGTGTAGAACGCGCTTTCGACACCTTGCGCGAATTTGTGCCGCGCCTCGAAGAGGATCGCGTGCTGGCGAATGACATCGCGCTCATCGCGGAGGCTATTCGACAGGGAAAATTCGACAGCGCCGACGAGATTTTATGAAAAGAACCATTCGCGCCCCGCGGGGAAAAGAACTCAGCTGCAAAGGCTGGCAGCAGGAAGCCGCGCTCCGGATGTTGATGAACAACCTCGATCCCGAGGTCGCGGAGGATCCGGACAGGTTGATCGTGTATGGCGGGACCGGCCGAGCGGCGCGGAGCTGGGAAGCGTTCGACGCGATCGTGAATGCGCTGCGCGAACTGGAAAACGACGAGACCCTGCTCGTGCAATCTGGCAAGCCGGTGGGAGTTTTCCGGACGCACGACGAAGCGCCGCGGGTCCTGATCGCGAATTCGAATCTCGTCGGTCAGTGGTCGAATTATCCGGAGTTTAACCGGCTCGAGAAACTTGGCCTAACGATGTATGGCCAGATGACGGCGGGCTCGTGGATCTACATCGCCAGCCAGGGCATTGTGCAGGGCACGTTCGAAACTTTCTCCGCTGCCGGCGAGCGCCACTTTGGCGGTTCACTCGAAGGGACGCTGCTGGTCACTGGCGGACTCGGGGGAATGGGCGGCGCGCAGCCGCTCGCCGCGACCATGGCGGGTGCCTGTTGCCTCGGGATCGATGTCGACCCGGCGCGGATTGAGAAGCGGTTGCAGAGCGGTTATTGCGACAAGATCGCGCACTCGCTCGACGAAGCGATGCAGTTACTCGACGCCGCGCGCGGAAAAAAAGAGGCGATCTCGGTCGGCCTCGTCGGCAATTGCGCCGATGTCCTGCCGGAAATGGTGAAGCGCGGAATTGTGCCGGACATTCTAACCGATCAAACGAGCGCGCACGACGCACTCAATGGCTACGTGCCTAACGGAATGTCGCTGGCTGACGCGCTCCGGTTGCGCGCCGAGAATCCGGACGAGTACCTCGAGAAGTCGATGGCTGCGATGGCGCAGCACGTCGAGGCCATGCTCGCCTTGCAAAAAAAAGGCGCGATCACCTTTGATTACGGCAATAACCTCCGCACTCAGGCGAAAAAGGCCGGCTGTGAAAAGGCGTTCGATATTCCGGGATTCGTTCCGGAATACATCCGGCCGCTTTTCTGCGAGGGGAAAGGACCGTTCCGCTGGGTCGCGCTGAGCGGCGATCCGGCCGATATCGCGCGCACGGATGAGCTGGCGCTGGAGCTTTTCCCGGAAGACAAAACGCTCTCTCGCTGGATGAAGCTGGCGAGGGAAAGAATTCAGTTCCAAGGATTGCCGGCCCGCATTTGCTGGCTCGGTTACGGCGCGCGGGCAAAGTTTGGCCTCGCCATCAATGAGCTCGTCCGGACGGGTGAGATCAGCGCTCCGATTGTGATCGGGCGCGATCATCTCGACACCGGCTCGGTCGCGTCTCCTTACCGCGAAACCGAAGGGATGCTCGACGGAAGCGATGCGATTGCCGACTGGCCGTTGCTCAACGCCCTTGTTAATACCGCCGCGGGCGCGTCCTGGATTTCGCTCCACAACGGCGGCGGCGTCGGGATCGGTTACTCGCAGCATGCCGGGATGGTGGTGGTGGCCGACGGCACGGACAACGCGAAGCGTCGCCTCGAGCGCGTCTTGACGAGCGATCCGGGCATGGGCGTCATCCGGCACGCTGACGCAGGTTATTCCCGCGCGATCGATTTTGCCCGGGTGCACGAGGTCAAAATTCCGATGGAGCCGCAGGCGCGGGATTGAGAGGAAAGAGCCTAACGATGCAAAAACTGATCGAATGCGTCCCCAATTTTTCGGAAGGCCGAGACCTGAACGTGATCAAACAGATCACGGCCGCGATCGAGGCGGTGGAGGGAATTTCACTCCTTGATGTTGATCCCGGCGCTAGCACCAACCGCACCGTCGTGACCTTTGTCGGCGCCCCTGAAGCGGCGGTGGAAGCCGCCTTCCGCGGAATCCAGAAGGCCGCGGAGTTGATCGACATGCGCAGGCAAAAGGGCGCGCACCCGCGGATGGGCGCGACCGATGTCTGCCCGTTTATCCCGGTGAGCGATGTGAGCTGGGAGGAAGCGATCGAGTGCGCCCGGTCGTTAGGGAAACGCGTCGGTGAGGAGCTGAAGATTCCCGTTTATCTCTACGAGAGAGCGGCTAGCGCTCCGGAGCGCTCCAATCTCTCGGTCATTCGCGCCGGCGAATACGAAGGTTTTTTTGAGAAGATCAAGCAATCCGCTTGGAAACCCGATTTCGGTCCCGCGGTCTTTAACGAAAAGTCCGGCGCGACCGTGATTGGCGCGCGGGATTTCCTCGTCGCCTACAACGTGAACTTGAATACGAAGTCGGCCCGGCGCGCGAATTCTGTCGCCTTCGACGTGCGCGAAAACGGCCGCTTCAAGACGGAAGACGGCACACCGCCCGGCAAGAAAGTGCTCGATGAAAAGGGCGAACCGGTCCGCATTCCCGGGATGCTGAAACATGTCAAAGCCATCGGCTGGTATGTGGAGGAGTATGGGATCGCGCAGGTTTCGATGAACCTGACGAATATCGAGGAGACCCCTTTGCACGTCGCCTTCGACGCTTGTGCCACCGCCGCCGCAGAGCGCGGAATGCGCGCAACCGGCTCGGAAATCGTCGGGATGTTGCCCAAGAAATCACTCGTCGAGGCTGGGAAATATTTCCTGCGGAAACAAAAGTGGTCGGAAGGCGCGGCGGAAGAAGAGCTGATCGACCTCGCCATTCGCTCGATGGGTCTGAGCGAGCTGAAGCCGTTCGATCCGAAGGAAAAAGTGATCGAGTTCAAGATCGCGGAGGCCGCCGGCAAGTCGCTCGTGAAAATGAATCTGCGCGAGTTTTGCAACGAGACGCTGAGCGACTCGCCCGCTCCGGGCGGTGGTTCAGTCGCGGCCCTGATGGGCGCGCTCGGGGCGTCGTTAGGCGGAATGGTGGCGAATCTTTCCGCGAGCAAACGCGGCTGGGATGATCAGCTCGAATTTTTTAGCGACTGGGCGGTGCAGGGTCAGCAGTTGAAGGACGAACTGCTCTTTCTCGTCGATGAAGACACCGCCGCCTTCAACAAGGTGATGGCCGCTTTCGGTATGCCGAAAGATTCGGCGGAAGAAAAGGCGGCTCGCTCCAAAGCGATCCAGTCGGCGAACCAGTACGCCGCGGAGATTCCACTGAAAGTGATGGAGACCGCGAGCCGTTCCTACGATTTGCTGGCCGCGATGGCGGAGAAGGGAAATCCCGCCTCCATCTCAGATGTCGGCGTCGGCTTGCTCGCCACACGCGCCTGTATCGACGGTGCCGGAATGAATGTGCGGATCAATTTATCGGGCCTGAAGGATGAGAGAGTGCGAGCCGGGTTGGGCGAGAAATTGATCGTCCTCATGAAAGACTCGGAGAAGCGTTACGAGGACGCCCGCCGGGTGGTGGAGAGCAAGCTTTCTTGAAATCGGTCGCCGTTTTACACGCCGCGCAACTGGTCAGCCTGGCCGGTCCGAAGCGGGCGCGGGTCGGCGGAGAGCTGAGCGAACTCGCGATCATCCGGGATGGCGGGATGCTGGTCCGCGACGGCGTGATCGCGGCGGTTGGCACATCCGAAGAAATCGCGCGCGATTTGCCTAACGATATCGAAGTAATCGAAGCGCGCGGGCGCGTCGTGCTTCCGGGTTTTGTCGACGCCCACGCGCATCCGGTCTTTGGCGGAAACCGGGTCGATGAATTCGAAATGCGATCGCGCGGCGCGACCTACGAGGAAATCGCTGCCAGCGGCGGCGGGATTCGTTCCACGGTGCGCAAGACACGCGCGGCAAGCGAAGACGAGCTGCTGGCGCAGGCGCAACGGCGAGCGAATGGGTTCCTGCGCTGCGGGACGACGACCATCGAAGCCAAGTCGGGTTATGGTCTGTCGCTCGAGGAAGAGCTGAAAATGCTGCGCGTCATCCGACGGCTGAACGAAACAACCGCGCTGGAATTCGTGCCGACTTTCCTTGGCGCGCATGCTGTCCCGGAGGAATTCGCCGGCGCTCCCGCGCAGTATATTGCGCTGGTCATCGACGAGATGTTGCCGGCGGTGGCGAGGGAAGAACTCGCCCAATACTGCGACATCTTTTGCGAGCGCGGATACTTCGAACTCGCGGATGCGGAAAAGATTCTGGAGGCGGCCAAGTCGCATGGGCTGCGTCTGCGGATGCACGTCGATCAATTGACGAACTCGGGCGGGGCGTTTCTCGCGGCAAAGTTAGGCGTCGCGACAGCCGATCATCTCGAGCAAACGGACGGCGCCGGTATCACCGCGCTGGCGGAGGCGGGCGTGCAACCGGTGCTCTTGCCGGGTTCGGTCTATGCGCTCGGCAAGACCCGCTATCCGGAGGCCCGCGCCATGATCGACGCGGGCCTCGCGGTGGTGCTGGCGACGGATTTCAATCCCGGCTCATCACCGACACCGTCGATCCCGATGATCCTCTCACTCGCCTGCACGCAGATGAAGATGACGCCAGCGGAAGGAATCACCGCGAGCACGATCAACGCCGCTTACAGTCTAGGAAGGGGCGACCGGACGGGTTCGCTGGAGAGCGAGAAGGCAGCCAACTTTTCCATCTTCGACTGCGCCGACTATCGCGAGATCGCCTATTGGTTTGGCATTCCTCAGGTCGAATCGGTTCACATCGCGGGCGACTGCGTTTACTCCCAGGGATAAGCAGGCCGTTTTTGGCCGTTGGTTTGCGAACCACCCCGCTTCCCCGTAGCGTGGAGCGATGAAGGTCGAAGTAGAAACCCAGCCCCATTGCGTTGCCACGCTCAAGATCGAATTGCCACCGGACCAGGTCTCCAAAGAATGGGACGCGATTGCGAACAGCTTTGCCGCCCAGGCGAAAATCCCCGGCTATCGTCCAGGAAAAGCGCCTCGCAGCGTGATCGAGAAGAAATTTCGCAAGGACATTCAGGATGAGCTGACGAAGAAACTCGTCTCGAAAAGTTATCGTGAAGCGGTCGCCGAAAAACAGCTCCGAGTTGTTTCCCTAACGAACCTGGAGGACGTCGAATTCGGCGACGATCGCTCGATGCGTTTTCGGGCCACGGTCGTGACCGCGCCCGAATTCGAACTCCCGGATTATAAAGGGATCCCGCTTGAACTGCCCGACACTCAAGTGACTGAAGCCGAGATCGACGCGGCCCTGGAACGTTTGCGCGAGCAATCCGCCGATTTTGTCGACGTGCCGGAGCGCGGTCTGGAGATGGAAGATTTCGCGGTCCTCGATTTCGAGGGCAAGATCGACGGCCAATCGATCGCCGAGCTGGCGCCGAACGTGAGCAAAAATCTGCAGGGTGGAAAAAAATTCTGGCTCCGATTGGAGGCGGAAAATTTTTTGCCGGGCTTCGTCGAGCAAATCATCGGGCAGAAGCCGGACGAGACCCGGACGGTGAAGGTGGAATTCCCCTCCGATTTTCCGGTCACGGAAGTCGCTGGCAAGACCGCCGAATACGAGGTGAAACTGCACGAGATCAAGCAGCGCAACCTCCCATCGCTGGATGACGCCTTTGCCGCGAAATGGATGCCGGACAAAACCCTGGCCGATTTACGGCACGCTCTCTCGCACCAGATCGAGCACGAAAATGGTCACGAACTGGAACGCGCGCGCGAGTCGCAGGTGGTCAAGTTTTTGAGCGAGCGAGTCGATTTCGAATTACCGCCGAATCTGCTCAAAGCCGAGACCCGCAACGCCCTGGCCGAGCTGGTGCATCGCAATCGCGAGCGCGGGGTGCCAGACGAGATGTTGAAGGAAAAAGAAGAAGAGTTGATCCGGGTCGCCGGCGGCCTGGCCGCGCACCGGTTGAAGACAAACTTCATCCTCCACCGCATCGCGGAGCAGGAAAAGATTCAGGTCACGGCGGTGGACATCGACGACCGCATTCGCCACCAGGCGATGCACCACAATACCACCCCGGAAAAAATGCAGCAGGAAATCGAAAAAAACGACGCCATGAACGGCCTCATCGAGCAGGTTCTGCTGGCCAAGACAATTGATTTCCTCGGGTCGAATGCTACCATCGGGAGCGCGCCCGCCGCACCAGTTTCAGAAGCTTCCAACGAAATCAAATGACGACAAATCGCGACTCTAATTACTCTCAATCCGTCCTCGTGCCGATGGTCGTGGAACAGACCGGTCGCGGCGAGCGCAGCTACGACATCTACTCGCGCTTGCTCAAAGACCGGATCGTTTTTATCGGCACTCCGATCGACGATCACATCGCAAACCTGGTCATCGCCCAGCTCCTCTTTCTGCAAATGGAAGATGGGAAAAAGGACATCAACATCTACATCAACTCGCCCGGCGGCTCAGTCACAGCCGGGCTGGCGATTTATGACACGATGCAGTTTCTCACCTGCGACGTGACTACCTATTGCCTTGGGATGGCGGCCAGCATGGGCGCGGTCCTGCTTGCGGCAGGGACGAAAGGCAAGCGCTTCGCCCTCCCGAACTCCGACATCATGATTCATCAGGTCTCGGGCGGCGCGCAGGGCCAAGCGAGCGATGTCGAGCGCACGGTGGAATACATGTTCAAGCTGAAGAAGCGGCTCATTCGCATCCTCTCGCAGCACACTGGCAAACCCGAGGACAAGGTGCTGCACGACTCGGATCGCGATTATTACATGAACGCGACGGAAGCGCAGGCCTACGGCTTGGTCGACGAGGTGATCAAATCCCGTAAAGAGGCCAAACTTCTTGAGGGCGCCAGCCACGAAAAAGGTCTGACCGATCGTTCCACCGCGGTGGCGGAGGCGGCCTTGCCGCAGAAAGTCGAGGAATAGGAACTGCTTTACCGAGAGGACACCTATGGCCCGCGCCTCGAACCTCACCATGTGCTCCTTTTGTGGCAAAAGCCACGCCGAGGTGCGCAAGCTTATTGCCGGCCCCGGCGTCTACATTTGCGATAGCTGCATCAACGTCTGCAAAAGCATCCTCGACAAGGAGCTGAACGAAGACGCGCGGCGCCAGTCTTCCACCATCCGGGTTCCGAAACCGGTGGAGATCCGTCATTCCCTCGACCAATACGTCGTCGGCCAGGACATCGCGAAGAAGACGCTCTCGGTCGCGGTCCATAACCATTTCAAACGCGTTCTGCAAAGCGCCCCGCCGACCGATACCTCGGCGGCATTTCAGCCCGATCCATTTGCCGATGTTGAAATCGAGAAGAGCAACATCCTGCTCATCGGGCCGACCGGCTCGGGCAAAACGCTCCTGGCCAAAACACTGGCCAAGATTCTCGATGTGCCCTTTTGCATCGCCGACGCCACTACCCTGACCGAAGCAGGCTATGTCGGGGAAGACGTCGAGAACATCATCCTGCGTCTCCTGCAAAATGCCGATTACGATGTGAAACGGGCCGAGATCGGCATCGTTTACATCGACGAAATCGACAAGATCGGCCGCAAGACCGACAACGTCAGCATCACGCGCGACGTTTCCGGCGAAGGCGTGCAACAGGCGCTCCTGAAAATTCTCGAAGGCAGCACCTGCAACGTCCCACCGCAAGGCGGACGCAAGCATCCGCACCAGGAATACATCCAGGTAAACACGGAAAAGATTCTCTTCATCTGCGGCGGCGCCTTTGTCGGACTGGACAAAATCGTGCAGAAACGAATCGGCAATAAAACGCTCGGCTTCAGCAGCCCTTCGCTCGAAGTCGAGGAAGCAGCTCGCCGCGAAGCGGTCCGTCATGTCGAACCGGAAGACTTGTTAGGCTTTGGCATGATCCCGGAATTCATCGGCCGACTGCCCGTCCTGACCGCGCTCGACGCGTTGACCGAAGACGAGATGGTCCAGATTCTGACCGACACGAAGAACGCGATGATCAAGCAGTACACCAAGCTCTTCGCGATGGAAGGCGTTCGCCTGACCGTCACGAAAGACGCGCTCCGCGCCCTCGCCGCGCAGGCGGTGACGAAGGGCACGGGTGCGCGCGCCCTGCGTTCGATGCTGGAGCGGATCATGCTCGACATCATGTATGAGGTCCCGAGCCGCGAAGACATCGCCGAGGTCACGATCAACCGCGCGGTGGTCGACGGGAAAAAGGTGCCGCTGATTCGCAAGAAGCAGGACAAGGACGCCGCCTGAGTCGTTAGGCTGATTAAACTGCGCCGCCTTCGCAGTGGCAAAGGCCTTGGGCCTGCGCGAATAGTCCCCGGTGCGAGTCACCGTTATCAATACCGGCACCGAGATCCTGCTCGGTGATGTTCTCAACACCCATCTCGCCTTCGTTGCCCGGGAAATTTTCCCCCTCGGCCTGCGGGTGGAACGGCAGCTGGCGGTCCCGGATGGAGAGGCGATTCGCGCCGCACTCGAGGAAAATTTCGAGCGTTCGGAGATCATCTTCATCACCGGCGGCCTCGGTCCCACCACCGACGACATCACGCGCGAAATCACCGCCGAGATGCTCGGGCTCGACCTCGTGGCCGACCCGGAATTGGAAGAGACGATCACCCACCGGCTGAAGTCGCGCGGAATTCGGTTGACCAGTCGCATCCTGCGCCAGGCCCAGGTGCCGCGCGGAGCGCAGGTTTTGCCTAACGACAACGGGAGCGCGCCGGGGCTTTATCTTCCGGCCGGTCTGGGCGGGACGGTGACGCCGCATCTTTTCCTCCTCCCGGGTCCGCCGCGCGAGTTGCAGCCGATGTTCACGCAGACGGTCGCGCCAATTCTGCGGCAGATCGTTCGGCAAAAGGAAGCGATCGCCTGCTGCACCTACCGCATCGTCGGGATGGGCGAATCCTACGTCGAGGAAGCGGTCGGAGAGGAGTTGCTCGCGATCCGCGGGCTCGAGCTGGGATATTGCGCACGGATGGGTGAAGTCGATCTGCGCGTCATCGGGCCGGTCGCGGTGCTCAAGCAAGCCGACACGCTGATCCGGGCGAAGTTGGAAACATCGATCCTCAGCACGACGGGCGAGAATCTGGAAACGGTAATAGTCAGAAAACTGACGGCGCGAAAGGCGACTCTGGCCGTAGCGGAATCGTGCACCGGCGGATTCCTGGCCCATCGCCTGACCAATGTGCCCGGATCCTCAGAGGTTTTCCTTGCCGGCTATGTCACCTATTCCAACGAAGCCAAGAGCGCCTCGCTCGGGGTCGATCCGGCGCTGATCGCGGAGCACGGCGCGGTCAGCGAAGCGGTCGCGCGCGCCATGGCGGAGGGTGCACGGAAAAATTCCGGCGCGACGTTTGCCCTTGCCACGACCGGCATCGCCGGGCCCGGGGGCGGGAGTGAAGCGAAACCGGTCGGGACGGCCTTCGTCGCGCTCGCCGGGGGCGGCGAGACCGTCGTTAGGCATCTTTTTTTTCCGACGGATCGCGAGACGTTCAAACAACTGGCGAGTCAGATGGCGCTGAACCTCCTGCGCGTTACGGTTGCTTGACCAAAGGAGCGGCGGTTTGAAACCGCCGTGGGCGCTTGCAAAGCGCCCCTCCCTCCTAGTCGCCAACCACCACCGGTGTTCCCACCTTGACGTGGTTGTAAAACATTTCGGCGGCGACAGAGGGCATCCGGATGCACCCGTGCGAGGCGGCATAGCCCGGTAGGAAGCCGATATGCATGCCGACGCCATCCCCGGTCAGGCGCATGAACCAGGTCATGGGCGAGCCGACGAAACGCGTACCGCTGGGCGCGGAGTCGATTCGGCTGCTGACCCCGCGGCGCACCACCCGGCCGGAAGCGTCGACGAAATCGCCATAGATGTTTGATCTGTGATCCTTGTCTTTTTCCAGGACCTTGTAGCTGCCCGGCGGGGTGGGCCGGGCCCGTTTTCCGGAGGAAATGGGAGAGTCGATCACGACTTCGTCGCCCAGCAAAAGGTAGGCGCGCTGTTTCGAGAGCGAAACGCGAATGCGCGAATTGTCCGGAGTGACCTGCTCGAGGAGGCGAGGCGAGACATTGATCGGTTCCTGCCGGCGAATGAGATCGCTCGCCCGCTTCATCGCAGGCGCTCTCCGCGGACGCAACTGCGTTTGCTGCTGGATTCGAGATCGGGAAGAAAAAGGGCGCGCCCCAGTAGTCGGCAGTTGGGCCGCCACGTCGCCGAGGGCGAAGCAGCCGACGAGGCAGAGGACGGAAAGTTGGAAGAGCCGGTAAATCACAAAATCAATCGAGCTGGCAGTCTAGGCCACGGCCGGCTGCAAAAATGAAGCGTTCTCCCGCCGGTGGCAACGCGGAAATTGGCTGGGACCGTCGCACGACTGGGAATGATTTGCCACCGGGTTGCAATTCCAGCACCCTCCGGGCCAATGCAATGGCGCTTTCAGCTGCAGGGCGCAATAACCTTCGCCATCTTTTGCTCCGCCCTGCCCCTTTTGGCGGATATCACCCTTCCGAGCGCGGCGCCGTCGCCCCCGCCGCAGGCTGATGAGTATGCGCTCCGAATCTCGCGCGGTGCGCGGGCGACGGTTCCGCTCCGCGGTCACCATAGCGGGAGCGGTACGGTCACTTTCTGGATCGTCGATCCGCCCCTCCATGGCGCGCTTTCCGAGCTGCGCCCGCTCGGCGACAATCGCGCGACGATCATTTATCAAAATGACGGCGCAGCGCCGGCCGCGGGCGACCGCTTTACCTACCTCGTCCAGACCAGCAGCAACCGCGTCTCCTCGCCGGCTGAAGTGAGAATTCTCGTCGAGGAGCCGCCACCGCGGCTGCAGGCACCGGCCCGGATCGATTTTGATCCGATCATCGCCGGTGACAGCCAAACCCGTGATCTCGCCATCACGAACAGTGGAGGCGGAGTGCTGGAAGGGCGTCTCACCGTCTCCGCTCCGTGGCGGCTGAGGACATCCGAGTATCGGGTGGAGTCGGGGCAAACCGCGAACATTGCCGTGACTTTTCAGCCCGAAGAAGGGCGGGAGTTTATCGGCCAGATCACGCTTGGCGCGGCCGATGGTGCGACGGCGAGCGTGCTGCTGTCGGGAAGCGCGACTTCGCCGGTCACTTTCCAACCGGCCGAGCTCCGCATCCCGCTGCCGCGGGAGAAAAACGCACCACGAACCGCTTCGGTTACCCTGACGAATCAAACCGGGCGGCCGCAGAAGTTGAAATTTACGGCCGATCGCAAAATCCAGCCGATCGCGGAGACCACGCTCGCGCCCGCGGAGGCCAAGACGGTCCCGGTGATCATCGCGGCGGATGGAACGATCGCAGTCAATGGAGCGATCGTAGCGCGCGGAAATGGGTTCAGTGTCCGCCTGCCGGTTTCGGCCGAAAGCTTTGTGGTGCCCGCGGCTGCGGTGAGTCGCTCGCCCAAGGTGACGGCTTCCTCGCCAGCCGCCGCTTCTCCTGCGCCACCCGCAACGATCTCGCAGCAGGCAAGCGTCGTTAGGCAAACCGAGCCCGCACCGTCGCCGTCCGCCTCGCCAAACGCCCGGCTCGTGCCGGTTCGGGCGCAGAGGCTGGCCGGCTCCCTCTGGGAATTGCGTTGGGCGCGGCCGAAAGATTCAGTGGCGCAGTATCGGATCGAGGAGCGTTTTCTCTCGCTCGATGGGGCAGGGGCGCTGCAAACGAACTGGCGCGCTCTCCCTTCGCCTAAAATTGCCTTCGCCGGCGATGCCGTTACCGCGCAGGTCGCCGGACTCGATCCCGACCAGATACACTCGCTCAAAGTGACCGCCCTCGCACCGAACGGCGCCGCCTTTTGGGAATCGCCGCTCGTCGTGATCGGTCCGCCGGCCAAACCGGAGCACCCTGCGCGAAAATGGACAATCCTTCTCGGGCTCGCGCTGGTCGTCCTGGTCGTTGCCCGCTGGCGAGCCAACCGGGCTTCGCCCTAACGATAACTCTCGACCCGTTTCAGCCAGCCCGGCAACCAGCGCTGCTCTTTTCGTGCCGGCGGCGCGTTTTTCACCCGCGCCCGGAGAACGCGCTCGGCCGAGTCGGCAAATTCACCGAGCGGCGAGGCCCCGCTCTCATCGGACATCCCTTCCAAGACCTGGAGCAAGCCCCAGCCGCGCCCCTGGTAGCGCTCGCTCTCGAGCACGCCTTCGCCCTTGAAATTCACGTAGTCGATCAAGGCATAGCAGCCATGCGACCGGTTCGTTAGGCGGTTGAAACGCTGCTCGATTTTTTCCCGCTCCCCGGCCGGTGCGGCCGCGAGCATCTTCGGCAGGGCGTTGCGCAGCCGCTCAACCATGAAGTCGGCCTGCAAATCGATCGTGCCGGTGAGGAAGATGCGCAGGTTCTTCATCGGCGGGCTCGACTCGGCGGCGAGAAATTCCGCGCGCGAATTCCAGGGGCAGGCGTTGCTCCTATGGCCGAGCAACAAATCCGGCAGCTTCGCCCCGCGTTTTGCCACGAA
>JBKJNW010000113.1:0-12699 GCA_046593335.1 Chthoniobacterales bacterium | reverse complement strand
CTGAGATTGCCTCACACAATTCGCGTTTGCGGCGCGGCGGAAACGATCTCAATTTTCACTCCGCCCCGGAGGCAACAAACATATGGCACGCTCGAAAAACAAAAACGTCGGCTTGATCGGCCTCGGCATCATCGGGTCGCGCGTCGCGGGCGCGCTGCGCAATAAAGGATTCCAGGTCTTCGTCTGGAATCGCACCCCGCGTCCGGAACAGAATTTTCTCGGCTCCCCGGTCGAGGTGGCCGAGCTCTGCGACGTCATCCAGATCTTTGTCGCGGACGACGAAGCGCTGCTCGAAACGGTCAAACAACTCGTCCCGGGTTTGACCGCGCAACATATCGTGACGGCGCATTGCACCGTCGCCCCGGAAAGCATGCAAGCGGCAGCCGGGATGGTGGAACGGCGCGGCGCGCGTTTTCTGGAGGCGCCGTTCACCGGGAGTAAAGTCGCGGCTGAAAAAGGTCAGCTCGTTTATTACATGGGCGGCGACGAAGCGACCCTGAAACAGGTCCGTCCCGTGCTCGAAGGAAGCAGCAAGGAAATCCTCGTCATTGGAAAAATCGGCGACGCCAGCGTGATGAAAGTCGCAACCAACATCGTGACTGCGGCGACAGCGCAGATCGCGGCCGAGGGGCTCGCGCTGGTGCGCAAGGCCGGCATTCCACCGGAACTCTTTGCCCGCGCGATGAAAGGCAACGCGAGCAATTCCACCACCCTTGAGATGAAGCTGCCGCTCATCCTGGCGGGCGATTTCGAGACGCATTTTTCGGTCAAGCACATGCTGAAGGATGTGCGGATCGCTTCCGCCCTGGCGAAACGGTTTTCGCTCGATCTGCCGGTGACGGAAGTCTCGGGCGACATGTTGCTTGCGGAATTGAAACAGGGCCGGGGCGACGCCGATTATTCTTCCGTCGCGCAAAAATATTTCCCTGCGGCGGAAAAGCCCGCGCCCGCCGCGGTTGAGAAAACGATCGAGAATCCGAGGCCGCCTGAACCAGCTCCGGCGATGCAAGAGGCACCGCCCAAGCCGGCCGAACCTTCCAAACCCGTTGACCTGCCACAAGCGGCTGAAAAAGCCCAGCCAGCCGAGGCAAAAGCGAGCAACGGCGATGAAAAGCAGGTCGCCCCGAAAAAGGAAGAAAGCTCGGGAGACCTCGAGGGGGTCAATCTTTCCGGCGGCTTCCGGACCTGGTTCAGCCGGCGCTCTTCCACCTCGCGGCGCGATCCTGATGCCACTCTTTGATCTTTCCGGGCGGGCGAAATTCCGCCTCACCGGCGGCGACCGGGTGCGCTTCCTCAACGGGCAGGTGACGAACGACGTCCGAAAAGCGAACGCCAACTGGTCGATGCCGGCCTGCGTGCTGACCGCCAAAGGCAAAACCGACGCCTTCATTTTCATCCGCGCCGAAGCGGAGGAATTCTTGATCGACGCCGAACGCGCGCAGCGCGAGTCGCTCGCGCAGCGTCTCCATCGCTACATCATCGCGGATGACGTCGTGGTCGACGATGTGAGCGAGGAGTTTGCTCTCTTCCACGTCACGGCCGAGCCGGCGCCGAATTTGCCTAACGACGGCCACTGGCTCCGGGCGAAACGGTTCGGCCTGGCCGGCTGGGATCTCGTTGTGCCGGCGGCGGAACACGATCGGGTTTTGCAGGAACTCGCGGCCCAGGAAACTTTGCTCGACGCGGACGCCATGGAACGACTGCGGATCGAGCAAGGCATTCCGCGCTGGGGCCGCGAATTATCCGACCAGATTATCCCGGTGGAAGCGAATCTCGCGGATGATGCGGTGGATTACGCGAAGGGCTGCTACATCGGGCAGGAAGTGATTTCGCGGATGAAAATGTCGGGCCAGATGAGCAAGCGTCTCTGCGGCCTGGTCTCGCTCGACGGTTCGCCGCTCGCGCCGGAGACGCGTTTGCTTGGGTCGGAGGAGGTGAAAGACGTCGGCTGGATCACGAGCGCGACGCGGAGCGATCGGTTAGGCAAAGAAATCGCGCTCGGCTACGTGAAACGCGGCTTCAATCAACCCGGCACGAAATTATCGGCCGACGGTCATCCGGCCGAGCTGGTCGAGTTGCCGTTTGTTTAGGCCTGGTAAAGGCACGACAAGGGGATTGACCCCTCCCGGCGCGGTACCTAGTTTGGCCGTCTCGCTCTCATGGCCAAGGTCTCCGTCAAAAACGTCTACAAAATTTATCCGGGCGAAAAGGGCGGCGCCGTGACCGCGGTCAAGGATGTCAGCCTGGAAATAGCGGATCGCGAATTTGTCGTCCTCGTCGGCCCGTCGGGCTGCGGCAAATCGACCACCCTGCGCATGATCGCCGGGCTCGAGGAGATCTCGAAGGGCGACATTTTCATCGGCGAAAAACGAGTCAACGACGTCGCGCCGAAGGACCGCGATATCGCGATGGTTTTCCAGAACTACGCGCTCTACCCGCACATGAGCGTCTTCGACAATCTCGCTTTCGGGCTCAAGCTGCGAAAATATCCGAAGGCGGAAATCAAAAAACGGGTGGTCGACGCGGCCAGCATTCTCGGGATCGAAGAGCTGCTCAAGCGCAAGCCGAAGGCGCTCTCCGGCGGCCAGCGGCAGCGGGTCGCGGTCGGTCGCGCGATCGTTAGGCAACCAAAAGTTTTCCTCTTCGACGAACCGCTCTCCAACCTCGACGCCAAGATGCGGGTGCAGATGCGGACGGAAATCACCAAGCTGCACCAGCGGCTCCAGGCGACGATGATTTACGTCACGCACGACCAGGTCGAGGCGATGACGATGGGCGACCGGATCGTGGTCATGAACGACGGCATCGTGCAGCAAAACGACGCACCGCTCGTCCTCTACAACCAGCCGGTGAATCTATTTGTGGCCGGATTTCTCGGCAGTCCGCCAATGAATTTTATCTCCGGCACGCTGAAGGAAGAAGGCGACAAGCTTCGTTTTCGCGAAATTGAAGGCGGCACCATCGACGTTGCCTTCCCAGCGGCCGACCGCTCCTCGGCGCGCGAGTTCCTCGGGAAAAATGTCATCCTGGGAATCCGCCCGGAAGACCTGGAAGTGGCGAAGTTCACTCGCAAAGAAGGCAAAGCGCTCGCCACCGGCTTTCCCGCGATCGTCGACATCGTTGAGCCGATGGGCGCGGAGACGAATCTTTATCTCCAGACCGGCGCGCATACGCTAGTCTGCCGCAGCCAGGGCGCGCTCGATCACCGCGAAGCGGGGCATCGGTTTCAGTTCGAGGTGAAGCTGGAGAAGGCCCACCTCTTCGATCCGGTCTCGACCAACCGCATTGTTTGAAGATGGCGCGGCCGAACCCTTTCCGCGCCGCTGCCCACCGGCGGCCCTATTTGGTCAGCACGAAGCCGTGCACGGCCTTGTCAAAACAGAAGTAATAGCCCGTGACCGCGCCATTCGGGGCGATGCTAAAGGGATAAGGTCGTTAGCCGGCGCCGGGAGCGTTAAAAGTGCTGAA
This sequence comes from Chthoniobacterales bacterium, assembly GCA_046593335.1. Classification (GTDB taxonomy): domain Bacteria; phylum Verrucomicrobiota; class Verrucomicrobiia; order Chthoniobacterales; family UBA10450; genus Palsa-1392. The sequence continues at coordinate 9,231 of JBKJNW010000113.1, read as the reverse complement.
GGCGCCGCCCCGATCGCGCAGGAAACCATGGCTGAAAAAGCGATGCAACCGCTGAGGCAAATTGGAACGCCCATCGGCGCCTTGAGCTGGCGCGGTGCGGCGTTCAGTCCTGACGTTTCATGGTTGGATTTTGGAGTAGTTTCATAATCCCTAAGGTAACATCGGCTGGAAATGGCTCAGCTCCGCCGGAGATGAAGCCAAGCGCCTCGGCAGCCGCTGGAATGACTCTGTTTGTGAAACTTATGAAAAATTAGAGTTGTAGAAAAGATTGCCCCAGCCCAAGAGATTGCTTGCGATTGCTTGCGCAACCCACGTATAAACAAATTTTTCCTCGATGTCCTTAATGGAGATTACCGTGAACCAAAGATTACTTGCCGAAATTGGCCGCACTCAGCGCCTCGAAATCCTCAATACCCTGAAGCGCACTCGGGGGTTGTCCGTCAACCAGCTCGTCGCGAAAATGAAGATGAGCTACATGGGGATCAAGCAGCATTGCCTCACCCTCGAGCGCGACGGTTACCTCGATACCTGGCGACGCCCGCAAAAAATGGGCCGGCCCGAGATGGTCTATCGCCTGACCCGCCGGAGCCACGCCCTTTTCCAAGCCGACAGCAATGCTTTTACCCTCGATCTCCTGCATTCGATCGAAGAGATCCACGGAACCAACGCCCCGGAAAAACTTCTTTATAACCTCTTCGAGCGGAAGACCAACCTGCTGAAGGAGAAAGTCAAAGGCGAGACGATCGAGGAGCGGGCCAAATTGCTCGCCAGCACGCGCGACGACGAAGGCCATATGTCGCAGTTCGTCAACGAACCGACCGATGGCGGTCCGCAGATTCTCGAGTGCCATTCGCCGATCATGAATTTGATTGAGAAATACGAGATCATCGGCCGGCTCGAGCAGGAGATGTTTGAGAAAGTGCTCCAGACATCGGTGCGCCGGGAAGAAACGCGCACCTCCGGGCTCTACGAAGCCGCCTTTTATTTCGCGATCTGAAGTGTAGCGGCGGGCGTGTCGCCCGCTCACAATATCCTGCCTTTCGAAGGCTTGGTTTCGCGGCCGGCACGGCCGCCCCTACAAAAATCGGGACGAAATCGCCTTTCCCTGCCCCCGGATTTCGATTGATTGCACGATGCCCAGCCAATTCCCCGCCGCTGTCATCGAGAACCTGGAGCCGCTGATCGATGGCGGGCGTTACCCGATCAAACGGGTCGTGGGCGAGGACGTGATGGTGGAGGCCGATGTTTTCAAGGACGGCCATGATATCGTGGCCGCCTCCCTCAAATGGCGCGTCCTCGGCCAGACCGCCTGGCACGAGACCGCCATGAAGCATGTCGACAACGATCGCTGGCGCGGCGTTTTTTCCGTCTACGAGAACGCCACTTATGAATACACGGTCGAAGCCTGGACAGATGTCTTCGGCGGCTGGCAGCATGAATTCACGGCCAAGTTCGAAGCCGGCCTGGCGAATCTGACGAGCGAGAAACTGGAGGGCACCGCCCTTCTCACCGCCGCGGCCAAGCGTGCCCGCGGAGCCGACGCGAAACGCCTGCGCGAGGTCGCCGAGCAATTGCGTTCTGGCACGGATGCGCTGGTCAATCGCCTCGCGCATTCCGGAGAGCTGGAAGTGCTGATGGCGACCTACGCCGCGCGTTACGGCGCGACCCAGTATTCGCCGCCACCGCGCGCGACGGTCGACCGAGTGGCGGCGCGCACCGCCGCCTGGTATGAATTTTTTCCCCGCAACGCGGAGGGCCGGGCCGAAGGCGGTTCCACGTTCCGCGATTGCCTCGGGCGAGTCGACGACGCGCGGGCGATGGGCTTCGACGTCGTCTATTTCCCGCCCATCCATCCCATTGGCCTAACGAATCGAAAAGGCCGAAACAATTCCGTCACCTGCCAGCCGGGCGAGCCGGGTGTGCCCTACGCCATCGGCAACCGCAACATCGGCGCGCCCAACGGCGGCGGGCACAAGGATGTCGAGCCGTCGTTAGGCACACTGGAGGATTTTGCCTGGCTGGAGAAAGAAATCCGGAGCCGCGGGCTGGAGATCGCGCTCGACTTTGCGATCAACTGTTCCCCCGATCACCCCTACGTCGCGGAGCATCCCGAGTGGTTCTACAAACGCCCCGACGGCACGATCAAATACGCCGAGAATCCGCCGAAAAAATACGAGGACATCTATCCGCTCAACTTCCGTTGCCCGAACTGGCAGGAGCTTTGGGATGAGATGACGAGCATCATTCTCTTCTGGGCGGAGCGCGGGGTGCGGATTTTCCGGGTCGATAATCCGCACACCAAACCGGTCGCCTTTTGGGAATATCTGATCGCGAAAGTGCAGGCGAAATTTCCCGACACCATCTTTCTTTCGGAGGCGTTTACCCGCCCGAAGATGATGAAGGCGCTGGCCAAGGCCGGCTTCACCCAGAGCTACACTTATTTCACCTGGAGGACCGAGAAGGCCGAGCTGGAGGAATACTTCACCGAACTCACCCAGACGGAAATGAGCGACTATTTCCGGGGCAATTTGTTCACCAACACCCCAGATATTCTACCCTTCCATCTCCAGACCGGCGGGCGACCGATGTTTCAAATCCGGGCCGTGCTCGCCGCCACGCTCTCCAGCGTTTACGGGATTTACAGCGGCTTCGAACTCTGCGAGAACGCCGCCCTCCCGGGCCGTGAGGAATATTTCGAATCGGAAAAATATCAGCTCAAGGAACGCGACTGGGACGCGCCTGGAAACATCAAGGAGTTGATCACGAAACTAAACCGGATCCGGCGCGAAAATCGCGCGCTCCATTTTTACGACAACCTGCGTTTTCATCCGGCGGCGAACGACCAGTTGCTCTTCTACAGCAAAATGACGACGGCGCGCGACTGCATCATCCTCGTGGTCGTGAATCTCGACCCGCTATTCACCCAGTCGGGCTACGTGGAAGCGCCGGTGGAAGACTTCGGCGAAATGGGGAGCGACAGCTACGAAGTGCACGACCTGCTCAGTGACGTGCGCTACATCTGGCACGGGAAAACGAACTACGTTGCGCTTCATCCCGGGCTGCAGGCCGCGCATATCTTCCGAGTGCGCCGCTTGTGACGCCCCGGTATGGCGAGACTCCGTCGAGCCTCAAGGTAAGACAACTTCGCCAGTGACAGAGGCCAGGCTCGACAGAGTCTCGTCCTACCGGGTTTCCTCTCCAACGGTTCCCTTTTTAATCCGTGGCGGAGGAGAAGGATGAACGAGCGTCGCCGGCGCGCTGTCTCTGCTCCGATGCATTTGCATCGTCAATCTCCGCACCTATGCTAACGCCCAATTGAGCATGAAAAGTTTCCTTTCCCTGCTCGTCGTCCTTGCGAGCGCCGGTCCCGCACTTGCCCAGGCTCCAGGTCCCGAGCCCATCCTGCCCCGCAGCACCAATATCCTCGATGCGATGATCGCGGCCGGGCCGGTCATGGTCCTGCTGCTCCTCCTTTCCGTTTTCTCGGTCATGCTCATCATCGTTTACTTTTTCACCATGCGCCGCGGTGCAGTGGTGAGCAGCGGTTACATGGCGACGGCGGATGCGCTTCTTCGGAAACGCGATTATCTCGGCCTCCTCGCTGTCTCCAATCGGCACGGCGAAGCGATCGCCCGGGTCGTGCAAAAGACGCTCGATTTCATGACGAAAAATCCGAACGCCGAGTTTGCCCAGGCGCGCGAAATCGCGCAGACCGAGGGCACCCGGGTCGCGACCAATCTGCATAACCGCGTCACTTACCTGGCGGATATCGCGACGATCGGACCACTCGTCGGCTTGTTCGGCACCGTCATCGGGATCATTCGCTCCTTCGGCGCGCTCGGCTCCGAGATGGGCCCGTCGCGCTACATTTTGCTCTCGAAAGGAATTAGCGAGGCGCTCATCAACACCTGCGGCGGCCTCGGCATCGGCATTACCGCGATGATTTTCTACGCGTTTTTCAGGGGCCGGGCCCATCGCCTGATCTCCGACCTCGAGTCGGCCAGCACTCACGTTTTGGCGATTCTTTCGGTCCAGCCCAGCCGGCGCCGGGAACGCGCCCCGGCCCTGCTCGAAGATGAATTTTGAGCGCCGTTAGGCGTCGAAACCCTGGCGTCTCCCGACGCGCACTTGCCCGATGAATTTCCGCAGCCGCACCGCTTCGCAACATCCCGGCATCCAACTCGCCCCGTTGGTCGACGTCCTCCTTCTTCTCCTCATCTTTTTCCTCGTCACCTGGAATGCGGCCCGGAACGAAAACGAGCTCGACGTTAAAGTCCCCAAAGCCAGCGCCGCCACGGAGAAATCGGCCCCGATCGGTGACGTCATCGTGAACGTCAAAGCCGACGGCAACGTCGTGGTCAATCGCCGGACTCTTTCCGAAGCCGACCTGACGGCGATGTTGAAGGGCTTGGTTGCGCTCAATCCCGATCAAGCGGTCGTGATTCGCGGCGATGAAGCTGGCGCTTATAAAAATATTGTCGGGGTGCTCAACATCTGCAGCCAGGCCGGAGTCACGAACGTCGCTTTCGCGACTGCGAAATGAAGCGGCGGTTCGGCCATGTCGCCCTCGTGACCGCGGCGGCGATTTTCTTTTCCCACCGCGCCTCGGGCCAGACGCCGGTCCCGATTCGCCGCGCCTTGCCCGTGCAGCAACCGCCGGTGGCGCGCGCCCTCCCGGTCGAAAGCACTCCCTCGCCCGCTCCCACGCCCACCATCATGCGCGCGTTGCCGGTCCCGGCAGAAGTGGAAGCGATTCCCGCCCCAACCACGCCTCCTCCCAGCGCCAGCGCTCCGCCTAACGAGAGCACCGAATCGCCCGCGCAAAACCAGCTCAATTACGCGAACGGACTTTTCGGCCGCAAACTCTACGACCTGGCGGTGCCGGAGTACGAAAAATTCCTCGGCCTTTATCCCAACTCGCCCGATCGCGTGACCGCCCTTTTCTACATGGGCCAGGCCTACCGCGCCCTCAAACGCACCGCCGCCGCCCGGACCAGTTTTCAACAGGTCGCGCGCGATTTCCCCGAGAGCGAGCTGGTCGGTCCCGCCTCCTACGGCCTCGCGGAAATCTATTTCAACGACGAGGATTACGCGGGCGCGCTCCCCTTCTTTCATCGCGCGGCTGCGAAAGTGAAAGTCTCCGCGCTCTCTCTTTCGGCGCGTTATTTTGAAGCACGCTGCCTGGAAAATCTTGGCCGCAAAGATGAAGCGCGCGACCTCTATCAGCAGGTCATCGCGGTCGGCGATCCCAATCCGTTTCGCGACGATTCACGGCTCGCGGTCGGTTCCGTTTTTCTCGCCGCCGGCCGGAAAGCGGATGCCCTGAAACAATTTGAAGCGCTCGCCGGCGAAGCGAGCAAACCCGCCCTCAAGGCGGAAGCGACGGTGCGCGCCGGGCTCGTCGCGCTCGACCTCGCGCAAAACGACAAGGCCGATAAATCGATGACCGCAAAGGCGACCGCTCTCCTGAAAAAAGGTCGGACGCTCCCCGATGCGGGCCGCTGGAGCGGCGTCGCGGCGGTCGGTCTGCTGCGGCTCGAATATCAGGCCGGCGATTATGCAGCGGCGGTGGCGGATTACGAAAAGAGCAAGGACGACGTCCCGGAAGAAGTTCGGCCGGAAATGATGCTGCTGGCCGGGAATAGCCAACGCCAGCTCGGGCAGATGAAAGAAGCGCAGGCGCTCTATCAGCAGATCATCCAGAAATATCCCAGCCGCGAAGAAGCAAAGGACGCGCGCTACCAGCGCCTGATCGGTCTCTACAACGCAAATGATCCCGCGCTTGGGACGGAGATCGACCAGTTCCTCAAGGACAACCCCACCGGCGAACGAGCCGACCAGGCAAAATTGCTCAAGGCCGAAGCGCTCTACAAGGCGAAGGATTTCACCGCCGCCGCGCCGCTCTACGCCGGCCTGCGCGATTCGAAATTGTCCGCCAAGCTGCGCGCGGAAGCGGCCTTCAAACTCGGCTGGTGTTACGTGCAGGCCAAACAGCTCGACAAGGCGATCGACGCCTTCGCTTATTTCCTCCAAGCCTTCCCGGAGCATCCGCAGGTCCCATCCGCGCTCGCCCAGCGCGCCCTAGCTTTCCAGGAAAACAAACAATACGAGCGCGCTCGGAGCGATCTGGAACAATTGCTCGTGAGCTTTCCCAAGGCGCGGGAACGCGAAGCGGCTCTGCAGCAAAAAGCTCTCATTCTCGGCCAGACCGACGACACCAAGGGCATGGCCTCGACCTTCCAGCAGCTGCTGAAGGAATATCCGAAAACCGCGGCCGCGGGGCAGGCCCATTACTACATCGGGAAGTCGGCTTTTGAGGCGAAGGACTACGAAACCGCCGTCGCCGAAATGATACAAGCGCGCGACCTGAATAAGGAGCAATACGGGACTCCGTCCGCGCTCCGCATCATGTCCTCTTATTTCTATCTGAAACAGCGCGATCCCCTGGCCAAGGAAGTGGACGCCTTCTACGAGGCATCGCCAAACGCGCAGGTTCCGGCGGAGATTCTGGAATGGCTCGGGCTCGAATTTTACAACGCCAAAGATTACGCGCCCGCCGCCAAATACCTCACCGCCCTGGGTAAAACCGGTAACGTCAGCAGCGTAAAGCCAGACTTCTGGTTTTACCTCGGCGACGCTCAGATGAAACTGAATCACCCGGCCGAGGCCGAGACTTCGCTCCAGAAATTCCTCGAGACGACACGCGATCCAGCGGCGAAGGCAAAAGCCCTTCTTGCCCTGGGCGAGGCCAAAATCGGCGCGCACAAACCGGATGACGCGCAAAAAATCGCCGAGGAAATCATGAGCCTGCAACCGGAAGGCCGGGTCAACGCCCAGGCGCGGTTGCTCGCGGGCGAGGTCGAGATGGAGCGGGAGCAGTTTGAAGCGGCCGGCAAAGCTTTCATGAGCGTCGCCCTCCTTTACGACGATCCCGAGATCACGCCGCAAGCGCTGGCCCGCGCGGCCAAGGCCTACCAAAAAGCGGGCAAAGCGGACGAAGCCGAGCGGGTTAATACCCAGCTGCACCAGAAGTATCCGGACTACGCCGGAGGTTAGTTTTCGCCTAACGACCAGCGCGCCGGGATTTTTTCCGGGGAGTGCACGCGCCTCGCGTGCCGCAGTCGGCGCCTCGCCGACTGCACGCTGGGCGAACGACGCTACGAATGCCCCTGAGTGTTCGGCGAGGCGCCGAACACGGCACGCGAGGCGCGTGCGCTCCCCGGAAAGCTAAAGCTGCGACAAATGGCGCAGGGTTTCGATCGGGAGCGGGGCGAGAAAGTTTTTCGGGTCGTCGATTTGCAACACCGGCCGGGCGAGGACGGCGGCGAGGAAACTCAAATCCGGCGTCGCTGCCAGGCCGGCCTGCGCGGTCAGGTGCAACCGGGCCAGTTGCCTAACGACACGCTCCACTTCAGCGCGGCAATTTTTCGTCGAGGTAAAATGCACCGTGCAAACCCCTGGGGCGGTCGCTTCCAGCTCGGGCGCGAGGGTGCTGGCATGATGGAACAAAATTTCGCCGGCGATTTTCTCCTGGGCCAGGGCGCGCGGTTTGATGATTAACCGCAGGCAACGCGCCAGCCCCTGGCTCGCAGTTAGGCCCGCGCTCACTCCGGCTTCCGCCGCGCTTTTCGTGAGCTGGAGAATGGTCGCTTTCGCTTCCGCCTCATCGAGCAGTGCGACTGGTTGCCCATGCAAGGCGGGCTCGTGCCGCAGAGCCGCCTGCAACTCGAAATCCGGGAGATAAACGGCGGCGAACATGGTGATGACGTGAAAGAGTGGAAGCGCCGCCGAACCCCAAGGAGCGGCGGTTTTACAACCGCCGAGGGCGCTTGCAAAGCGCCCTTCCTTGAATGCTTCAACTCGCCATTTGCCCTTCCTTCCTCCATTTGTTCGTCTGGGCCCGCTGCACTCGAATTTTCAGCCCGGCCTGCAAAGCGGTCGCCTCCCAATCGAGTTGCGGAAGGGTCCAGCGATTCTCCAGGTTCAGTTTCCACTGCGCGCTGCTGATCATGCTCCGTGGGGTCAAAACTAAAAACGCGGTCGGGGCCGGCTCGACCAGGCGTTGCAGGCGATACCAGTTGCTCGCCGAGATTTTTTGCAATTCCGCCACCGGGTTGAGCACGAGGTCGAGAATGACGAGCGGAAAATTCCCGTCGCGCAAAAGCAGATCCGCCGCCTGCAAAGCCTCGCTCGCAGTACGGCCACGCACCCACAGCAGATGGCGCAATGCACTCTCGCCGACGAAAAAGGGATCGAAGGAATCGCGTCCATCAATCAGCGCGAGAAAGGACCGATCAAGGGCGGCGCGATGCAGCAGCGCGGCCACGATCGAGGCACTGCCGGCGTGGGGTGGAGCGCAGCTTAATTCCGTAATCGCCCCTTTCGTCAGGCCTCCCTCCAGCCCCTGATCGAAAATCTCCAGCCCGGTGACGAGGCGGTCGCCCGGCGGCGGCAGTTGTTCCTGCGGGAAACGCTCCGCGAGCAATTTGCGCAGGTCGATGATACTGCTGCTCGCGGCCATGCCAGATCATGACACGAGACCGTTATATGTTCAAAAGAACACTTACCCGCCGCGGCCTCCGCTGGCCGCCTGTTTGCGCACCAAGGACGTCATCACCCCCTGGATCTGCAACTCCCGGGCCGGGATCAGATCCGGGAACTTCGGGTTCTCCGCTTTCAAATAGGGCCGGCCTCGCTCCGTGACGTAGCGCTTCAGGGTCGTCTCGCCATCGATCAACGCCGCCACGATGTCGCCGCTCTTCGCTGTCTGCCGATCTTCCAGGATCACTATATCGCCATCGAGAATGTGCGCCCCGATCATGGAATCGCCCCGCACTCGCAAGGCAAAAGTGCGCGCGCTACGCGAGGCGTTGACGGACTCGAGATCGAGCGCGACATGGCCCTCGATATTTTGTTCCGCCAGAGTCGCCATGCCGGCCGGGATTTCCCCGTAGATCGGAATGTCGACCACCCGGCTCTGGGGTGCGGCCGTGATCAGGGCGCGAGCCTTGCGTGCGTGCCGCTGCAGAAAACCTTTCCGCTCGAGCGCGGCGATGTACTGCATGACCGAGGTCTGACTCGCGAACCCGAAATGTTCCTGGATCTCGCGCGTGCTTGGGGTAAGCCCTTTGGTCCGCTGTTCCGCCTGGATGAATTGCAGGACATTCTTTTGCCCGGGAGTGAGCATGTGAACATATTATCGGGGAATGTTAGGGCGTGCAACTCCCAAAT
>JBKJNW010000145.1:0-12718 GCA_046593335.1 Chthoniobacterales bacterium | reverse complement strand
GGCATCAACGCCGCCGAGCAGCTGCAAAAGGAAGGAATCAGTTGCAACCTGACGCTGCTTTTTTCGCTGCCGCAGGCAGTACGCTGCGCGGAAGCGAAGGTGCAGCTTATCTCGCCTTTTGTCGGCCGGATTTACGATTGGTTCAAGGCCGCGAACAAGCGCGACTACACCGGCGCGGAAGATCCGGGCGTGCAGTCCGTGGAAGAGATTTTCAATTACTACAAAAAGTTTGATTACCCGACCGAGGTGATGGGCGCGAGTTTCCGCAATGTTGGGCAGATCATCGAGCTGGCCGGTTGCGACCTGCTCACGATCAGTCCGGAGTTGCTCGAAAAACTCTCCACTTCGCACGAACCGATCGAGCGGAAACTCGATCCGGCCAAGGCCAAGGATGCCGAGATCAAAAGGATGAAGCTGGACGAAAAAACATTCCGTTATTTGCTGAACGACGACGCCATGGCGACCGAGAAAACGGCCGAAGGCATTCGCAAGTTTGCGGCCGATATCGTGAAGCTGGAGAAGTTCGTCGCGAGCAAGTTGTAGCTGTAGCGGCGGTCTATGACCGCCGACGATCGGCTTGCGTGCAACGTTTTCGGCGGTCATAGACCGCCGCTACAGGGGCGCCAACAATGTTTAACGTCGTCCTGGTCGAGCCGGAGATTCCGCCCAACACCGGAAACATCGGACGTCTTTGTCTTGCCACCCGCTCGACCCTGCATCTTGTCGGGCCGCTCGGTTTTTCGACCGACGACCGAACCTTGAGACGCGCCGGTCTCGACTACTGGGCGGAGGTGAAGCTTCAGTCCTGGGACTCGTTAGGCGCACTCCAGGCCGCGCAGAAATCGGACGCTCGTTTTTTTTATCTCACGACCAAAGCCGAGAGGCCCTATCACGCAGTCCGGTTTCGACCGGGCGACTTTCTCGTCTTCGGCCGGGAAACCAAAGGGCTGCCCGAGAGCCTGCTGGAAGCGAACCGCGAGCAGTTGCTGACTATCCCGATGCATGGCACACGCAGCCTCAATCTCGCGACCGCGGTGGCGATCGTCCTTTTCGAAGCGGTGCGGCAGCAGGCTTGAAAACGCCTGGACGCGGCAGAGTTCTTTTGAATAATCGGAGAGCCGAACCTGTCAAATCAATCGAGGCAAGAAATATGAAAAAACTACTACTAGTCACGCTCGCTCTCTCGCTCTCGGTCGTGCAAGTGATGCGGGCAGATAACGACAACGACAGGAAGAAGCATAAGCGTCAGGCCGATTCGGCCGCGGAAGCGCGCTCCCAACAGGGCGGCCAGGCGAGACAAGCTGTGCGCCCATCATTTAGACAGCCGATCCAGCAGCAGGCCCAGCGAAGAGTAGCGCCAGCCCAGCGGAACTTATCCGGCGCTCCGCGCACCATAGCGCCGAACCAGCGGCAGGCGGTCCGGAGCGAAGCTCAATTGGCAGGCCGCAACCGCACCCAGCCTTCGAACCAGGCCGTGACGCAAAACCGCAATCCCAATCGCGGCAATTCGCAGGTTTCGACCCGCGGCAATCGCAACGTGAATCGGGGCGACAACCGGAATTTCAACCGCAATAGTTTTAACGTGGCGCGCGGCAACGTCATCCGCACCCCGCACAATCGAAACTGGTGGCACAGCCATTACAACACCACCTTCGTTCTTTTCGGTGGTGGATATTATTACTGGTGGAACAACTACTGGTATCCGGCTTACGGCTACAACCCATACTACAATAGCTACCTCTACAGCGAGCCGATCTATGGATATAACGACCTCGCTCCCGGGCAGGTGATTGAGAACGTCCAGCTCGCTCTGCGGGACGAGGGATATTATCAGGGTGCGATCGACGGCTTGATCGGACCGCAGACTCGCGCCGCCCTCGCAGCCTACCAGCAGGATCACGGTCTGATCGTGACGGAGGCAGTCGACGAGCCGACCCTGGTCACGCTCGGTTTGGCCTAACGAAATTTCGCGAACAGAATTCGCCGAGCGGTTTTGCTCCCGCGCGGCGTTTTCTATTGGTTCGTCTGTCGCAGCTCGCTCTTGGGCTCCGGTCGTTGTTTCCGCGATTTCGGGTCGAAGAGCTGACCGTGAGCTCGGCCACGACTTTTTTGGGAGAGGCGTTGCGGGCGGAGGCGAGATGGCGAATGATGCTGCGCCATGCCTGAACCTCAACTCGTCGCGCGCGATCTGCGCCGCTCATTTCAGATCGGCCCGCGCCGGATCGAGGTTTTGCGCGGAGTCTCGCTCGAGGTTCTGCACGGAGAATCAATTTTTCTTTGCGGCGCCTCGGGGGCCGGGAAAACGACGCTTCTCTACACTCTCGCCGGACTCGAACGACCAGAATCGGGCGAAGTGGAATTTGAGGGCCGGAAACTTTACCGCGGCGGGGAGTCGTCCCTTGCCAAGTTGCGCAACCAAAAAATGGGTTTCGTTTTCCAAGGCTATTTTCTTCTGCCGGAGTTGACCGCTTTGGAAAACGTCATGCTTCCGGGAATGATCGGGCGGCACATCACGCGGGAAGCGTGTGCGAAGAGTCTGGAAGCGGTCGGCTTGGCCGATCGCTTGAATCATCTTCCGCCCGAGCTCTCCGGCGGGGAGCAGCAGCGGGTCGCGATCGCGCGTGCCCTCACGAACGATCCGGACATTATTTTTGCCGACGAGCCAACCGGGAACCTCGACTCCAAAACCGGCGACACGATCATGGACCTGCTTCTCGGGCTGGCGCGCGAGCGCAACAAAACGCTCGTCGTCGTGACGCACGACAACAATCTCGCGCAACGCGGCGACCGCACGTTGCGAATCGTCGACGGACTCCTTGCCGCGTAGCTTTCCTTAGGCAACCCGGCGAAGAAGTATCGCCCGCTTAGTTGAGCTGATAGACTTCGACGAGCGCCACCCCGGTCGTGCCATTAGCCCCGCCCACGATCGCGGTATAGGCCGCCGGTAGCAGGGTCTCGAGGATGGCCGATTCGAGATCGTCGGTCGGCGGGAGCCCCGACGCCGCGATGGCGGCTTCCTGATCGCTGCGCCAATTGTCGTTAGCCGCCAGGAGCACGCCGTTGCTGTCGTGCAGCTCCAACGTCGGATCGGCCAGCGTCCCGGATAACGGAATGGAAGGCCCGATGGCGCGCACGATGACTTCGACGGGATCGGTCCCGACGGCGATGAACCCGCCGATCATCACATTGTTGCCGGTCTGGACGAGACCGCGGGTCGAGATGTTGGCCAGCTTGGAATCGACGGTTTGATCGAGATCGTAGGCTTCGACGAGTCCAATACCGCTGGTCGCGTTGACCCCGCTCAGGATCGCGGTGTAGGCCCCGGGCGCGAGTGTCATCAGGATCGCGGATTCGAGAGCGTTGGACGGATTGAGACCGGTATCGATGATAGCCTGTTTGTTAGGCGCATCCTGCCAGTTATTATTCGTCGCGACCAGTTGGCTCATGCTGTCGTAAAGGTCGAGTTGCGGATTGGCGAGGGTGCCGGACAAGGGAAGGGAGGGCCCGATGCCGCGCACGATCACTTCCTTTCCCTGCGTGCCAGTGATGATAAAACCGCCGATGAGCACGTTATTACCCGTCTCGACGAGCAGGCGGGTCGAGATATTTGCGAGGACGGAGGGCGCGGCCGCTATCGCGGCGAAACAGGCGGAGAACTCGGAGGTATTGCCGGCCGGATCGGTTGCCGTGGCGGTGATGTTGCCGCCGGTGACCGCGGTCGGTAGCATGACGGAAAAGGTGGCATCACCGGAGGTGTTGGTCGTGACGGTGGTCCGGCCGATAAAGGTCTGCCCTTCGCCGAAGCCAGACGGATCGCAGGCCGCATTAGCAAAGAACTCAACGGTGAACTGGGTATTGGCGGAGCTGTTGAGCGTGCCGGCAATGGTCGCGGTGCCGCCTGCGATCGAGGCGGAGGTGAGAACGGGGAAGTTTTGCAGGTTGTTCGGCCCCGTGTCGCCATCGCCGGTGTCGTTAGGCGTGGGGCCATTTCCGGCCAGATCGATTCCGAGTCCGCCATTGGCAAAGATTGTGTTTCCCAGGATGGAAGTTTCAACCAGCGAAGAAAAATCGTCGCCTACAATGATGCCGCCTTTGGTCGCCCCGAAGGAGTTATCGGCCCCGGAGTTATAGGCAACGATATTGGACTCTCCGGCGGCCATCCCGCCAATCGTCACGATCGCCGCCGATCCGTTGACCAGAATGCCGCTGAATGCGTTTCCGAGGGCGGTCACCCCGTCGCCTTGCGTTCCGATGAAGTTACCTTGGATTGTGATGGTGGCGGCAGTGCCGGTCTTGATCCCATAGCCGCCATTACCGCCCTTGCCGTTGGCGGAAATGATATTGCGAGCGGCAGCTGTGGCGCCCCCGATAGTGACCGTGGTATCCGGGTAGGGGGGGAATGCGGTGATGATTTCCATGCCACTGCCGCCGTTGCCGAGATTGAGTGTGCCGGCGGCGTCAGTCCCGATCCGGTTGCCCTGCATGACCACGGTGCGAGCGTTGGTAAAAACTCCCGCTCCATAGATCTGTCCGGCGATGACATTGCCCGCGCCGGCGGCGGTTCCCCCGATGGTGAGACTGTTAGTGGTAAAGGTGCTGCCATCCTGCGGGAAGGGAGTGAAGTTGATACCCTCCATGTAATTGCCCAAGGCGGCCGTGCCAGCCGCGTTCACCCCGATGAAATTGCCCTCGACGGTGACGTCGCCATTATAAATGCCGAAGCGCGTGGAAATGCCCACCAGATTTCCAGAGATGACGTTGCGCGCTCCGACCTTGCCGTCGACCACCCCGTCGTCAGCGTCCGTGCCGCCGATGATGGTGCCCGTCCCACCGGAAATGAGGATTCCATCGGTGGCGCCAAAGGCTGAGGGATCGCTGATCGATACTGTGCCGGCCGCGTTCGTGCCGATATAGTTGCCGCGAATGATCGTGCCGGTCGGTAACGCGAGCGCGGGCGGGTAGGCCCCGTCGTAAGTGACGGCGATGTTGCTGCTGCCGCCCGCGCTGTTGGTGCTGGGATTATTTCCTGAAACGATATTGCGCGCCGCCGGCGTTGTTCCGCCGATGCGATTGTTCGCGCCGGTGACCAAGCGCACGCCGCCGCCGTTAGCCAGCTTGGTGTTGCCCGTCGGATCGACACCGATAAAACATCCAGTCACCTCATTGTTGCCAGAAACGACTCGAATGGCCGCATCTTCGAACGCATTGACGAAGCGGTTAATGACGAGGCCCGAGATCGTGGAGCCGCCGCTCGCGCCCCCGAGCGAAAGTCCGGTGCCGTTGGCGCTCGTGCCATTCAGCTCGATGAGCAGGACGGCATTGTCGCCAACCGCGAGCGTATTCGCGCTCGCGCCTGGCTGGGTGTAGCCGTCAATCGTGACCGGGCCGGTAATCGCGGGCAAAGCGGAGGCCGGCGTGATCGTGCAGACGTGCGATGTCGGATCGCAGTTCGGGTCAGAAGCGGGAATGTTGAAGGTAATCGTGTCCGCGCCGGCTGCGCCGTTGGCATTCGTGATCGCCTGCCGCAGCGTGCAATCTGCTCCCGGGCAGGTTCCGCCAGCATCCGCGGTGCTCGTGACCGAGAAAGTTGCGGCGCTGACGGGGTAGATCGAGAGCGCAGCGGCGACCAGAAGAAGAGAGAGTCTTTTCATAATTTTGCGGTGAAGATCGGAGACGGGTGATCATTCAGACTCTCGCGGCTGGCTGCGATGAAGGCACCGCGCCGGATTTTCGACAAGAAGAATCGAACTGTCACATGAAAATTGTCGCTCCCCATTTTTGGGGCTCGGTCGCGCGGGGGCTTTCCGCCTAACGAGAAGGTGGCTATTGCACCGCGCAGACTTCGGCCCGCACGACTCCGGAAGTGCCGTTGACGCTGCTCCCGATGGCATTGTCATCTGCGAACCGCAGGCGCAAATAGACCAGACGGAATTCCGGGCTATGGCCCCTCGCGACCCTCATTGCATGCCGGTTCTGCAATTCCACTGCACCTTATTGACCTGCCCCGCGAGGATCTCCACCTCGAAAGGACCATAGAAGCCTACTCGACTCTTCCAGTCTTTCCTTAATATACGGTAATGCCCAGGAGGCAGCGACACCCGAAACTGGCCTCGCTCATCCGTCGTGAAGGATGCAACTGTCTGATCTCCCTTCTTCACTTCGAAGGTCATATCGCCCAGCGGTCTTGAATCGGGAACGCCCTGCTTCACCGGCCCGCCCGAAATATCATGCAAGGTGATCGATCCCTCGAGGCCATTGTCCGCTGCAGGGGCAGGCGTCGTCTTACTCTCTGCATCCGCGAGGCAACAAGAAAAAGCGCATAGGATTAGAATTAGTTGGAGAGAGTAATGGTGATTCACGGTGATAGGATAGACACGAGTGTGATAAATCTACCGCTTAGCCTAGCACACAAAGGAAAAGCGTGTCCAGAGCTTTAGAGGGCTAGGCTGAGCCTAGCATCGACTCATGTTCGTTAGGCAAAAAGTAACCCCTCGCCCAGCCAACAAGATTACATATTTGCAAGGAATTCAAAACCCGAATGTTATTGACGGTGTGCGCAAAAACCGATTGCCTCGTTGTTAGTCGTCTCCGCGAGATGACTCTCAGATTAACAACCAAGAAGCCGTTTAATCGGCAAAATGCAGGAGGTCAGAATGTTTAATCATCGAAGAGGATTGTTTATCGTTTCTACTGTGGCCCTGCTCGGAGTCGCATGCCTTGTGCAAGGCGGGCAGCCACAAAAACCAACTTCCACCAAGGCTCCTGCAGGCCAGCACGCGCAGCTTGCGAGCAGTAAGGCAGTCGTCGGTCGCGCAGTTGCATTCGCGGAAACGCGGCCCGTGCGAGAGATCATGTCCCAGGTCGGCCAGGTCGACCGCGAACTCCAGGAGAAAGCTGAAGAAATCAACGAACTGAACACGGTCTTCGTGCGCAGACCAAATCCGAATGCGCCGGCCCAAAGAGACGGTGGCTTGCAGTCCGCTTTTGGATCGGACGGCCACTTTAAGTTGAACATCCCGAGTCCGATCGTCGTCTTCGAGGGTTTGGCCGCGAATGGTTCCGCGCCGCCTGATACGATGGGCGCGGTCGGTCCGAGCGACTACGTGCAAATTGTCAACGCCACAAAGGTTCAGATCTTTGACAAAGCCGGCGTGGCACGCGGTCCGGCGTTTAGTCTGAACACGCTCTTCGCCCCTCTTGGCCCTCCTGCGTCCAGCAACAATAATGGCGACGGGCTCGTTCTCTACGATCGGATGGCAAATCGTTGGGTTCTCTCGCAATTCGCCTTTAACAGCTCGGCCACGCCGCCCTTCCACCAGCCGATCGCCGTCTCCAAGACGGGGGATCCCACTGGCGAGTATTGGGCCTATGATTTCATCACACCTGGGGATGATTTTCCTGATTACGGTAAGATTGGCGCCTGGTCGGACGGTTATTACTTTACGGATCGTCAGTTCACGGGAGGCGTGACCTATAATGGCTTCGGCGTTTTTGCTTTCGATCGCGCCAAAATGCTGGTCGGCGATTCGACTGCTTCATTTATTTATTTCAACGCCGGTCCAAACCTGAGCAATTCCTCTTCGGGCATGATCCCGACGGATTACAATGGTCTGACGCCACCACCGGCCGGCGCGCCTAACGTCTTCTCGGTCTATCTGGATGATGCCTTCGACTCCGTCGACGCACTGCGCTTGTTCGACTTCCACGCCGACTTCGCGGTTCCGGGGAACTCGACTTTCCTCGAGCGCCCCGAGAGTCCGCTCCCTGTGGCGGCGTTCGATTCGCGTAGTCCAAGCGACGCGACTGGCTCGCGGGCCGAAATCGAAGAACCCCCTCCAGCCACCTCCGTGGATTACCTGAACGCGATCGGTGACCGCTTGATGCTTCGCCTGCAGTACTTCAACCGGGGAGGCACCGAGACACTCACGACTGTCCAGACCGTGAACTCGGGAATTATTCCTCCTCCCGGCCAATTCCCGACAGTGGCCGAGTATAAAGCGGGAACCCGTTGGTATGTGCTGGAAAAGACCAGCCCGGGCGCAAACTGGTCGGTTCAAGACCAGGGCACTTATTCGCCCGACACGACGGAACGCTGGATGGGCAGCTCGGCGGTCGACAACGCTGGGGATCTTGCCGTCGGCTATTCTACGTCCAGCTTGAGTGTAATCCCGTCCATCAACTATGCCGGAAGATTGTTAGGCGATCCGCCCGGCATGCTGGCGCAAGGCGAGGCGTTGCTGTTTGCCGGCACCGGCGTGCAACTCGGTACCAGCAACCGCTGGGGCGATTACAGCGCCATGTGCCTGGATCCCATCGACGACGCGACATTTTGGTATACGACCGAATACTACGCTACCGACGCGACATTCGCTTGGAAGACTAAGGTTGGCGCCTTCAAGTTTCCCGGCACGACCGCGCCGGCCCAGGGCACGCTGAGTGGAACGATTACCGCCTGCGACACTGGCGCCCCGCTTATGGACGCTCTCGTGCAGGTGACAGGTGGTCCTTCGACGGGCTTCTCTTCCGCGACTAAAGCGGATGGCACTTACTCGATGAACTTGTCGCCTGGGAGCTACTCGGCCACGGTCATCGATCCGGCCCACAATTGCGTCGCGATCGGACCGTTTCCGGTCACGATCACAAACGGCGGCACCACAACATTGGACGAATGCCTCAGTGGCGTCGCCCGCTTCGAGTTTGCCTCCAGTGAGGTCTCCCTCAGTGGCGGTAATGGTAATGGGATGATCGAACCGAACGAGTGTAACAACCTGGACGTGTCCATTCTGAACGATGGTTGCTTGCTCGGCTCCGGGATCACGGCCGTGCTTTCCACGACCACGCCGGAAGTGACCATCAGTCAGCCAAATTCGGCTTATCCGGACACGGCTGAAGGGTCCACCTCGATGAACACAGATCCGTTCCAGGTCAGCACCTCGGCGTCGTTCGTCTGCGGCACCCCCATCGACTTCACGCTCACCGTCTCCTTCGCGGGCGGGTCGGTTGTCTTGAACTTCAGCGTCGGAACCTGCGCCGCACCGACCCAGACTGTGAACGGCTCCCTGGATGCGGGGGATCCCGTCCAGGAAGGACGTTTAGGACGCAATGCCGTAGTCAGCGCTTGCGGAACGGCGAAAGTCTGCCCGGGTATCTTCGGAACCGGAAATCGGCGCTACGATGTCCTGAGCTTTGTGAATGGACCGGGTGCGGCTTGCGTGACCATTACGACCACGGCGCCAAATGGATCGACTACTCAGCCAATCATTCCGGTTGCCTACCTGAATAACTATATCCCGCCGACGGTGGGAAATACTGGAACGATCTGCACGAATTATCTGGGCGATCCAGGTGGCAGCCCGAACACCGTGAATAGCTTCTCGGTGGATGTGCCCGCCATGGAAACCCTCTTGGTCGTGGTGGAGGAAGCGAACGCCGCCCAGACTCCGGGCGCGCCGTATACTGTCGAGGTCTCCGGCTTGGTCGGGAATGGCGTCGGCCCCGGTCCTTGCAGTGGCGGCGGCGGTGAAATTACGCTCACCGCAACGCTCCGGCACCGACACAGCGACCGTCTCGTGGCCCTTGACTGGACCCCGGCGGATGGCGGCACGATAAACATCGTGCGTGACGGTGTCGTAATCCGGACAGTGAATGACGACGGCCGCGCTCAGGACCACCTCGGCAGCGGAGGCAGGGAAACCCACGTCTATCAAGTCTGCGAGACAGACACGGGCACCTGCTCGAATGAAGTGAAAGTCAAAGTCCCCGGGTCTGGCGGCCAATAAGAGTTCGGTTGTCTTCGCCAGGAGGTCGTCCGATCCGGCTTCCTGGCAGCCTAATGCGGTTTAGGCCTCCTTCGCTGGCTGGAACTGCCCGAACCGCATGGGGCGCTCTTGCGCGAAGCCCTTGCCCTACACGAGCCGTCCTATCCGGCTCCCGGACCGCTGCACGACAATTTAATCGGCATGGGAAGATCCATTCCGCCTTGCTGTCGAATGGTCTTTTATTTATAGAGTTAGAGTCATAACTCTCGGTTGGTGCACCGGCGATTCCAGGCGGATAATCCGCGATGCGTTATTTCGTCGGCCGCGCAATCGTTGAAACGCTCCTTAGGCTCGCGCGAGAGCGCAAGAAAACGCTCGTCGTCGTGACGCACAACAAAACCTAGCGCAGCTTGGCGACCCCACCTTGCGAATCGTCGATGGTCTGCTCGCCTAGCCGTCGTTAGGTGGAACTTGATCCGCAGGTTCGGGGAAAGAAATTCCCGCCGAGACGCGTAATCGCGCCGGCTCGTTCAGTCGGTCGGATTGCTCTCTGTTGCTCCTGGAAAGGCGAATTACTGCATCCCGGTCTCGCAATTCCACTGTACCTTTTTGATCTGACCCGCGACTATCTCCACCTCGAAAGGCCCGAAGAAGCCCACTCTGCTCTTCCAGTCTTTCCTGGCCACTCGATAGTGCCCTGGAGGCAGAGAAATCCGGAACCGGCCCTGGTTGTCTGTTGTGAAAGAGACAACTGTGAGGTCTCCCTTCTTTACGTCGAAAGTAATATTCGCAAGGGGTCTCGAGTCGGGAACGCCCTTTATCACTGGTCCACCCGAAACGCCGTGCAGGGAAATTGATCCCTCAAAACCAGTGGTCGCATCAGGAGAGGGCGAAGGCTGTGTGTCCGCCCGTGCGACGCAGCCAAACAAAGTGAGCAAGATCAGGAAAAGTTCGAGGAAAGGTTGTTTATTCAAAGTTAGCTGGATGGACGTATCTTATGCCGACCAGCGGGGCCTTCGCGACAACTAATACTCCTTAGGTAAAAACGCCGGTTGATAAAGCGGGACATTACATATTTGCAAGGTCGGTCAGGTCGGAATGTGATTGACTCCGGACTAGGAAATCGCTTGTCTCGCCGGGAGCCACTCCAAAGAATGGAGTGGCTTTATTACAAATAAATAGCCGGTCAATCGGAGAACCTAGGAGGTCAGAATGTTTAGTCGTAGAAAAGGACTGTTAATCGTTAGTACCCTCGCGCTGCTCGGCGTCGCATTTATTGTGCGTCCCGGACAGGCGCAAAAACCAACCGCAACCAAGACCTCCCCAGGCAGTCACGCGCAGCTTTCCAGTAGTGTCGCGACTGTCGGGCGCGCGGTTGCATTCGCCGAAACCCGGCCGGCGCGTGAGCTCATGGACCAGGTCAGCCAGGTCGATCTGGAACTGGCGCAGGAAGGCGAAGAGATGGGCGAACTGAACACGGTGTTTAACCGCACGCCAAACGCACATGGGCCTGCCCAGAATGATGGCGCCCTACAGTCCGCCTTTGGACCGGACGGCCATTTCAAGTTGAACATTCCAACTCCCATCGTTGTTTTCGAGGGCGTGGGTGTGAACGGTTCGGCGCCGCCCGATACGGTGGGCGCGGTCGGTCCGAACGACTATGTGCAAGCGGTCAATGGCGGCGGTGTCCGCATCTTTGACAAAAACGGCGTGCCCCGCGGTCCGGCCTTCAAGCTCAGCACTCTCCTCGCTCCGCTCGGTGGCGTCGCAGGGAGCAACGATAATGGCGATGCCCTTGTCCTCTACGATCGGGCGGCGAACCGCTGGATCCTAACGCAGTTTGCCTTCGCCAGCTCGGCCACACCGCCCTATCACCAGCCATTTGCCGTCTCCAAGACCGCCGACCCAACGGGTGCCTATTGGGCTTATGATTTCATCACGCCGGGGAATGAATTTCCCGATTACGGTAAGATCGGCGCCTGGTCGGACGGTTACTACTTCACTGACCGTCAGTTCACGAATGGCGTGACCTACAATGGCTTCGGATGCTTCGCTTTCGACCGAGCCAAAATGTTGGTCGGCGATTCGACGGCTTCCTATATTTATTTCAACGCAGGCCCGCTCCTGAGCCAAGCCTCCTCGGGCATGATCCCGTCGGACTTTAATGGTCTGACTCCACCTCCGCCGGGTGCTCCCAACCTCTTCTCGGTCTTTACCGACGACGCATTCGTGGGCGACCTTTCCGATGCGCTGCGGCTATTCGATTTCCACGCCGACTTTGCCGTTCCGGCGAACTCGACCTTCACCGAGCGCCCCGAAAGTCCTCTGGCGGTGGCACCATTCGATACGCGTAATCCGGATACGACATCTGGATCGGCAACGAGCCGTTCCGACATCGAGGAACCGTCTCCGGCTCTGGCTGCCGACTACCTGGACAGCATCGGCGACCGCTTGATGCTTCGTCTGCAATATTTCAATCAGGCCGGCACGGAACTTCTCACCACCTGCCACACGGTCAATGGTGGCGTCATCCCGCTGCCAGGCTTCAGCCCGACGGTGGCGCAATATCGCGCCGCGACACGGTATTATGTGTTGCAGAAAACGAGCCCGGGCGGGAACTGGTCGGTGCAGGATCAGGGAACCTATTCGCCCGACACAACGGAACGCTGGATGGGCAGCACAGCGGTCGACAACGCCGGGAATCTGGCAGTTGGGTTCTCGACCTCCAGCACGAGCGTCTTCCCTTCTATTGCTTATGCGGGAAGGCTGGCGAACGATCCTCCCGGGACGCTGGCGCAGGGCGAGGCGACCATGTTCGCCGGAACCGGCGTCCAACTCGGCACGAGCAACCGCTGGGGCGATTACAGCGCCATGTGCCTGGATCCGGCCGACGACTCGACCTTCTGGTTCACCAGCGAATATTACAACACCACAAACCTTACATTCGCCTGGAAAACAAA
>JBKJNW010000061.1:0-34586 GCA_046593335.1 Chthoniobacterales bacterium | reverse complement strand
GCCCTCGAGGAGTGCGAGCGCTTTTTCGAGCGCGGCGCGATTTGGATTATCGCCCCGGGTATAGTTGAACCCGGGGAAACTTCCATCCTCCCCCCGCTGAAATGTGGTCGAAAGATGGATCGGTGCGGCCACCGCGCCGGTCGCGGGATCAACTTCGCGGCCGGCGTGGACCGCAATCGTTTCGGGGCGCCATTGGGAATCGTGCTCAGCCATGGCGCGCAGCGTAGAGCAGGGCGCGCGTGCTTGCGAATCGCCCTTCGCAGCGGCCGAACGGCGGCCCGCGATAATGAGATTTGCATTTGACCTGTCGATGGTCCCATCGGAAAAACCAACTGTCACCAACCGCCGTTACGCCCAATGTTACGGTTCCGCTCCGCTTCCTATGATTTACGACGACGAAGTCTTCACAATGGCCTGCGACCAGTTCCAGGTCATCGCCGACTACCTGAACATCGACAAAAACGATCGCGACCGGCTGATGTATCCGAAGCGCGCCATGGCCGTGACTTTGCCGGTGCACATGGACGACGGCAGCACCAAGACGTTTCAGGGCTATCGGGTGCAGCACCACCTCACGCTCGGACCGACCAAAGGCGGCACCCGCTTCGCGCCCAACCTCTCGATGGGCGAAACCGCCGCGCTCGCGATGTGGATGAGTTGGAAATGCGCGCTCAACAATTTGCCCTACGGCGGGGCCAAGGGCGGGGTGGCCTGCGACCCGACCAAACTTTCCCGGAACGAACTCGAGGCCGTCTCGCGCCGCTATATGCAGGAGATGATTCCTTTTGTCGGCCCCAAAACCGACATCATGGGCCCGGACATGGGCACGAACGAGCAGGTCATGGCCTGGTTCATGGACACGTATTCAGTTTATCAGGGCTACTCAGTGAACGAAATCGTCACCGGCAAGCCGGTCTCGATCGGCGGCACCGAAGGCCGGCGCGAATCGACTGGGCGCGGCGTCGTTTACCTGATCGAGCGCGCGATGGACATGTTGAAAATGGATCCGGAGAAATCGACCGCGATCATCCAGGGTTTCGGCAACGTCGGCTCGGTCGCGGCCCTTTCGTTAGGCCTGAAATCCGGGGTCAAGATCGTCGGGATCAGCGATCACACCGCGGCGCTTTACAATCCGAAGGGGATCGACGTCAAAGCAGCGGACTTGCACGTCCAGAAAAAGGGGAATCTGCGCGCCTTCGACCAGGGCAACCGGATCGACCCGAATGAATTACTCGAGCAGCCCTGCGACATCCTCGCCCCCTGCGCGGTCGATCGCGTGATCACGGAAAAAAATGCCGACAAAATCAAGTGCCGCATCCTGGCCGAAGGCGCGAATGGTCCGACCAGCCCGGAAGCGGATTTGCACCTGAACAAGCGCTGGGATGAAGTGTTCGTGATCCCGGATATTCTCTGCAACGCCGGCGGCGTGATCGTTTCCTACTTCGAATGGGTGCAAGGCTTGCAGGCCTTCATGTGGACGGAGACGGAAGTGACCGACAAACTTTTCCGCATTCTCGAGAGCTCGTTCACGCAGGTGATCAGGCGGGCGAAGAGAGACAATGTCTCGCATCGCACGGCGGCGATGGCGATCGGCGTCGAGCGCGTCATGAAGGCGAAGCAGATGCGCGGACTGTTCCCCTAAAATCGGGGTGGGCTCGCCGCAGCTTATTTCGCCGGCGCGATGAGATAGATGACGTGCACCGACTGACTGACGGTCACGGGCGCGAGGCGATATTGCGAGGCGTCTGGCTTCATCATCGCATCCCGGGCCGCATAACCAGCGATGCCTGGCATGGAACCGAAGATCCGCGAACTGATTTCCGGGAAATTCACCGGCGAAATGGCAAAGACGGAGCGAATCGTCATGCCGCTCGCCTTGAGCGTTTTCTCCGCTTTTGCGCGGGCATCGTCTAGGGCGGCACCCCATGATTCGTCCATCACTTCCTTTTCTTTGGCGAGACCTTCCTCGATTCCGGAAAACTGGACTCCACCGAGCGCGATGAGGTCGTCGACCAGTTGCGGAAAAATTTTTAGCTCGCGCGCTTTCACGAGAAACGGACGGGTCACGACATAGCCGATGAGCTTGCCCTGCTCTTCCGGGCGGCCTGGCTCTTGTTGGAACTGAGGCTCGGAACGCAGATCGCTGGCGACCACGTCGTCCTGCGCGACCTTGCGCTCGTCGAGCATGGCGAAAATCTTCGACGCCTTGGCCTGAACTTCCTGGTTGGCCTTGGTTTGATCGGCGTTCCGCGTCACCAGATCGAAGCGCAAAGTGACGAGGTCGGCCGGTTTCTTGATCTCGGCATGCCCTTCGACATAAATGTAGGGCTCGTTAGGCAAGCCACCTTGAGCGAAAAGAATTCCCGGCAGAAAGAGAAGCGCGAATAGAAGGGTTTTCATGCGGGAAGATGCCGGAATCAATGACCGGGGCAATCCCTTCTGGCGGCTGCTTTACGAGGGAAGGAATCACGGCTCCATTGCTCGACCATGAAGTTCACGCACCGGGAGGAGCCGCGCGGCGACCGTCTGCTCGATGTTTTGACGGATGATGAGCGCGGGTTGCGCTTTGTCATTTCCCGCCTGGGGGCGGAACTCGTTAGTCTGGCGCGGCGCGACGCGGAGGGAAACTGGATCGGTTTTCTCTATCGGGATAACGACCTGAGCGCGCCGGCGAGCGGGTGGGGGAATCACGCCACTGTCATGGGCTATTTCCTGCACCGGCTGAAAGACGAGAAAAGTCTCTATCGCGGCCGCGAAATCCGCGGAGGCACGCACAGTTTTCTGCGGCACAAGCTCTTCTCCGATGTGGCGGTGGAGCTGGGGGAAGCGGGCCGGGCCTCGCTCACCTACCGGATCGCGCCTAACGAGATCGAGCCGGAAGAATATCCGCTCAAAGTTTCACTCGCCCTGAGCTACACCCTGGCGGGCGACGATCTGGAAGTGAGCTTTCATTTTCGAAATCACGAGCCGGAATTGGTCGCTCACCTCGAGTTCGGGCTGCATCCCGGTTTTGCCGCCGCCAGTTTTGAGTCCTTCCACTTCGAGATGCCGGCCGGGCGTTATCGCCGCTGGTTTTCGCCTGGAAATTATCTCACGGGCGAGACTGAAATCATCGAACACGGCGGCGGCCCGATGCCGTTCGCACGGGCCGATCTTCGCGGCTCTTACATTCTCGAGTTGGTCGAGGTGCCGGAACGAACTTTCGTTTATCACGATCCGCCAAGTGGCCGCGAAGTGACGCTGGATCTGACGGACGCCCCTTACCTGACTCTCTGGTCGGACGGCGGACCTTTTCTTTGCGTCGAACCATGCTGGGGGTTGACCGATCGCCACGACCAGCGCGCCTTTGAAGAGAAAGACGGCATCCAAAAGATCGTCGCCGGCGGCGATCTGACGGCCGGCTTTTCCATCAAGACGCTCTTGCGGGCGAGGTGAACTTTCGGTCGCCGCACCGGCGCTTTTTCTGCCCGGTAAAAAATTTGTCTCATTTTGCGGGCCGTTTTCGCTTTCCTGACGAGGAGAATCTGATGCGTCATTCATTCACATCCATTCGCGAGGCGGTTCTTATCGCTGGCCTTTTCGTCCTTGGAACGCTCGGACCTGTCACAGGACAGATTCTTTACGTCAAACCGGTGGGCACCGGCACAAACCAAGTCGGCCAGCTCCGCCAAATCAATACCGACGGGACGGGTGACACTGCCGTGGCGGTGCCATTTGCCGACGTCTACGGTCCGGTGCCGTCGAGAGACGGAACGCAATTCGCCCTTTCCGCGGTCGATCCGGCGCGTCCAAACCAAATCAGCCGCAACGTCTTTACTGTGAACCGCACAACGGGCGCGATTCAGAACGCGACCAACTTTCTCGACAGTCTCGATCCCGACACGCTGCTCTACACCTACGTCTACGGCTTCTACAAAGCCTTCTCGCCCGATGGGACGAAGATCGCGGTTAATGCCTATTACCGCTCCGGCGGCGGCGGTTCGAGCGAGACTGGCACTCCGATCTTGCAGATTTTTCCGAGCGACGGTTCGAGCGGCTCGCTCGCGCTCGTCCACGCCGATCTGTTCCTCGATGGAACGCACCACGGCGGGGAAGGCATCGATTGGTCCCCGGTGAATGCCAACCAAATCGTAGTCCCGATCAAATGGGACGCGCCTTTGATCAGCGGCGGCGGAGTGGGGGAGGCGACCGCGCTTTTCCTGGCCGAGCCTGTGACCGGCGGAGACACTGCTCGCCAGCTCACTTTTCCCCGGGCCGACGCCACGAACAACATCGTCACCGGCGAAGTGACGCTCTGGGGCGAGCACGATTATCAGCCGAAATTTTCGCCTAACGGCACCGGCGTCGCCTACGTCCGGTCGTTTCAGTTGATCTCCAGCCTTCGCCTTGTTCCCGATCCCTACATTCAATCCCTCCGCATCGCCGCGGTCGACGGGAGCAGCGACGTCCAGGTCGCGATTTTCAATCCCGGATTCTACATCACGAGCGTGGACTGGTCGCCGGACGGGACCCGGCTCATCTTCGATATTGGACCGCAGGCTTTCAGTAACGGTAGCCCGCTTTCCTACGCCGTGCCGGAAACGAACTCGGTCAACCTGGTCAACGTCGACGGCACCAGTTTGCAGCAATTCCTCGCCGCGCCGTCGAGCCAGCCTTCCTGGGCGCGGCCCGTTCCGCCGGCACTGCCGCCCAACCTGGGAAACATCTCGACCCGGCTGAGCGTGGGGACCGGGGATAATGTCCTCATCGGTGGGTTTATCATCACCGGGACCGGGGACAAGAATGTGGTCGTGCGCGCGATTGGTCCGTCGTTAGGCGCGTTCGGGATCGATGGCGTCCTGGCGGATCCGACGATGGAGTTGCATGATCAAACCGGCGCGATAATCGCGTCGAACGACAACTGGAAGGATACCCAGGAGTCGGAAATCAACGCCGCTGGTTTCGCCCCCGGCGACGAGAAGGAAGCGGTCATCGTGCGCCGGCTCACTCCCGGCGCTTATACCGCAATCGTGAGCGAAAAGAACGACGGCGTTGGAGTCGGATTAGTCGAAGCCTATGGGCTCGATGGGACGGCGCAGGTTGCCAATATTTCCACGCGTGGATTCGTCCAGACTGGCGACAACGTCATGATCGGCGGCTTTATCGTGCTCGATACCGGGGCCTCGACCACGGTGCTGGTGCGCGCGATTGGTCCCAGCCTAACGGGTGTGGCCAGCGCCCTGGCCGATCCAACGCTGGAACTGCATGACGCCAACGGCGCCACGCTCGCCAGCAATGACAATTGGAAGGAGTCCCAGCAAACGGAGATCGAGGCCACCGGCCTGCAGCCGACGAAGGACAAGGAGTCAGCCATCCTCCGCACCCTGCCCGCAGGGGCTTACACCGCGATCGTGATTGGGAAAAACAGCTCGACCGGCGTCGGCCTGATTGAGGCTTACAACCTGCAGTAGATGGAGCGCCTAACCAATCGCGGCCGTCTCAAGCGCGGTCCGGGCGGCGGCGGTGCGGGTCTCGCAACCTAGTTTCGTGAGGATGCGTTCGACGTAGAACTTCACCGTTCCAGACGCGAGCCCGAGAATAATCGCGATTTCGCCGTTGGTCTTGCCTTGGGCGACCCAGCCGAGCACTTCCGCTTCGCGCGGGGTGAGATCAAACGCCCGCTGCGTTGCGCCCGCCACTTCCGCCACGCTGGAACGGGCCCGGCGGCGCGCCAGAAGTTGACGCACTTCGGTCCGATTGCGTTCCCGTTCCCAGGCAAGGCGCCACGCGGTCTCGATATGCGGGCGCAAGAGCTCGAGCAAGGTGCGATCGGATTCCGAGAAATCGGGATTTTCCCGGCAGAGCGCGACCATCGCGGTGTGGGATGGCGGAGCGGGAAAATAAATCGTGAGCTGACGGACGAGGCGGTTCTTGCGCGAGATTTCGTTGAAGAAAATCGTCCGGCTCAGCGCTTGCGTGGAAAGAATCTCGGACAACCGCCGCGCCGAACCGTCGCCGGTGCGATGATAATAAGCGCTATGGGGATGTTGTTCGGCGCTGGCGACAAAGAAGGCCTCGCGCATGGTGCTGAACTCAGGATTCCAGTGAGACATTAGGCGGATACCGAGCTCGTTCTCTGCTTGGGCCAGCGGACTCCATGACTCCTCTTCATAGAGCCAGGGGATGGCGCGGAGCCCGCCGCGGTCGTCCTGGAAACTGGCGGAATCGTAGGGAATCACCTCGCGGAGCGCGCCCAGAATCGTGGCCGGTAGTTCGGCGAGAGAAGCGGTCGTATGCAGACGAAGGAGAAACTCCTGCATTCGCAGCCAGTCGCGCTGAGGCAGGGAGTGGAGCACCGCGCGCATGATCTGTTGTCCCAAACTCGCCTTCTTCTGTCAAGAATCGTGCCGCGGTTGCACCTGCCGATCGGCAGATGGAGGCGGGCGCGGAATTCCTCTAAAATGCGGAATGGATCCGCATGGTTTCTTTCCGCTCCGTTCCGGTAGATCACGAAGATTGAGGCCGTGGTTTGGTCTTGGACTGCTCTGGTGCCTCACCCTCTTTGCCTCGGCCGCGCTTTCGCCGCTCGCGGCGCAGATCGGTTATGTGCAATTGCAGACCGACGGCAGCCTGCAACTCCGGCGCATGAACGGCGACGGCAGCGGCGATCTCCAGATCGGGTTGCCCTTCACCACCTTCGACTTTCCGATCTTCTCGCGCGATGGAACGCAACTGGCGGTGAGCGCGCTCGACCCGGCGCTGCCGATCGAGCGAAGCCAGAATGTGTTTGCGCTCAGCACGACTACCGGAGCCGTAAGTGAGCTGACCTTTTATGGCGATCTCGTGAGCGATGGCGTCATCATTTACAATTTTCCGAACTACAAAGCGTTCTCGCCCGATAACACACGGCTGGCGGTCTTTGCCTACATTTTCACAGGCGACCTCAACAATATCGGCACGCAAACCATCACGCCCTCGCTCGAGATTTACTCCACCTCCTCCGCCTTCGCGCCGCTTCAGGTGCATGTTGATAAGGGGTTGAATGGAACTCATCACGGCGGCGAAGGGGTCGATTGGTCGCCGGACGGAAATTTTCTCGTCGCGCCCCTGGAGGGGACGACCGGCTTCATCAGTGGCGGTGGCCCGGGTGAAATCACGTCGATTAACCTGATCGAGCCGAGCGCGGGCGCGGTCGTGGCGGGGCATTTCCAGCAAATTACATTTCCGCGGGCCGACTCGCAGATCTCCGGATCGACGCCCTATCTCTGGGGCGAGCATGATTACGCGCCGAAGTTTTCGCCTAACGGCGTGGGCGTGGCTTACGTTCGCTCTTTCCAGAATTTTTTCCTTCTCACCAGTCAGACGCCCGATCCCGACATCCAATCGATCCGGATCGTGAACCTAACGACGGGGGTCGATACGCAGATCGCGCAGTTTGCTCCCGGGCTCTACATCACGAGCCTGGATTGGTCGCCCGACGGGACGCAGCTGGTTTTCGATCTCGGCCCGCAGTTGCCCGGACCGCTTGGTCTGCAACAACGGACGACGCCGCAAGCGAACGAAGTTTATGTGATCAACAATGATGGAACCGGTCTAACGAAATTGCGCGGACCGGGGGCGGCGACGCCGGCCTGGTCGCGGACGGCGCTGCCGGCGCCGTTGCCCCCCGACTTGGGCAACATCTCGACCCGGCTCAGTGTCGGCACGGGGGATAATGTCCTGATCGGGGGCTTCATCGTGACCGGAACGGGGGATAAGAACGTCCTTGTGCGCGCGATCGGTCCGTCGTTAGGCGCGGCCGGCATTGCCGGTTCGCTGGCGGATCCGACCTTGGAATTACACGACCAGAGCGGCGCTCTCATCGCGAGCAACGACGACTGGCAGGATACGCAGAAAACCGAGATCGAGGGCACGACCATTCCACCGACAAATATCAAGGAGTCGGCCATCCTGCGCCGGCTGGCTCCGGGCGCCTACACCGCCGTGGTGCAGGGAAAAAACGGGGGCAACGGCGTCGGCCTGGTCGAAGTCTATGGTCTCGATGGCACCGCGACTCTCGCGAATATTTCCACCCGCGGTCTCGTCCAGACGGGCGACAACGTCATGATCGGCGGCTTCATCGTGCTCGATACCGGCGCGGGCGCGACGGAGATGATTGTGCGTGCGATTGGACCGAGCCTGAGCGGAGTGACCGGGGCGTTGGCAGATCCCGTGCTCGACCTGCGGGACGCGAACGGCGCGCTGGTGGCGACGAACGATAACTGGAAGGGGACGCAGAAGAGCGAGATCGAAGCGACCGGACTGGCTCCGAGCGACGACCGTGAATCCGCGATCGTGAAGACTCTCGCAGCCGGCGCTTACACTGTTATCGTGCAAGGCAAAAACGGCAGCACCGGCGTGGCGTTGATCGAGGCTTACAACCTGCAATGAGCCGTTAGGGCGCGCTCGAGACCACCCGCGGCGCGGGACGTTCTACCTGCAATTGGGCGCTGACTTTTTCGATTTGCGCCGCCTGTTTTTCGAGGGCGAGCTTCAGTTGCGCCACGGTCTCTCCGAGGGTCGCGACCCTGCGATGCTCTTTCAGAAATTCGTTGAGCAACATCGCGTTCACCGCTTCGTAGCGAACCGTGTAGGGTCGGCCTTGTTCATCGCGCACCACGAGGTCGGGATTCACTTTCGCCACTTCCTCGGCGACCAGGCCAAATTGCGGGACGTGGTTGGGATCGAGCTCCTCTTTGTAACGATAAGTCACTGGCTGCAGCGCGAGGATCGAATTGCTGGCCGGGCCCATCGGCTGGATGTCGTGCTTGAAGCGAGCCGAGGAGGTGACCGTGCCGAGATGGCCTTTGCTATCGATCGAGACGGGCGCACCGCTGGAGACGGTCGAGCCAAAAATCCCGGCGACATAAGTCGTGTTGTGCACGCCGCGGGTGCCGATGCGGATTTTGCCTGCTTCGGCCGCGACGCCGGTGTTGCCGATTTCAATGTTGTTATCGCCTGTCGTGAGGTTGAGACCGGCCTGATAACCGAGCGCGATGTTGTTGCTCCCGGTGGTGTTAGTCATCAAGGCGGCGAACCCGCTCGAGGTGTTGTTGTTCCCGCTCGTATTCTGGAAGAGTGCGTTCACCCCGCTGCCGGTGTTGGCGCTGCCGGTGGTGTTGGAGGCGAGGGTAACGTCGCCGCTGGCGGTGTTGACCGAGCCGCTGGTGTTAAGCGCGAGGGCATCTTTGCCTAACGCCGTGTTGGCGAGGCCGATGGTGTTTGCTCCGAGCGCATTGTAGCCGTGCGCGGTGTTGGCGCCGCCACTGATGTTGTTCGCCATGCTGTTGGAACCTACCGCCGTGTTGTAATCGCCGTTGGTGTTGTTATGCAGCGCGCTGTAACCGAGCCCAGTGTTGTTCGCCCCGGTGGAAAGATTGAAAAGCGCGTCCGTGCCCTCAGCCGTATTGTTGTTCGCATATCCGCCGTCCGGGACCGGAGTGACGGCCTCCGTCTTCGGCGAAATGGAGAAGCTGGCGGTGGCGAGCAAAGCGATAGCGATGTGACGAAGCGTAAATTTCATGGGCGATTCTTCCTTGGGGTTGATTCTCTCACTATTGGAGTTCGACCGCCTACAAGATTCGACCGCTTCGAATCGTGGCTGGGCCGCGCTTAGTCGCTCGCTAGCCGGCCGGCCGCGCGCCGCTGCAGATCGACGCGCTCAGCCACGGTCTGAAGCTCGGCCGCTTGCTGCTCGATGAGCGACTGCATTTTTCCGACCGTCGCTTCCAGTTCCTCGATCTTGCAATCTTGTTCCCGGCCATGGCGGTATTCTTTCAGAAACTCATTCAGCAACATCGCATTGACCTCGTCGTAGCGGACAGTAAACGGCTGCCCTTCCGCGTCGCGCACGATCAGATCGGGATCCACTTTGGCCACCTCCTCGGCCACCAGGCCGGATTGCCGGCTGCCCTTGGGATCGAGATTCTTTTTGTAGTGGAAGGTTACCGGTTGCAGCGCCAGGATCGCCTCGCTCGCCTTGTCCATCGGTTTGATAGCCTCTTTAAACCGGGCGGAAGATGCCCGGATGCCCAATTGGCCGGTGGAAGTCACCTCCACTGCAACGCCATCCACCACCGGCACGCCACTGATGCCGGCGATATAAGCAGTGGTTTGGCGACCGGCTGTCCCGATCCGAATGGCGCCGGTATCAGTCGACAAACCGTCGTTTCCAATCGCGATGTTACTTCCGCCGGAGGCGATATTCTGACCCGCCCTGAGACCAAGAGCGATGTTGTCGTCGCTGGTCGACTTGTAGAGAGCCTCGAAACCGACCGCGGTATTATTGCTGCCCGACGCACTGTAGAAATACATCGTCGCGGCTCCGACCGCGGTGTTGCGGCTGCCATTCTTGTTCGCCGTCATGGCTGATGTCCCGATCGCGACGTTGAGAAAGCCGGTCAGGTTATTGATCAGGCTGGTGCTGCCGACGGCGGTATTGCTATCGCCCCGGGTGTTATAAAACATAGATTCAAAGCCAACCGTAGTGTTGTCCCCGCCGCTGGTGTTACTGTAGATAGCTTCGTAACCGAGCCCGGTATTAGCGGCTCCGACACTATTAGTCGTTAGGGTTTTGTCTCCCACGCCTGTGTTGCCAAATCCATTGCTCGTCCGGTAGAGGGTCTGGTAGCCGAGGGCGGTGTTGCCGAAGCCGTTGGTCAGCGAAAAGAGGGCGTCTTCTCCCTCGGCGGTGGTTTCATTGGCGTAGCCTCCGTCGGGCGGAGGGCTCACGGCCCAGGTGAGCGAGGGAAGCAGGACAAGGGTGGCGGTGACGAACAAGGTCGCGCTCGCGACCGATGGCCGAGGATTCATATGAGTTCTCCTTCCCTGGTGGGGTGTATCTTGTCAGCGGTCTGAACAGCGCTGCACTCCCAGGGATAGCGCGTGGCGCCGGCCAGATCGAATTTTCCGGATGCTGTGGCAGCCGCGGTGACCTCGTCAAGCCTTTTGTTGCGGACCTAACGAGTCTAGGCGCACGCCGAATCTCAGGGGCGCTTACGGCGCCCTGGAATAGCAGGAGGTTCCGGCGCGGGCATCAGCTCAAAGGTGCGAAACAACGGCGCCAGATCGATCACCGCATTGGCCGCTGCCTTGAGAACGCCGCCGAGATTTTGCGAGACCGATGCGACTTCGACCCGGATGCCGCGGCGGCGCAACTTGGTCGCGAGGTAGGCAAAGTCGGCGTCGCCGGTGACCAGGATGACGACCTCGGGCTGCATCTCGACCGACAACTCGAGCGCGTCGATCGCCATCATGACATCGACGTTGGCCTTGTAATGACCTTCCTCCGCCGGTGCGCCATCCTTGGTTACGACCAGGAAACCATTGGAGCGCAGCCAATGGATGAACTTGTTCTTCTTGTCGCGCTCGTCTTGCCAGAGCGGGATCGCCGGCGGCAAGCCGGCATAGACCACCATCTCGATCAGCGCGCGACCTGAGTCCTCGCCGACGAGGAACTCGCGCAATCTCAGCCAATCAAGACCGCGCCCGGCGGTCCGGACCGAACTGCCGACATTGGATTCGTCGACCAGGACGAGGGTTCGGTGGCGGCGGGGTTCAGCGGCAGTGTTTTTGGCCATTGCAGTTTCACTGAACTACGGCGCGCCCGTTTGCGCGAGGGAATTTGCGCCTAACAAAAAGGCAACGGATCCAGATGGACAGCGCGCGCGAGAATGACCGTGCTTTCGCCGGTGGGCCGGGAGTTATTTTGCGGTTTTTTTCTTTGACGCTTTGGCGGCTGCGAGGCGGTCGTTTTTTTTACGGCGGGCGGCGCGTTTCTTGACGTTGTCTCTACCTTGGCTGTTTCCCATAAGGCGGGACCTTCGTTCGGGGCGGCTTGGTTCCCAAGCGAAATCCGGTTCAATTTTCCGCTCCGCGATCGCAGAGGAGAAAAACCAGGAAGGAGAGCGCTGCGATCGCGGCCCCGAGCGCGGTGGTCAAAAGCCAGCCGCCGGCCTCGAAGCTGGCCGAGCCGATGAGTGAGCCGCTCGCTCCGATTCCGAACATCGAGGTCAGATAAATCGAATTGATCCGCCCGCGCGCTTCATCCGAGATGTCGAAAATAATCTTCTGACTGGTGATTTGATTGAGCTGGACGGCGGCATCGATCAACAGAGCGGTCACGACGAAAGCGATGACACTGCCCGCCGCCACCACCGCATCAGCGGCGAGGAAACAAACGATGAGCAAGGCGTGCGCAATCCATGTCGTTAGGCGAGTCATGCCCCGGTCGGCCAGCGAACCCGCGATGGGAGCGGCCAGCGCCCCGCCCGCGCCGGCCAGCGCAAAAAGCGCGACGTCATTCTGGGTGAAATGAAATCTGCGCAGGAGAATGAGCGGAGCAGCCGTCCAGAAAAGATTGAAGGTCGTATACATGGCAGCCTGGTAAAAGGCTCGGAGCTGCAACTGGCGATGCTTCTTAGCCAGAAGGACCATGGAAGCCAGGATGGCGCGGTAGCTTTTTCCTCCCGCCGGCTGACGCCGCGGGAGAGTGAGAGCGAGGGCAAGCCCGATCAGTGCCATCAATCCAGCGGAGAGGAAATAGACTGAGCGCCAGCCGAAAATGCCGGTCATAAAACTGGCCAGTGGCCGGGCCAGCATGATGCCGGCGAGAAGCCCACTCATGATCTGACCGATGGTCCGGCCCTGGCGCCCGGGTGCGGTCAGGTGCGAGGCCAGCGGCAGCAGAATTTGCGCTCCTGTCGCACAGACGCCGGTAATGAGCGAGGCCGCCAGGAACGCGACCGGGCCTTGCGACAGCGCCACTCCGAGACTGCCGAGAAAAGTGCCACCCGTCAGAAGCAGCGCGAGGCGCCGGTTCTCAAACAAGTCTCCCAGCGGCACGAGGAGGAAGAGACCGAGGCCGTAACCGAGTTGCGTGAGGGTGACAATCATCCCGGCGAGCGATTTCGACAGTCCAATCTCCGGCCCGATCTCGTCGATCAGCGTCTGCGCGTAGTAGAGATTGGCCACCATCGCGCCGCAGGCGAAGGCCATGAGGAGAATCATCCCGGCCGAAAGATGATCGCCCGCGGTCGATTTCTCGTTAGTCATGGCGCCTTGATTTCGTGGCGGGAGATCGCGCAGGCCGGGCCGGTCCGATGAAAAACGCGAGTTACTTGTAGGCGATCGCCGCGCTCGAGGGACCGGCAAGGTGGATGACTTCGAATCGCTTGAAGCCAACCTCTTCGCACCACTTCCGGAAATCCGCCCCCGAGTAATCGAACGCTTCGCCGAATTCGATCAGCATGTTGAGCGACATGAGGAGCCCGAAAACATTCTCGCGCCTGGCGTCGTCGATCAGGGCCTCTATCGCAATCAGCGCGCCGCCGGGCGGGAGCGCGTCGTAAGCCGCGCGGATGAGGTGCATTTTCTTTTCCAGGTTCCAGTCGTGCAGGATCATTCCCATCGTGATCACGTCAGCCCGAGGTAGCGGATCGGTGAAAAAATTTCCGGTTGCGGTCTGGATGCGATCGCCAAGGCCCGCGGCCGCGATTTGACGTTGCGCGATCGGTTCCACCTCGGGCAAGTCGAAGGAAATGCAGCGAAGGCGGGGATGTTTTTTGGCCGCCTCGATGCAGAGCAGTCCAGTCGCGCCGCCGACGTCGCAGAGCGTTTCGTATTTTGAAAAATCGAACTTCTCCGCCAGGGCCTCGAAGTTGATCCGGGAAATTCCGGTCATGGCGTCGAGGAATTGCTCGAGCTTTTGTTGATCGGCATAGAGCGCTTCGAACATGCCGGCGTCACCATGCTTGACCTCGTTTTGCGGCTTGCCGGTGCGCAAGGCCTCGGGCAGATCGTGCCAATATTTGAAAAGGCGCGCATTCAGCATGACGAGGATCCCTCCGATATAACGTGGGCTGTTTTGGTCGAGATAAAGTGCGCTCGCCGGCGTGTTCCCGTAGCGGGCGTCGGCCCCGTCGCCATCGCGCTCGAGGAATTTCATCGCCACGAGGGCATCAAAGAAATCGCCGATCCCGCGCGGGTGCAGGCCGAGTTCCTCTCCCAATTCCTGGCCGGTCGGGCGGCGTTCGGGACCGAGCCTGGTGAAAAGGCCAAACTCCACTGCGGTCAGAAGCACCTTGGAAGACCAGAAGCCGAAAGCGGTTTGCAGGATCGGGTCTGGCGTGAGCGATGATTTGGTTGCAGGCATGATTAAATTTAATCAGACCAAGCCCGCGGGGGAAGCAAAAGCGCGCCATTTTTTTGACGAAGGAATAAGGCGCGTTTCCTGCGAACTCGGCTATAGTGCGGCAGGCGGAGAAGCCGTCGCGTATTTCAAAAGAACTCAAAATCCCGCGCCGAGCGCGCAGCGGGTGAGCCAGAAGGGCACCAAACATCTTGAACGATTCAACTTTAATTGCAGACGAATTGGACCTCATGGTCCCGTCCGAAATCCCATGCGAAACGCCTTTGCCGGCGAAGCGCCAATTTTTTCGCCTCCCATTTGAGCGCATTAACTGGGTGACCAGTTCCTTTCTGATCGGAACGCTCGCGCTCACCCTCACCGCCGTGCCCGCTTATCTCTGGTTTTTTGGGCTGGACTGGTTTCAGGTCACTCTCTTCTTCGGCATGATCGCGATGTGCGGATTCAGCGTCACGCTGGGTTATCACCGGCTCTTCTCCCACATGACGTTCCAGGCGCGTTGGCCGATCCGCCTTTTCACTCTCATCTTCGGCGCGGCGGCTTTTGAAAACTCCGTCCTGATGTGGGCAAGCGAACATCGGCGGCATCACAAACACGTCGATCACGACGAGGATCCCTATTGCATCTCGAAGGGTTTTTTCTTTGCCCACATCGGGTGGCTCCTTTTCAAGCTGAACAACGATGAGCCCTACGATAACGTGCCCGACCTGCAGAAGGACAAGCTCGTCATGTGGCAGGATCGCCACGTCCAGACGATCGCGGTCGTGGTCAGTTTCGTTTTCCCGTCCGTGCTCGGGTTTCTTTGGAATGGCTGGGCCGGTGCGCTCGGCGCCTTTCTCCTCGCGGGCGTGGCTCGGATTGTGGTTTTGCAGCACTGCACCTTCCTCATCAACAGCGCCTGCCACACTTTGGGCCGTCAGCCTTACTCCACCAAATGCAGCGCGCGCGACTCGTTCCTGCTCGCGATTTTCACTTTCGGTGAAGGCTATCATAACTATCACCACGAGTTTCAGCACGACTACCGCAACGGGGTAAAGCCGTGGCAACTGGACCCGACCAAATGGATGATCTGGACCTTCTCCAAGCTGGGACTGGTGCGCGGTCTGCGCCGCGTTTCCGACGACAAAATTTCCACTGCGGAGCAGGCCACCCGCGCCGCCCTCCAGCGCAGTCGCTAAGCGTATGTCTTTGGAATCCTGTCCCACTTGCGGCTACGCCCTCTCTACGTTGGGCAACCATTGCCGCCATTGTGCATCTTCCTTTAGCGACGGCCCGTCCGAGCGACCGTTCAATGCCAAGTACTTGCCGCAGATGATTACCGCGACGGCAGTGCTGATCGCCTGCGTTTACCTGATCTTTTTCCGCTAGGGGAATGGGCACGGCGAGGTAATAGGCAGGCAGAAACCCCGATTCGTTAGGCCGGTGCGCTTCTCCGTGAGCCCGCCTTGAAGCCTCGCTCGCGGATTTCTTCTTCCTGATGATAGCGCGCCCGCGCTGCCAGGATGCCCGCCCTCCCAAGGTAACCAACGACCTTGCGCGGATTCTCCCGTTGCACGACCGGAAGCCGCCCGATTCCCTTTCGGAGCATCTGCGCGATGGCTTCGTGCAAGGTGTCATCAGGATGAATGACAACCAGATTCGTCTGGCCAGCTTCGAGCACCGTCAGGCTCTGATCCTGCGTTCGCTCAAAGCCACGCACGACGTCGCCGCGCGTGATAATGCCGACCAGTTGACCGTTCTCATCGCCGAGCAAGGTCCCATGGCGCGCGCAGACAAGGGGGTCGCCGCTTGCGAGACGGGCCGCATATTGCGAGAGCGGCGTGCCCGCCGGCAGCAGGGGGACATCGCGCTCCATTACATCGGAGACGCGCATAAGTTCGAAGAGGTCGACCGAGTATTCCCGCGCGATGTGTTGTCCACGGCGCGCCAGTTTTTCGGTTAAAATCGAGCGCCGCATCAGCAGCACGGTCACCCCCAGGGCGGCGACGGAGGAGCAGAGTAATGCCGGAAGCGCATTCAGGTCGTGCGTCAGCTCGAGCATGAAGAAAATGCCCGTCAGCGGCGAGCGCATCGTCCCCGACATCATTGCCGCCATGCCCATCATGGCCCATAAACCGGGGTCACCGACCGGCAGCCATTGACCCATCATCGCGCCGAGCGCGCCGCCGATGATGAGCAACGGCGCCAGCACTCCGCCCGACGTGCCCGACCCGAGAGAGATCGACCAGACGAGCGACTTGAGTACGACTAACGAGACCAAGGCAAGGCCGAGCATTTCGCCCCGGAGCAGGCTTTCAATCAAGTCATAACCCACCCCGAGCACTCGGGGATCGAGCCAGCCCCCGACGCCGACGAAAAGCGCCCCGATCGCTGGCCACCACATCCAGTGAATCGGTAATTTGAGAAAGGCGTCTTCGCACCAATAGACCAGCTTGGTCAACAGGCCCGAGCCAAACCCGGCCGCGATCCCGATCAGAAATGCCAGCAGGATCACCTCGGTCCCGAGCGCCTGGTGGGCCGCGACCGGAAAGATCGGTCCCGGGCCGAGCAGCGGCACGCGCAGAAGCGAGGCGACGAGCGACGCCACCGCCACCGGAATGAAGCTGCGCGGTC
The DNA here is from genome assembly GCA_046593335.1 of Chthoniobacterales bacterium. GTDB lineage: Bacteria > Verrucomicrobiota > Verrucomicrobiia > Chthoniobacterales > UBA10450 > Palsa-1392. The sequence goes on along the minus strand of JBKJNW010000061.1, from coordinate 17,809 downwards.
GCCACTCAAACAAGAGCAGCTCGACTCCGAGCAGCGTGGCCGCAATCGGCGTGGCAAAGACTGCGGCCATACCGCCGGCCGCACCGGCCACGAGCAATGTCTTGCGCTCCGCCGCGGTGAGATGAAAAAGCTGAGCCAGGATGGAACCGAAGGCGCCACCGGTCATGATGATGGGCCCTTCCGCTCCGAAGGGTCCACCGGTACCGATCGAAATGGCGGATGAGATCGGCTTAAGCAAAGCCACTTTGAGCGAGATCAAACTCCGCCCGAGCAGAATCGCCTCGAGCGCTTCCGGGATGCCGTGTCCGCGGATTTTCTCGGAGCCGTAGCGCGCCATCAGCCCGATGACGAGCGCGCCCAAGACGGGCGCGGCGATGACCCAGGCGCCCAGGTGATGATGCTGAAGTGATCCGAGGAGCGGGGAGAAGCGTTGGAAGAAGACGAAGTTGGTAATCACCGCGATCAACCAAAGGAGGAGCTTCGCGACCAGCGCGCTGATGAGGCCGACCGGGAGGGCGAGCCCAACGAGGAGGAGCATGCGTGAATCGGTCCGAAAATCGCGCAGGAGCGATTCTGCCGACGCCGGGACCGAATCAGGTTCGCGCTGCTTCATAATCGGGGTCTGGGAGCTTGGGCTGCAAAGGTGACGGAACGGTTCGCAGCCGGCGCTCGCATCCCCACTTTAAAATTCGGGCGGCGCCAGAATGATTTCTTCATCGGTTGTGGTCTCGGAAACTTTTTTCGCCGGGCGTAAGGAAAACTCTTGCCCGACGAAAGCCGCTGTCCTACCATCGGCGATAGCAATAATGACATAAGTTGGAACGTTGGTCGACTTGGTCGAGGGAGATTTTTCGGAATTAGGCCCGACCGCCAATTTGAGAATTTGCGCACTTCATGGACCGTCAACTTTTTCTCGATCGCCGTGGGGTCTGGGCCTTCGGTTTGGGCTGCCTCGCAGTCACCGTCGGCGTTCTCTTGCACATCCCAATGTTCTGGATGGGCCACAACAACGGCTTCGTCCTCGCGGGCATGCCGATGGATGGGAGCATGATTTTCGGCATGTATCTGATCATCGCGGGCGTAGGGGTGGCCGCCTATGGCCTCCTCCCGACGCAGGCGGCGCATCGTGCGCAGGCCGCTCTCCGCATCAGCGTGACGGCTCCCGAGGATGCAAAACTCGGACGCGCGCACTGGACTTTGATGGCGGCCCTGACGGTGGCGCTGGTGATCGACGTCCTCAAGCCGGCCACGCTCGGGTTTGTTATCCCCGGCATGATCAAGGAGTACAAGGCCACTAATGCCCATGTCTCGCTGGTTCCTTTTTCCGCGCTCGTCGGGACTGTGAGCGGCTCCGTCCTCTGGGGAATCCTGGCTGACCTCTATGGCCGCAAAGCCTCGATCCTGTTGTCGGCCGTCGTTTTCGTCGGCACCTCGATTTGCGGTGCCATGCCTTCGATTAACTGGAACATCGGGATGTGCTTCATGATGGGGCTGGGCGCGGGCGGGATGTTACCCGTGACCTACGCGCTTCTGGCCGAGACCATGCCATCGAAACATCGCGGTTGGGCGCTGGTGCTGGTGGGCGGGCTCGGGGCTGTCGGCGGCTATCTCGCGGCGAGCGCTTTTGCGGCTCTGCTCGAGCCGCTTTTTAGCTGGCGTATTCTCTGGCTGTTGAATCTGCCGACCGGCCTCATCCTGCTTGCGATGGGTCGATTCATTCCGGAGTCGGCGAAATTTCTCCTCGCCCGCGGCCGGGATGAAGAAGCCCACGCTGTTATGGCGCGCTTCGGCACCGTCAGTCATGAACTGAAAGAAGGCGAAGAAGACGTCACCGAAGTCATCGGGCACAGTCACCACGTCGGGGGCGAAGAGCACGGACCGCAGCCAAGTTACTGGACGCCGGCCTTGATCGGAAAGACCGCTGCCCTAACGATCGCGGCGCTCGCCTGGGGCCTGATTAATTTTGGTCTCCTCCTTTGGATGCCGAGCGAATTGGTGGCGAAGGGGTATTCCATGGCGCTCTCCAGCAAACTTCTGGCCGAGTCTGCTCTCATCGCTTTTCCGACCGTTTTCCTGTGTGCCTTTATCTACAGTCGTTGGAGCACAAAATGGGCTCTCACCAGCATGATCGGGCTCACGCTCCTCGGTTTGCTTTGGGTCCTGCATCTCGAGACTTATCCCGGCGGCAACCCGGTCTGGCCGATTGGTCTCCTCATCATCGGAAGCAACGGTCTCATCGCCATTCTTCTTCCTTACGCCTCTGAAAGTTACCCGATCAAGGTCCGCGGGCGAGCCACGGGATGGGTCGCCGCCTTCACCAAGGGCGGTGGAGTTTTGGCGCAAAGCCTGAGTATCCTCGCCCTCGTCCCGTCGTTGGGGGTGACGACGATTTTCATCATGGTGCCGACCCTGGTCGCTCTCGCCCTGTTCCTTCGTTTCGGCACCGAAACGCGGGGACTCGATCTCCGGCATTTGGAACCCCCAGACTTTCGGAGCCAAAGGGTGATCGCGCTTGCAACTTTGGAAAGCACATAAAGCGGTGCTGCTCCAGAGGGAGCCGGGCTCATTCTGGCCAGCTTTTTCCCATCTCTGGGCACGGGCAGTGCTCATTATCTTATGGTAATTATGAATGCGCCCTTCCGGATTCTTGCGGTCGACAATGAGTACTCGGTCACCACTTCCCTGAAATATGTCTTCACCGGACCCCGTTTTGAGGTCCTGAGCGTCGACAGCGGGGCCGCCGCCCTCGATCGGCTAAATCTCGGCGATCGCTACGACCTCATTATTGTTGATCAGAAAATGCCGAATCTCACCGGTGTCGAATTGGTTGACGAGATCCGTAAACGCGGAATTCCGGGTAAGATCATCGTCCTCTCGGCCCACGTGTCGTCGGAACTTCGCGAAGCCTACGAACGGATGAAGGTGCACGCGATTTTGCCCAAGCCGTTCGATCTCGGCGTCCTTCGTTCCACGGTCGACCAGCTCGCGGCCTAACGATCGGCGCAGGGCCGTTGTTCCTTATTGCTCGAGCGATCTGCTCCACTGCTCGCGGCGAGCAAATCGCGATTGCCGTCTCCGCTGGCGCGGCTAACATCGCGGGCGGCATCCCGGGCCGGCAGAGCTTATGCAGATCAAGACACTCCCTTTGGCGATTTGCCTTGTTCTATTCGGCGCGCCCCTCGTTTCCGCGGAGCGACCGCGAATCTCCGAGGATCGTGAGCTCAAGGAAATAGACCTGAGTGGCTGGGATTGCCGCGATCGTCTGGAGGGCAGCGCCAAAACGCCCGATGGGATTGAGCGCAACCGCCTCAAAAATCGCACGACCGCAACGATGTCCGGCCCGGCGCCTGAAACGATGGATACCGCAGCCTTTCTTCGCCACGTCAGCGCGCTCGATGCCCAGACGCAGGGCAAGCGCCGCAAGGACCTTTCCCCGGCCCAGGTAGCAGAGCTCGAAAAATACGAGCAGCAGCTCGTCTCGTTCACCGGTTACCTCGTGCTCGCATATGCCGGTCCGCCCGAGTCGACCAACTGCGGCAGTACCGATTTTCACGATTGGCACCTCGAGGTCTTTGCCGCGCCCTCCGATCATCCGCCGCGACCGGGCGATCCGACCCCGATCATTTGCGAAATCACTCCGCGCACCCAGAACGCGCTTTTTCGCGCCGGCGTCCGGCTGCAGGATCTCGCCGCCTTCATTCGTGCGCCCGACCTGACTTACGAACCGACCGGCCATCCGGCGCGCAGGGTTCGCATTATCGGCAATCTGCTTTGGGACGACGACCACAACGGTGCGGCCGATGTCGGTCCCAGCATCCGCACCGTGGCCGCGAACAAATACCATAACCCGTGGCGCGCCAGCGCATGGGAGATCCATCCGATCACGAAGATTGAAGCGCTCGATTCGGCCGCAGCTGCTCCGGGAGTCGCTGCGGAAACTCCCGTGCCGGCGGGCGAGCTGACTCCCGTTCCCACGCCAACCGAAACCCCGGCGCCGGAAATCGCAATTCTGACGCGTGCGATCACGATCAAGATCCCCTACGGCCAAACCGTGATTCCGCGCGGAACGAAACTGTCGATCCTCTCCCGCAATGGCGCGAAAGTCACCGTCCGATATCTCGGCAACGCACAAATCATTCCGGTAGATTCGACCGACCTGCACTAAGGGCCGGCTGGCGTTTCCGAAAACAAATCCCGGCTGCCAGCCAGGCAACGGACGAAGCAATGAGCCCTGCCGAGAGCGAGTAGATAGGCAGAAAAGCGAAAACGACTGCGGACGTGGAAGCTCCGGAACCAGTGGGTGGCGACAGAAGCCATGAAAGATAGCCCCAGCCCGTGATCGCAAGAACAACGAAGGCGAAAACCGAGGCGGCCGTGATTTCCGTGCGCCTCGATTGCCGCGACAGCGCGGCCAGCACAGCGCCAAAGGCCACCGCGATCGGGAAGCAACTCCAAAGCGCGACGTTCTTCTCGATGAAAAGGACAAGAGCCGAAACTCCTAGAAACGGCGCTGCCAAAAGAAGCCAGAGGCCTGCCTTACGAGACGTTGGCATCGTTAGGCGTTTGCGCTCGATCACTCATTGAACCTTTCCGACCTTGGCCCGGTGAGCATAGGAAACAAGCTCCGGCCGCAAACCCGGAGTGCGAGCAAGGAAGTCGTCCGCCGCCGCCTCGACCCGCGGATAGTAACGCTGCCACTCGCTGATGCCGTGAAGAGCGCTCTCCCGGCAGGCGTCGTGCGGGATGGAAAGTAATCGTGCCAGAACGCACAGCACCCCGGCATCGAATTCGGCGCGTTCCAGCTCTTCCGGTTTCCCGTGGATGGGAAGAATGTCCCACCACATATAGCAAGCGCTGTTGAGAGGATTCGCTGGCTGCTCGTCGAGGTGGGACAGGTGCGGCAAACAGCGAACGGCCATGATCTGCTCAAAAAGCGGGACAAATGAGCGGAGTGCTCGAAGCCGGCTGGCCAGCGGAACTGCTGGCTCGATCAGGGCCAGCATCAATTCCGAACTGCTCCCACTGACGAGGTGCCAGAAACCTTGATTGAGTTGGGCGTCGGTGAAGCAAGCAAGTAACTCACCAGACCGCTCGAAGGTGTCGGCGACCAAGGCGGCAATCTGCTCAGGACTTCCCTGCCAAGCGGGCGCATCTGGCAACCAATGCCAGGCCGGCTCGGTCACCGAATGGTCAAAGAGATGTGCGATCCAGTCCGCTAATCTTTGGGAATCGTTCACGGCAATACGACAAGCGGCCTAACGAAAAAAGATGGCCGCGGCGAGCTTGGGCGGGCGGCGGTCTGGATCGACTTCTGAAAGAGGGGCTTCATCTCAGGGCCGGTTTACCGGGAATCCTCCGGCGGCGTCGAGGTCATTTCTTTCCCCGATCGCTTAGCCTGAGCCGTGTGACGAGAAAGCCTGGCATTCTCGCTCGACACTGGACCAGCGTTTCTCCAATCTCCGCCGCATGAAACTTTGCTTGCTCGCGGTAATCGCCGCCTTCTCCACCGCTGCTGCGTTCGCCGAGACACCCACTTACACCGCGGCCGAAGCGGCGAAACATATCGGCGAAACTGCGAGCGTGACGGACAAGGTGGAAGGGGTTTACCAGGCCAAGGGCGGGAACATTTTTCTTAACATGGGCGGTTCACATCCCAACGCTCCATTTACCGCTTTCATCCCGAGCACGTCGGCGGAGAAGTTTCCTGATTTCAAAAAATTGGAAGGCGCCACCATCACCGTCACCGGAAAGATCACCGCGCATAACGACAAAGCCGAGATCGTCCTTCGCGGGCCCGACCAGTTAACGGTGAAAGATTCCGCGGCCGAATCTGCCGGCAGCGACAAAACCGAGGCGGCAAAGGCGGAATCGCCAAGTCCGTCGCCCCCCGCGCCCTGATCTGGTGGGAAAAAGGAGAGGACCGTTGCCGAAACGGCGCAGGGATGGAAACTTCTGTTCATGGACGCGCACACTGCCTCGGCGAACCACGAAGGATTTGATCATTGGCCGACTCGCCGAAGTTTTCTCGGAATGAGCCTCGCCGGCGGAGCCGCCTTGCTCGCGGGCTGGCTGGTCAACCGTTTCGGGTCGCTTCAGGCAAGCACTTTGTCTATGGCGACAAATCCTGTTTTCAAACTAGGTGGCGATCTGCCGGTGAACCGGCTCGGTTTTGGGGCCATGCGCATTACTGGCGATGGGATTTGGGGTTGGCCGGCGGACCGGCCTAACGCGCTCAAGGTGCTGCGCCGCGCGGTCGAGCTCGGGGTAAATCTCATCGACACCGCCGATGCCTACGGCCCCGAAACGAGCGAGCTGCTGATCGCTGAAGCGCTGCACCCTTATCCCGCCGGGCTCGTGATCGCGACCAAGGGCGGGCTGACCCGGCCCGGTCCGGGATCATGGCGCCCTAACGGCCGGCCGGATTATCTGAAAAAATGCGTCGACGGAAGCCTGAAGCGGCTCCAGCTGGAACGGATTGATCTTTACCAATTGCACCGGATCGATCCGAAGGTGTCGATGGAGGACTCGCTCGGCGCACTCAAGGAAATGCAGGATGCTGGAAAGATTCGGCACGTCGGGCTGTCGGAAGTTTCACCCAAGGAAATCGCGCGGGCGCGCAAGTTTCTTCCCATCGTCAGCGTGCAGAACCGCTACAACGTGATGGATCGCAAGTGGGAAGAAACGCTCGTTTATTGCGAGAAAGAGCAGCTCGGCTTCATGCCTTGGTCGCCGGTCGGCGGAGGTGGCGGTTTGAAATCGAAGGCGGAGCTGAGCGCGGTAGGCAAGGCTCATCAGGCCACGGTGTATCAGGTGGCACTGGCCTGGCTGTTGCAGCGCTCGCCGGTGATGCTGCCGATCCCGGGCACGGCCTCCGTCGCTCACCTGGAAGAGAATGTCGCGGCGGCGAAATTGAAGCTCACGCCGGAGGAGTGGAGTTCACTCGCCGGCAAAAGCTGAAGCCCGAAGCACTTCGTCGCACCGCCTCGTCATCATGACCACGCTTGAGACCGCGCGGCTGCGGCTGCGCCCGATGCTGGAGGGCGACGCGGCTTTCCTGCTCGAGGTTCTGAACGAACCGGCTTTCATTCGCAACGTAGGTGATCGCGGAGTGCGCACGGTAGAGGAAGCCGCGCAGTATTTGCGCGAGCGGATCACCGCGCAATACGAGCGCTTTGGCTTTGGGATGTGGCTGGTGGAGCTAAGCGAACCCGGCGAGCCAGTCGGGATCTGCGGCCTGATCAAACGCGACAATCTCGAGGACGTTGATCTTGGGTTCAGCTTGCTCGAGCGGTTTTGGTCGCGCGGTTATGCCTCGGAGGCGGCTGCTGCGGCCTTGGGCGCCGCCTGGGAAATGGCGAAACTTTCCCGTCTCGTCGCGATCGTGGCGCCGCACAACCACGCTTCCGTGCGCCTCCTGGAGAAGCTCGGATTTCGCCTCGAGAACAAGATCCGCCTCGCTCCGGAGGGCGAGGAATTGCTCCTCTTCGCGATTCAGCGCCCCTAGACTCGTTAGGCCAGCGCGGGATTACTTGCAGGCAGGTACTGGAAGCGCGCCACGATCTCGTCGTAATGAGCAAGCAAGATCCGCCGGTTCGCGATAGACGGCGGTCGAGATCGAAGATGAATGCTTCCAAGGGCGGGATGTTCGGCTGAAGTGCGAGAAAGGTAACCGACCGAGTTACGGCGACCTCGTCATTTCAGCCGCGAGAAGGCGATGGGCGTCGAAGACAATGAAACGTTCGTCCTGGTAGGCGATCGAGCCGGGTGGGGGACTCTCAAGAAACGGTGTCGCTCCATGAGCCACGCCCAGGTCCTCAGCCGGCGCGGCCAGCCGGAGCTGACGAAGGAGCCGGCTTTTGCGCGCATATTTGGGGGCAAACGCCCTGCGCTCGAGCAGCCAGAAATCGATCTGCTGGTCGCGCACGCACTGCTGCACCACCGCTGGATCGTCGCTGTATTGGGCGCGGGCGATCTGGAGGCCACACGCGCGCAGCGGGAGATAGTAGGCCGGATGAAAAGGCACCGCGCATTCCGCTCCGATCACAATCGAGCGGCGGGAAAAAGTCGGCAGATTGTCGGCCTCATCGGCCACCGAGGCGATGCGAATGTTGGCCGGCTGCCGGGCAAAGAAACGGTAAAGGCCCGGCGCCTTGCCTTCGAGATAGCTGTTCGTCGGGAAAACGGGAATGAGCAGCGGATAAACCAGGAGCGCTCCCAGCACCAGCGCAACCAGGGCAAGCGTGAGGTTGCTTTGCCATCTCTTATGATCGTTAGGCAGGTGCTCCTTCCGCAAAAGAGCGGTGTCGATCAAGGCGGTGATCACGCCGGCCGCGAGGAGGGTGAGAAGCACTCGAGTCGTGGCCTGGGTATAGCGGTTAGGGAGATAAAGTCGAAAAAGCAAGAGATGCGCGAAGGCAAAGAGCAAAAGCGCGGCGCCGATGATCTGCGGCACCGGTCTGGCGCCGCCCGGGACGATTCGGAGAAACGGAAAGCGGTCGGGCCACAGCCGCAGCACTGGCCAGAGAAGGGCCAATAGAAACCAGGGTGGGCGAGTCGGCAGGTTATGCAGCCCGGCGTTTCCACCGACCCAATAGCCCCACCAGGAAGAAAGAAAGACCGGCACGCGGCCTTCCGGACCAAACTCCGGCATGCGCCGGGCCTCGGCGTAACTCACTAGGGGCCCAGAGACGCCGACGTAGTGGAGATAGGGCCAGAGGCAGAGAAGAGTTAGGCTAAAAGCCGCGGCCGCGACCACGTAGGAACGGTGCGTCTTCACCAACCGCGGCCCACGCTCCCAGCGCAGACAGGACCAGGCGAGGACGCCGAGACTGAGCAAGGCGGCGGGAGGAAAGAACGTCGCTTCCAGGCCAATGCTAACCAGCACGCCGACGGCCGAACCGCGCACATGGTAGTAAAGAAAGGCGGCAAAGAGCGGATAAAAAAATGCCCGCGGGGTGGCCGAGGAAAGATCACTATTTAACCAGAGACATTGCGCGAAAAGAATCGCCGTCAGCGCCGCCGCGGCCGGTGAGCGAAAGAAGCGCGAGGCGAGACCAAAGAAGTATCCGACCGCAATCAAACTGAGCGCGACCGGAATCAGCTTGCTCGCGAGCAAGGGATCGATCCCGGCCCGGGCCAGCAGCCAGTAAAGGGAAGCGAAACCGCTCGGTGCCAGCGATTGAAAATAGTCCGCCACCGGATCGTGCGGGAAAAGCCCGGGATCGACATAGCGAAACATCCAGAAGACATGCTCGCGCACGTCATCCGCCAGCATGTAGGGCGAGGCGAACGCCTGTCGCAAAGCAAGGAAAGCGCAACCGGCGGCATAAAGCATGGCCGCCGCTAACCAAGGCCAGGTCCCGCGACTGTTTCGGTTCTCAACCGGCGCAATCACGCGCCGGACGCGCGCAACAAGTGGAGCCCTCGTCATGAAAAACCGCCGCGGTCGAGACGATCTACTTCGGCGCGCTCGGGACTAGCTCCGATGCCGGTGGCCGCAGATAGGGCGAGTAAGTCTCGAGAAGACGCGCCGGCATGGTGGCGACCACTTCGGTAAATTCTCCGTCGTAGGTGAGATCGCGCACGGAACCTTCGCGGTGCAGGCGCGCAAGGAGATCGGCTCGCTCCGGCGGAAGGCGCAGCTCGACGGTTACCGTCCCACGAGCGACAAAGTCGGAGATGCGCTCGATCAGATCCTCCATTCCTTCCCCGGTTTGAACGGAAACAAAAACCGCGTCGGGGAAATGGCGGCGCAAGGCGGGAAGAACATGCGGGTCGGTCACTTTGTCGACCTTGTTGAAGACAACGAGCATTTGTTTGGTGTCGGCCCCGAGCTTGCCCAGCACGTTCATGGTCGTGTTGTAGAAGGCCATCACTTCATCCTGGGAAGCGTCGAGCACGTGGATGAGGAAATCGGCCAGGGCCGCTTCCTCGAGGGTGGCGTTAAAGGCTTCGACGAGCTGATGCGGAAGCTTGCGCACGAAGCCGACGGTGTCGGTCAGGAGGAGCGGCTGTTTGTTAGGCAAAGCGATCTTCCGGGTCGTGGTGTCGAGGGTGGCAAAGAGTTTGTTTTCGATCAAAACTTCCGCGCCGGTGAGTCGACGGAGGAGAGACGATTTCCCGACGTTGGTGTAGCCGACGATGGCGGCGTTCGGCACTGGCGCGCGTTTGCGGTCCTTGCGCTGGGTCGCGCGAGCGCGGCGCACTTCCTCGAGCTCGCGTTTCAGGCGATCGATCTGGAGCCGGATCTTTCGCTTGTCCTGCTCGAGCTGGCTTTCGCCTTCGCCCTTGGCGCCGATCCCGCCGCCCTGCTGGCCGAGGTGACTCCAGGCTCTCGTTAGGCGCGGGAGCGAATATTGCATACGGGCGAGATCGACCTGGATCCGCGCCTCGCGGGTCTGGGCGCGGGCACCAAAAATGTCGAGAATGATTTCCTGGCGGTCGGCCACCGTCATGCCGGCCAGCTCCTCCCAATTGCGCTGCTGCGAAGGGCTGAGCTCGTTGTCGAAAATGAGCACGTCGCACTCGAGTTCCTTGGCCCGGTCTACGATCTCCTGGGCTTTGCCGGAGCCGATGAGGTAACGGGCGTGGTTTTCGCGATAAGAGATGAGCTCGCGGCTGACGATCGGGATGCCGAGGGTCTCGACCAGCTCGGCCAGTTCTGCGAGCAGGTTGTCCGCTTCGTTTTTCATCTCGGGCGAGAGATACGCTCCGACCAGCAGGGCGCGCTCGACCGCTTTGTCCTTGGCCTTGATCTCGAACATGAGCAGGCAGGTTAAGCCGGAAACGAGCGCTCTGAAAGCCGAAGGACGCGAACCAGGTGCGGACGAGAACCTTTATTGCGGCAAAGGACGTGGCGTCTTATTCTCGGCCAATGGAGACTTCGGCACGATTGCTTGGAATCTATGTGGCGGCGCAGCCGTCGGAGTTACCTCACGCGGTGGACTGCATTCGCGCCCTGGCGGGACGTGGACTGGAGGGGGATCGTTATGCAAAGGCGGCCGGCACGTTTTCCGTCAACCCCGGCAAACGCGACGTCACCTTGATCGAAACGGAAGCGTTGCAAGCCTACGAGCGCGAGAGCGGTAAAAAACTCTCCGCGCTGGAATCGCGCCGCAACCTTCTCACCGAGGGAGTGCGTTTGAATGACTTGGTTGGGCGCGAGTTCCAAATCGGCGCGGTCCGGCTGCGCGGTTTGCGCTTGTGCGAACCTTGTACACATCTGGCCCGGCTGACTCATCCCGAAACGCTGCCCGGCCTTCTTCATCGCGGGGGTTTGGTGGCGGAGCTACTGTGCGAGGGCGAGTTACGGGTGGGGGATGGAATTTCGGAAAGACCGGCGGACTTGGACCAAGGCTAAACTAGCCATTCGCGCAAAGAAGCAATCGAGTGGAGAGTCTGCGCATGATTAAGTCTTTTCTCCGTCAAAACCACCAGGTCCTGGCGCTGGCCGTCATTGGTGCCGCACTCACATTCTTTATCCCCGCGGTCTCCGCAGCGGGCAAGGCACCCTCGGTCGCGAAGCAGGCAGAGGCTCAGCAGCCCGGCCACCTTTTGATCGTGCGCTCGGCCAATCTCGGAACCGTCGTGGTCGGGATGGAAATTGATGGCAAACAAACCGCGAGAATCAACTTTGGCGGAAGTTACAATGAACCGATCTCGGCCGGGCCGCATGTCATCAGCGTCACTCCCATGCCCAACCGCGAACACGCGCAACCGAGTCAGACCCGCATCAACGTGCAACCGGGTCAGTCTTACAAATTCACGGCCGTGCAGTCCGACGTCTCGCTTGTCCTCAGATAAGGAACCGACCCGAACGTCAGACGGACTCTGCTCAGGCGATGTGGCGTCTGTTGGTTGACTCGCGGTTTGAAAAAGGCGCGGAAATTTTCCGCCTGCGGGTAGGCCCGCACCGCCACAATTTCACGACGCGGCGACCGGCTGAAACGTCAGTGACGTTGCGCTAATACTGTTCAATCACTGGAATCTTCCGGCTGCCTTCAGCCGGAATCTCGTCTTTCACGACCCGCGTGCTGGAGCGGTTGGATGCCGGGACGGAGGTCTCCGTTTCGTAGCTGTTTTGAGTTTCGCATCCGGAGAAAACCAGGAGGGCGAAGAGCGAGAGAGCGAGCGGGCGAAGCGTTATCTTTTTCATAAATCGAGTGCAGTCTAAAGGGTCGTGCCAAGCTCTGCGGCCTAGGAATCGCGTTCGCCGCGAATGTACTCCTCCACGCAACGATGCGCTTCATCGTCGGTCATCTGCACCGGAGGGTGCTTAGCGAAATAAGCCGAGGCGGAGTGAAGCACACCGCTCTGTCCGCGATCGAGCGCAAGCTTGCAGCAGCGGATGGCATCGATTGCCACCCCCGCGGAGTTCGGGGAATCTTCCACCGAAAGCTTGAGGTCGATCTCCATCGGCACGTTTCCGAAAAGCCGGCCTTCGACGCGAATGAAGCAAAGTTTGTTGTCGTTCTGCCACGGCACATAATCGCTCGGCCCGATGTGGATGTTGTCATCCGACAGTCGCTTTCCGATGACTGATTGGACCGCTTCGGTCTTGGACGTTTTTTTCGACTGGAGCCGGCCGCGGTCGAGCATGTTGAGAAAATCGGTGTTGCCGCCGGTGTTCAATTGATAGGTGCGTTCGACTTTCACCCCGCGCTTGCGGAAGAGATCGACAATGGTGCGATGGAGAACGGTCGCGCCAAGCTGGGCCTTGATGTCGTCGCCCACCAGCGGGAGTTTTTTTTCCTCGAAACGTTTCACCCACACCGGATCGCTCGCGATGAAGACCGGGATGTTGTTGACAAAGGCCAGCCCGGCCTCAAGCGCGCAGGCGGCATAAAAGCGTGTCGCTTCCTCGGAACCCACCGGCAGGTAGTTGACCATAATCTCCGCGCCTGATTCCCGCAGCTCATCGATGATTTCCTCGCGGGTCGATTCTTTCTTCAGCGGCTGAAAGGCGCGCAGCGGATCGTGCTCAGCCATGTGCGCAGGGTAGCCATCGAAGACGCAGCCCATTTTTACGATCGCGCCCGTGGTCGGGACGTTGGCGCAAAAGATTTTCGTGCAATTGGGCGGCGCGAAGATGGCCTGGTTTACATCCAGCCCGACCTTGCGCCGGTCAATGTCAAACGCGGCCACGACGGAAATGTCGCTTGGGCGATATTCTCCGACCAGGCTGTGCATGAGGCCGACGGCGGATCCGTTGGTCGGGGTGTCGTGATAAAAGCTGATCCCTTGGACAAGAGAGCTGGCGCAGTTGCCGACGCCGATGATTGCGATTCGAATTTTACTCATTGAAGCTTCGGAAAGCCGCAAGGTTGCCGCAGTCGCCCCTGCTCGGCAAGGCGCAAAGTTCACCGGAAGTTTACCATGCGGCCGAGCGTTCTCTTACTTCAGGCGCCGTCGGCTCGGGATTTGTGTTGCGAAAAACAGGTGGCGCAGGGAAAAAAGTGAAATGCGCGTGGGATTTTTTGTCTTCTGGTCGAGCTTCGCGCTGGCGATTTCTTCCGCCCAGGCTGCGCCCCCGCGTTACACGATCGAGCAGGCGATCCAGGTCGCCCGCATCCAGAACCTGGATGTCGCCATCGCGCAAAAGAAAGCGCAGGCCGCTCGCGGGGGATTGGTCGAGGCACGGGCCGGTTACCTGCCGTCGGTTGTCTCGAGCGGCATCTATCGTAAGCGCGAACGGCAGGGCAACAGCAGTCTTCGGCCGGAAGATTACAACGCCAACATTCGCGTGGTCGAGCCGCTCTACACCGGCGGCGCCACCAGCAGCCGGGTCGCCATTGCCCGGCTTAATTTTCAAAAGGCCGAGGCGCAACTTGAAGCGGTGATCAATCGCGTCACGATGGAGGTGCGGCTCGCGTTCTACGAATTGCTCCTCAACCGCGCGCGCATCGACGTTCGCCAGGAATCGGTCGAGGTCCTGCGTCAGGAATTAAAATCGCAGCGCGAACGCTTCAGCGCCGGCACCGTCGGCCAGCTCAATGTCGGCCGGGCCGAGGTCTCGCTCGCGAACGAAGAACCGGAGCTAATCCAGGCCCGGACGGACCTGGGTAATTCCTATCTCCGGCTCGGCGAGTTGTTAGGCGCAAGTATCGCTCCGGACGGCTCGGAGCCTTTCGCCGTGACCGGCGAATTGATTTACGAGCCGCGCCATCCCGATCTGAACCGTTGCCTCGAACATGCGCAAACGCATCGGCCCGAGGTGCGGGCCGCGGAAGCGGATGTGGCGATCGAGGAAGAGCAATTGCGGCTCGACCGGAGCGCGACCCGGCCGCAGGTCGAGGCTTTCAGCGGCTACGAAATCTACAACGAGCGCGACCCGACGTTGGGTCGGGAATTCAACCACGGCTACATCATCGGTTTGAACGCCTCGTGGGCCTTGTTTGATGGCTTCGCCACGCGCGGCAAAATGCAGGCGACCCGGGCGCGCCGGGAAGGAGCCACGCGTGCCCGCCAGGCTCTCCAGCTCTCCATCTCCGCGGAAGTGCGAAGTGCCTTTCTCGATCTCGAGCAGGCCGGCCAGGTCCTCGAATCAGCCATGAAAAATGTGCAGACGGCGGGTGAATCGCTCCAGATCGCGAAAGGCAATCTTGCCGCCGGGCTCGGCACCCAGCTCGAAGTTCTGCAGGCCGCAACCGATCTAACCCGAACCCGCAGCACGCGCCTGAGCGCAACCTATCTTCACAACGCTGCTCTCGCCCGGCTCGACCGCGCCTGCGGCGGCCAGGTCGAATCGTTAGGCGGAGCAACCCGATCCGACGGAGGCGAGAGCCAGGTCCTCTCTCTCACTCGTCCTCCCAACTCGTTAGGCGAACGTCCATGAGACTGCGGGCGGCCATCCTCATTTTTTTCCTCGCCGGTTTCATCCTCCCGGCCGGCGCCGTCACGCTCGACTCCGCCTTGGCCGAGACTCTTGAAAACAACCCGCGTATCCTCCAGGCCAAAACCGCTCTCGAAGCAGCCGCGGGCCAGCGCCTGGTTTTGCGCGCGATGGCGTATCCTAAGGGCGTGATCGGCGGCATCGCCGGCGATCAGGGCGGCAAACGTTCGCGCATCTCGAGCAATCAACCGTTTGCCTTTGCCTACGGCTCTTTTTTGCAACCGCTCCTCCATGCTGAAATTCCGGCTTCCTTTCGCCGCGGCGACATCGGCCTGCTCGTCGCGCAGCAACAATTAAACGTCGCCGTAATGGAGGAACTGCACCGGGCGCGGCTTGCCTTTTACAGCGCGCTCTTTCAGCGCTCCCTCGAATCGTTAGGCAGGGGCCAGCGCGCTCGGCTGGAGGAGAATATCTCCGGCGAAAAATCGCGTTACGAGGCCGGCCAGAGTGAGCGCGGCGCCTTTACCTCCGCCACTCTGCTCGCGCGCGAACTCGATCCGCAGATCGAAGAGGCACGCAGTGCCGCGGGCCTGGCGGTGTTGCAACTCGCCCAATCGATGGGCGGCCCGCTCGGCCCCGGCGCCAACTTGCCGGCGCCGGAAGGCGGTCTCGAGTTTCAGTCGGTTGATCTGCAATGGCAGCGGGAGGCCGAGCCTGCGCTGCAACGCCGCGTCGATCTCAAGCTGGCCCGCCTGCTCCTGCGCGCGGCGGGCGAAGATCAGCGCATCATCGCGGCCGCTTATTATCCCGCCCTGAACGCCGTTGCTTCCGGCGAAGCGATTCCCATTTCCGGCATTCATCGCGACAGCGGCGGCTCGCCCCAGTCGAGCGACGACACGGTCGCCTCCGAAGTGCGCGGGGGCGCAGCCTACACCTGGCGAGTGATCGACAATGGCGAAGTCGGAGGAAAAGTGGCGCGACAGAAAGCAGCACGCGAGACTAACGAACTGCAATTGCAAAAGCTCGAGGCCAACCTGCCGAGGGAACTGGCCCGTTTGCAGAACGATCTCGGCGCCATCAACGCCCGTTACCGCTCCTTCGTCCAAGCAGCGGAATTGGCCGAGCGAAACGTCGCTTCCGTCCAGGAAAACCGCGCGCAGGGGCTCGCTTCCGTGCTCGATTTTCGATCTGCGGAGAGCAGCCTGCTTGTCACCCGGCGCGGTCTGCTCCGCGCCGTCTTTGATCAGAAAGTGGCATTGGCAGAATGGGATCGGGCGACCGGCCGCTACTTTCAATTTTCCGACGACACCGCCGAAAAGGTGCATTAGTTCGAGCGATTGAAGACCCGGATTCCGAAACGAACGCTCTGGACGCTGCTGGCCTTCGCGGCCCTGCTCTTTGCGGCGATTTATTTTTTTACTCTCCCGATCGTGGAAGTGGAAAAGGTCGTTAGGGGCAGCGCCATCTCGGCTGTTTACGGAACCGTCCGGATCGAACCCGTCTTTGTCGTGCAGGTGCGCGCGCAAAATAACGGATTCATTCGCCTTGCCGATGCGGTCGCGAGCGGCCGCGGCGCCGTCGGCAAATCGCTCGCCAAGGATGAGCTGCTGGCGACCATCTCCGATGAAACGATGACGCGTCAGCTCAAGCAGGCGCAGTCGGATTTGCAGGCGGCGGAAGAACAAGCCCGGCTCGAATTACCCTCGTCCGAGCCGCTCAAGATCGCAGAGGCGAACGTCCAGCGCCTCGAGAAATTGACCTCGCTCAGCAATGTCCCGGCGGTCGATTACGAAAAGGCGAAGAGCGAAGCGAAACGTTTGCGCGATCTACTCCAGACCGAAAAGATCGAGCGCGAACGCAATCTCGATTCCCTGCGTGAAGCGCTCAAAAAGACCGAGGCCCTGACCAAACGGCTCGAGATTCGCGCGCCGATGGACGGCATTCTATCCGACCTCAAGGCGATCGACGGCGAGTTCGTCAGCGATGGCGCGCAGCTTTTCACCGTCTCGTCGAAGAAAGATTACGTGCGCGGGGAGGTGAACGAGGAAGACGTCGGCGAAGTGAAGGTCGGGATGAAGGCGGTCTTGCAAATGTACGCCTACCGCACTCGCCAGTTCAGCGCCAGCGTCACCTCGATCGTGCCCGCGGCTGATCCCGACACCCAGCGCTATACCGTTCTGCTCGATCTCGAGAATCCACCCGAAAACTTGCTCGCCGGCATGACCGGCGAGACGAACATCATCACCGGCCGGCATGAGAATGCGCTCCTCGCCCCTACCCGCGCCGTCCTCGTCGACCAGGTCTGGCGCGTCAATCTGGGCGTGATCGAGAAAAAAACGGTCAAGGTGGGCTACCGCACGCTGGAGAATACCGAGATTCTCGATGGCCTGAAGGAGGGAGACCTGGTCGTGGTCTCGGAGCCGGACAAGCTCAAGCCTGGTCGATTCGTTAGGCAACGAACGGTGCAGCGCGTGCCCGCGGAGAAGCCACGGTGACGCCGTCTCTCCACATCGCGCTCCGTTTTCTTTTCCATCGCAAACGCGCCTTCGTCCTCAGTCTTTGCGGAGTCGTTTTCGGCGTTTCCATTTTCATCACCACTCAGGCGCAAACGCAGGGTTTCGCAAAACGCTTCATCGATTCCACCCTCGGCAGTAACGGCGCCATCATGCTCCGCGCACAGTTTCGCCCGCGTTACGACAACCTGTTCGTGGCTCCGAAGAACTCGAAAGTGGAAGCCGCCCGCCGGCGCTATTTCGAAGGCATCACCAACGCTTCTGAAATCATGCGCATCAGCCGGCGGTTCTCGAACGTGATCGCTTGTGCGCCCGTGCTGCGCGGGACTCTGACGGCCCGGGCCGATTTTGAGAACGCGACGGTCGATCTCTTCGGCATCGATCCCGCGCTCCACCTCCGCACGACGGATATCGGCAATCAGATCATTGACGGAAAGTTCGAGGATTTCCGCAACAACCCGAGCTC
>JBKJNW010000092.1:0-14940 GCA_046593335.1 Chthoniobacterales bacterium | reverse complement strand
AACATCGGTCTCATCAGCTCGATGAGCACCTTTGCCCGGATCAACGAATTCGGGTTCATCGAAACGCCCTACCGAAAAGTCGAGAAAGGCCGCGTCAGCGACCAAGTTGACTATCTGACCGGCGATCGCGAAGAAAACTTCATCGTCGCCCAAGCCAATGCGCCGATGGATGCGAAAGGTCATTTTACCGGGGAAAAAGTTTCCGTCCGATATCGGGGCGACTTCCTCGAAGTGGAGCCTGCGAAAGTCCATTACATGGACGTCTCGCCGAAGCAGCTCGTCTCCGTCGCTGCCGGATTGATTCCCTTCCTCGAGCACGATGATGCGAACCGCGCACTCATGGGCTCGAACATGCAACGCCAGGGCGTTCCTTTGATCGTTTCCGAGTCGCCGCTCGTCGGCACCGGTCTGGAAGGCAAAGTCGCGCGCGATTCCCGCGCTGTTGTCGTCTCGACCGAAGCAGGCAGAGTCGCTTCCGTTACCGCCGACCAAATCGTGGTCACGAAAGACGGCCACCTGCCGGAAGGCCGCAAGAAACTGAAGACCGATCTCGAAGCGGGCATCCACGTTTACGAGCTGCGCAAATTCATGCGCTCGAACGCGGGCACCTGCGTGAACCAGAAGCCGATCGTGAAGAAAGGCCAGCATGTGAAGAAGGGCCAGGTCATCGCCGACGGTCCGAACACGGAGCAGGGCGAACTCGCGCTCGGCCGCAACGTGCTTGTCGCCTTCATGCCGTGGAACGGCTACAACTTCGAGGACGCGATCATGATCTCGGAGAAGGTGGTGAAGGAAGACATCTACACTTCCATTCATATCGATGAATTCGAAATCGGCGCTCGCGACACCAAGCTCGGGCCGGAAGAAATCACGCGGGACATCCCGAACGTCAGCGAAGAAGCGCTCCGTAACCTCGGCTCCGACGGCGTCATCCGTGTCGGCGCAGAAGTGAAGCCGGGCGACATCCTGGTCGGAAAAATTACCCCGAAGAGCGAGACGGAACTGGCGCCGGAAGAGCGTCTCCTCCGCGCCATCTTTGGCGAAAAAGCGGCCGACGTGAAAGATACGTCGTTGACCGTTCCGTCGGGCACCTACGGCATCGTGATGGACGTCAAAGTCTCGTCGCGCCACGAAGTTTCGCGGGAAAAACTGACCCCGGCGGAAACCAAACGGCAGCTCAAGACGATCACGGAAGACAATCGCAAGAAGAAGGAAGAGCTGACCGAGCAACTGACGGACGCGCTCTCCAACGTCTTGTTAGGCGAAAAAATCCCGCTCGACGTGGTCAACGCGCAGACCGGTGAAATCATCATCCCGGCCAATCGCAAGATTACCAAGACACTCCTGCGCAAACTCGCGGTCGCCTACGATCACATCGAGATCGATCCGAGCCCGATCCGGAACAAGATCCGGGAAATCATCTCGCAGTATGAGCACAAGTTTGCCGAGCTCGAGCTCGACCGTGAACGCTCGATGGATCGCGTCGAAAGCGGCGACGACATCGACCCGGGCATCATCAAGCAGGTAAAAGTTTTCGTCGCGAGCAAGCGCAAGCTCAGCGTCGGCGACAAGATGGCGGGACGCCACGGCAACAAGGGTGTTGTCGCGCGCATCGTGCCGGAAGAGGACATGCCTTACCTGCCGGATGGAACGCCGGTCGAGATCGTGCTCAATCCGTTAGGCGTGCCCAGCCGTATGAACGTCGGCCAGGTTCTCGAGACTCACCTCGGCGTCGCCGCCAAGGCCCTCGGCTTCAAGGTCGCGACTCCGGTTTTCGACGGTATCTCCGAAGCGAAAATCCGCGAATACCTGAACGACGCCAAGAAAGTCGACGGGTTCACCTGGGTCCAGGAAAACGGCAAGGCTCGCCTCTTCGACGGTCGCACGGGCGACGCCTTCGATCAGGAAGTCGTGGTCGGTTACATCTACATGCTCAAGCTCGGCCACTTGGTCGCGGATAAGATCCACGCCCGCGCGGTCGGCCCCTACTCGCTCGTCACCCAGCAACCGCTCGGCGGCAAGGCACAGTATGGCGGCCAGCGTTTCGGCGAGATGGAAGTGTGGGCGCTCGAGGCCTACGGCGCGGCCTACACCTTGCAGGAGCTCCTGACCGTGAAATCGGACGACGTGCAAGGTCGCACCCGGATTTACGAATCGATCGTGAAGGGCGACAACTCGCTCGAAGCCGGCACTCCGGAATCTTTCAACGTGTTAATCAAGGAAATGCAGTCGTTAGGCCTGGACGTTAAAGTCGGCGGCCAGGCGCCGAGCTTTCTCGAAAACGTTGCCTAACAATCTACCAAACTTAGAAATACAGCTCTCATTATGAACGAACATTCCTGGCGGGAATTGGTGGGTGAAGAACGCACCGTGGGTTTTGATCAAGTTGCTATTGGCGTCGCTTCGAGCGACACGATGCGGTCCTGGAGCAAGGGCGAAGTTAAGAATCCGGAGACGATTAACTACCGGACTTTCAAGCCGGAAAAAGGCGGCTTGTTTTGCGAACGCATTTTCGGTCCGACACGCGACTGGGAATGCTCCTGCGGAAAATACAAGCGGATCAAGCACAAGGGTGTGATCTGCGATCGTTGCGGCGTTGAAGTGACGCTCGCTCGCGTGCGTCGTGAACGCATGGGCCACATCGAGCTCGCGGTTCCTGTTTCGCACATCTGGTTCTACAAGTGCATGCCATCGCGGCTTGGCCTCATGCTCGACATGAGCGCGCGCCAGCTCGAGCGCGTCATCTATTACGAGGACTACATCGTGATCGATCCGGGGAACACGCCCCTCACGAAATGCCAGCTCCTCACGGAAGTGGAATACCGCGAAGCGCAGGAACAATACGGCGAAGAATTCAAGGCCGGCATGGGTGCCGACGGGGTCAAAGTTCTTTTGGGCGAAATCGAACTCTCGAAGCTGAACAAGGAGCTCGAGGAAGCGATGGGCAACACCAAGAGCAAACAGATTCGCAAGAAGCTCGCGAAGCGTCTGAAACTCGTGCAGGGCTTTGCCTCCTCGCATTCGCGCCCCGAATGGATGGTGCTCGAAGTGCTTCCGGTCATCCCGCCGGATCTGCGCCCGCTCGTTCCGCTGGAAGGCGGGCGTTTCGCGACCTCAGATCTGAACGATCTCTATCGCCGAGTCATCAACCGCAACAACCGGCTCAAGAACCTGCTCCAGCTCAAAACGCCGGACGTTATTATCCGCAATGAAAAGCGCATGTTGCAGGAAGCGGTCGACGCGCTCTTCGATAACGGCCGCCATGGCCGCGCCGTCACCGGAGCCGGCAATCGCCCGCTCAAGTCGCTCAGCGACATGCTCAAGGGCAAGGGCGGACGTTTCCGTCAGAACTTGCTCGGCAAACGCGTCGATTACTCGGGCCGTTCCGTCATCGTCATCGGGCCGGAGTTGAAGCTGAACCAGTGCGGGTTGCCGAAGAAAATGGCGCTGGTTCTGTTCGAGCCGTTCATCATTCGTCGCCTCAAGGATCTCGGCTACGTGCACACCGTGCGCAGCGCCAAGAAAATGATCGAGCGCCAGACGCCTGAGGTTTGGGACATTCTCGAAGAAGTGACCAAGGGCCACCCGGTTCTCCTAAACCGCGCTCCGACGCTGCATCGTCTTTCGATCCAGGCTTTCGAGCCGCTCCTGATCGAAGGCGAAGCGATCCGGATTCACCCGCTCGTTTGCACCGCCTACAACGCGGACTTCGATGGTGACCAGATGGCCGTCCACGTGCCTCTATCGGTCGAAGCGCAGATGGAAGCGCGCATGCTCATGCTCGCGCCGAACAACATCTTCTCGCCTTCCAGCGGCAAACCGATCACGACCCCGTCACAGGACATCACTCTCGGCTGTTATTATCTAACGCAGAATCCTCGCCGCGCCGCCGGTGCAGCCGTTGAAACGCGCTTGCCGCTTTTCGACAATGCGACCGAGGTCGAGTTCGCGATGGCCGATGGTGCCGTCAAAACGCACGATCGGATTCGGTTGAGAAATCCGGATTTTGGCAAAGACACCATTTACGGCGACAAAGAAACGCGCGTCATGGAAACGACCGCGGGCCGCGTCATCTTCAACGAGATCTGGCCTGATGGACTTGGCTTTTTCAATAAAGCCGCGGGCAAAAAACAGCTCAGCGACATTATCTGGCGTTGCTACCAAGTGGCTGGCCAGGACGGCACGGTCGAAACGCTCGACAAGCTGAAGGAACTCGGTTTCCGCGAAGCGACCAAGGCCGGTGTCTCGATCGGTATCTCCGACATGATCATTCCGAAGGAGAAAGAGCTCCAGCTCGCGAACGCTTACAAGCAGATCAAGCTCGTCGAGCAACAGTATCGCAAAGGCATCATCACCGATGGCGAGCGCTACAACAAGATCATCGATATCTGGACCCACGCTGGCGACGAAATTTCCAACGTCATGTTCCGAACCCTCGAGCATAACGAGGGACGCAAGGAGCTGAACCCGGTCTTCCTCATGGTGGATTCCGGTGCGCGTGGTAACCGGCAGCAGGTGAAACAGCTCGCCGGCATGCGCGGTTTGATGGCCAAGCCTTCCGGCGAAATCATCGAACGCCCGATCACCTCGAACTTCCGTGAAGGCCTGACCGTGCTGGAGTATTTCATCTCCACCCACGGCGCTCGCAAGGGTCTGGCCGACACCGCGCTCAAGACCGCGGATTCCGGTTACCTCACTCGTAAACTCGTCGACGCGTCGCAGGATGTGATCATCAACGAGCTCGATTGCGGCACCGTCAATGGCATCACGGTGAAGTCGATCTACGAAGGCGACGAAGAAGTGGTCGACCTCTCGACCCGCATCATCGGTCGCGTCAGTTGCGAAACGATCGTCGATCCGGTGACGAAGAAAAAAGTGATTAAGGCCAACCAGATGATCGACGAGCCGACCGCGGCCGCGATCGAGAAGATCGGCGTGGAAAGCCTCAAGATTCGTTCCGTACTCACCTGCGAAACCGGACGCGGCGTTTGTGCGCTGTGCTACGGACGCAACCTGGCGACCGGACAATTCGTGAAGCTGGGCGAAGCAGTCGGCATCATCGCCGCGCAGTCGATCGGCGAACCCGGCACGCAGTTGACGATGCGGACCTTCCACATCGGCGGCACCGCGAGCCAGACCTTCAAACAGCCGATCATCAAGGCAAAGAACGACGGCGCCGTGCGCTTCAATGAACTGCGCACCGTGCAATCGCTCGACGGCAACTGGATCGCGCTGAATAAAAACGGCTCGGTCACCTTGCACAACGAAGAAGGCCGCGAAATCGAGCGCTACAACATCGTGATCGGCTCGGTCATCTCCGTTGCCGACGGCGGCACCGTGAAGAAGGGCGAAACCTTCGTGCAATGGGATCCGTACAACGTCCCGATTTTGACCGACAAGAGCGGCAAGATCGAATTCCGCGACATGATCGCGGGTGTGACGATGAAGCGCGAAGTCGACGAAGCGACCGGCCTCATGGGCACGGTCATTATCGAGCACAAGGAAGATTTGCATCCGCAGATCGTGATCGTGGGCGACAACGGTGAAGTGGCCGCGAGCTACTCCATCCCGGCTGGTGCGCACGTCATCGTCGAAGCGAATCACAAGATTCGCGCCGGCGCTCTTCTCGCCAAGACACCGCGAAAAGTGGCCAAGACCAAGGACATCACTGGAGGTCTGCCGCGTGTCGCGGAATTGTTCGAAGCGCGCCGCCCGAAAGACGCGGCCGAGATCGCGAAGATCGACGGCGTGGTGGAAATCGGCGGCACCGTGCGCGGCAAACGGAAACTCATTCTGAAGGACGCCGAGACCGGGGCCGAGGAAGAGCATCTCATCCCGATGAACAAGCACATGATCGTCTTCAAGGGCGACTTCGTGAAAAAGGGCTCGCAGCTGACCGAAGGACCGGTCGTGCCGCACGAAATCCTAGAGGTCTGCGGACCGCAGGATTTGCAGGAGCACCTCGTGAACGAAGTGCAGGAAGTTTACCGCCTCCAGGGCGTGGAAATTAACGACAAGCACATCGAGATCATCGTTCGGCAGATGCTCCGCAAGGTGAAGATCACCGATCCGGGTGACACTTCGCTCCTCTGGGGCGATCAAATCGACAAGCTCGATTTCGAGAAGGAAAACACCGCAGTCGTGAAGCAGGGCGGCAAGCCCGCGGAAGCGACCCCGGTCCTGCTCGGCATCACCAAGGCTTCGCTCGAAACCGACAGCTTCATCTCGGCGGCTTCGTTCCAGGACACGACTCGTGTGCTGACCGAGGCGGCGACGTTAGGCAAGATCGACAAGCTGCGCGGCTTCAAGGAAAACGTGATCATGGGTCACCTCATCCCGGCCGGCACCGGCTTCCCCGCGGTGCGCGAGATCAAACTGGTCGAGCTCGGCGAACAGGTTGGTGCTCCGCTCATGGAAGAGCCCGAAGCGCAGCCCGCTCTTGGCTAAACACAATTCAATGCTGTAATGGTGAGGGCCGCACGCGAGTGCGGCCCTCATTGTTTTTTAGATGTCGATCGCAACCAAAACCGGGGACGCTGGCGAGACTTCCCTCATGTATGGACGCCGGGTTCCGAAAACCGACCCGCGGGTCGACGCCTACGGCTGCGTCGACGAACTGAATTCCGCGCTCGGCCTCGTCCGCGCGACGACCGGTGCCACGCCGCTGGCCGGGCAGATCCTCGCCATCCAAAAAGAGCTCGTGACCGTGATGGGCGAGCTGGCGACCTCGCCGCAGGACCTCCCGCGCTATCAAAAGGACGGCTTCGCCCTAACGAATGCTGCCATGGTCGATCGCCTGACCGCCATGATCGATGAACTGGAAAAAGACAAAACGCTTTATGGCAAAGGCTGGGCCATGCCCGGCAATACTCCGATCGGCGCCGCGCTCGATCTCGCCCGCACCGTCTGTCGTCGGGCCGAGCGCCGCGTGGCCGCGCTCGAGGTGAGCGAACACGCCCAGGCCGAAATCCTCCGCTACCTTAATCGCCTCTCCGACCTCTGCTGGCTCCTGGCGCGGTTCGCAGAGAAGGATAGCGTCTGACCAAGGTGGGAGGGGCCTTTGTGCCCCGATCAGGGGAGACGTCGCAGCAGATCGGGGCACAAAGGCCCTCCCACATTATTCCGCTACGCCGTCCGCCTGGCCGAGATACTCCCAGCGCTGCAAAGTGATCGGCACGTTGCCGTTCTTCCAGACGAAATCGTGGAAGGCGCGCAGGTTGAATTTGTCTCCCTGCTTCAGGCGCGCTTCGGCGAGCAGCCTGGTGATTTGAAGTTTACCGATTTGATAGGTCAGAGCCTGGCCGGGGCCGACGGAAAAAGCGGTCGCCTCCTGGCGGGCCGTCGTCGGATCCATCGGAACTTTTTCTACGAGGTATTTCGTGGCCTGCTCGAGCGTGAAAGCGCCGAGCGCTAGCTTCACATCCACTTCCACCCGCAGCGCGCGCAGTCGCATGAAGTTGTAAATGATCTCGCGGGTCCGCGGGCTGTCGTCGAAAAGCCCGGCCTGGAGCATCATCTCCTCCGCGTAGAATCCGATCCCCTCATTCGCCCCGGAGTCGTAATAATGCCGCCGGATCGGGTCTTCGTGTTTCGAGGAGAGCGCGAGCTGGAAATAATGCCCCGGGATTCCTTCGTGAACGATAATCGGGCGCGCGTCCTGGGCGGTGGCGCGCCAGAAGTAGCCAAGATCCGGCGATGGGGGATCGACGTACCGGATGCAGTTCTCCGTCAGGCGTGAGGGCGAAGTGAAATCGTCCTGCTCGGTGAAGCCGAGCGCGCCGAGGTATTCCGGAACGGGGCGAAGGGTGTAGTGCTGCACCCAGGCGGGAACGGTCAGGAGCGACTTCTCCTCGAGAAATTTGCGCACCTGCAATTCTTTCGCGGCCGCGTCGGCGATCCAGGCTTCCATGTTGGGCGCGATCTGGAGCGGCGGCACCGCCTGGTTGCGGTTCTTCTCGTAGGCTTCAAAGGCGACCGCGCGATTCCATTCCTGCTCGCCCATCGCGAGTAACTCTTCCGGAGTGTAAGGATTGAGCGCGACGTTGCGGAGAAAGAAATGGTAAGCCTCGCGGCCGAGCGCGATTTCGTTAGGCAGGGAGGGCTCGATTTTCTGGAGATGCTCGCGGTATTTCTCGAGCGCATCCGCCGCCCGCGTCACCGCCCCGTCCAGTCCTGTTTTCTTCAGCGTCGTCACCGGCGCGAGCGCGGTCGCCATCCGTTGCAGGTGCTCGCGCACGCCTTCGAGGGATTGAATCGCGACGGTCGCGAAAGGTTTTGGCGGTTGCGCGAGATTCTCCGTTCCTTCCTGCAGAATCGACGGGATATTTTCGATCCGGGCTAGAATTTCGCGGCTGCGCGCCTTTGGGTAAGGCGCTGGCACGGTTAGCGCTTCCGCCAGCGCGGTCAGCGTCTGGTCGAGATAAAAAATCGGATCGCGTTTCCAGCGCGGGTTGACGTCCAATTCCCAGCGCACCCGCGCCAGGGCGGAACCGACCAAGCGATAATCAATCTGTTGCGGGACCGGCCATTTGCCCGCGTCGATTTTTTTCCAGCGCGCTTCGAACTCGCCAAGATCCACTCGGCGTTTTGCGATCGCGGTGGCCGACCAATCGCGTACCCCGCCCGGCCGCTCCATCCGGTTGACGTCGTCGCCCGTGAACGGCGCGTATTGCGCACGCCAAGTCCAAAAATCCTCCGACAATTTCTGGAGATCATTGTCGCTTTTCCCCGAGGTTTGCCCGTCGCTCTGGTAGAGGAAAATGAATGAAAGGGCAAGGAGCGCGAGTCGTTTCATAGAGTCCCCTTAATCTAGCGTTTGCGCCGAATGGGAAGAGCTAATTCGCGCGCAGGCCGTGCGCCGCTTTTGGCTCAATTCAGGTTGTAGGCTTCCACCAGCCCGACCCCGGTCGTGTCGCCCGCTCCGCGCACAATCGCGGTGTAGGCTCCTGGGTCGAGCGTTTGCAGGACGGCTGACTCCAAGTCGTCCGTAGGCTGAAGTGAAGTGGCTTCAATTTCGGCCTCCTCGTCGCTCCGCCAGTTGTCGTTCGCGGCCAGCAACGCGCCGTTGACGTCGCGCAGCTCAAGCGTGGGGTCGTCGAGGACGCCGCCCACACCCGCACCAGAGAGCGACGGACCAAGCGCGCGCAGCAGGACTTCCGTGGTGGCGTTCCCAATGATGATGCCGCCAATCATGACGTTGTCGCCGGTATCGACAAAACCGCGTGTGCTGATGTTGGCGAGCTGTGAATCCGTTATTTGGTCAAGATCATAAACCTCCACCAGGCCGACGCCGGTGGTGTCATTCACCCCGCGCAGGATGGCGGTGTAAGCGCTGCTGTTAGCTGGCAGGGTGGCGACAATCGCGGACTCGGCGTCATTGGTCGGCATGAGACCAGTGGCTTCGATCTCCGTTTGCTGTGACTCTTTCCAATCATTGTTCGTCGCGATGGTCGCGCCGGTCGAATCATGTAGTTCGAGGATCGGGTCCGGCAGTGAATCGGCCAGCGGCAAGGAAGGTCCAATCCTGCGGACGACGACAATTTTCTCCTGTGTGCCAGCGACGATGAACCCGCCGATGAGCACGTTGTCGCCGGTCAGCACGCGCATGCGAGTCGAGATATTGAGCAATCGGCCACGCAGAGCTGGAGAAAACTCGGAGGTATTGCCGGCCGAATCGGTGGCGGTGGCGGTGACTGTGTGAGGTCTCTCCGCGACAGGAAACGACACGCTGAAGGAAGCGTCGCCGCTCGCATCGGTGGTGACGTCGGCGAAACCGAGGAAAGTTTCCCCTTCTCCGAACCCAGAAGGATCGCTGCTTTGGTTACTGAAGAATTCCAGGCGAAAAGTCGTGCTAGCAGTGCTGTCGAGCGTACCTGCGATCGTGGCGCTCCCGCTTGCGATCGTGAAGGAATTGATCAGCGGAAAATTCTGCAAATTGTTCGGGCCGGTGTCTGCGTCATCGGGATCGTTGGGCGTCACGTCGAAGGGCCGCAGCTCAATCCCCAGGCTGCCATTGGAATGGAAGGAGTTACCGAGAATGGGATTGCCAGTGCCCGCGGCGACGTCGACACCTCTGCCCCCATTGAAGGCGATCACGTTTCCTTCGCCCGGGCCAGTGCCACCGACGGTGATGTCGGATTCACTGATGACAATTCCGGATCCCCCGTTGCCGAGCGCGCTCGCTCCGTCTGCTTGAGTGCCGATCCGATTGCCCTGAATGAAGGCATCCCCGTGGATTCTGCCCGGGGAAATAGCGGCGCACCATCGCGTCGTTGATCACTCCGACAAGGGGCGCATCGGCCCGGTCGCCGCGCGCGAGAAGGCGCCCGCGCAGCAGCGGGATGCCCATCACCTGGAAATAGTCTCCCTCGACAGAACGGGAATAGAGTTCCGGCTCTTCCCCGACGGCGATTGGTGGCCGGCCTTCGATGATGAAGTTGTGATTGATCGAGTCACCCCCGAGCGGCAGCTCGCTGATCATGGCCGCGCGCGCGCCGGGGAGCGCGTTCAGGTTGTCCAGCAGCCGATCGCGAAACTCGGTCTGCTTCGGAATTTCCCGGTAACGCGCCTCCGGCAATTCCACCCGCACGCTCATGACATTCTGGGGCGCGAAGCCGGGCGCCACCGTCGTTAGGCGATAAAAGGTGTTGCCGAGGAGACCGGCGCCGATGAGGAGAACGAGCGCGAGGGCCAGCTCCGCCACGACGAGAGCATCCCGGCCTAACGACCGCGCCGCGGTCACACTGCGGCTCGCGTCGGAGAGCGCGCCATTGGCTCGCACCCGCGTTGCCCGCCAGGCGGGGACGAGCCCGAAGATCAAACCGGTGAGGAGCGAAAGACCGAGCGTGAAACCAAGGACGCGCCCATCGAGCTGGATGCCTTCGACACGTGGCAGCTCCTCCGGTTTAAAGGCGAGGAGCGCGTCTACCCCCCAGCTGCCGAGAAGCAATCCGAAGCCGCCGCCCAGGACCGCGAAGAGCAGACTTTCCGTCAGCACCTGCGCGATGAGCCGGCCGCGACTGGCGCCGAGCGCGCTCCGGATGGTCAATTCCGGACGGCGCTGCATCACCCGGACGAGCAGGAGATTGGCAAAGTTCGCGCAGGCGATGAGGAGGACGAGTCCGACCGCGCAGGAGAGGACGAGGAGGGCCGGGCGAATATCGCCGACGATTCGTTCCTGCAGTGAAACGAGCGTGCTCCCGCGATTCTTGCTTTCATCCGGGTTGGCCTGCGCCATCCGCTGATCGATGAGGGTCATCTCGCTTTGCGCCTGCGCGATGGAAACGCCCGGCTGCAAGCGCGCGTAAGCCCGGAGCAAATGCGCCCCGCGGGCCGTCGCCGCCGCTGGATAAAAAACATGGACCGGCACGAACGCTTCCAGGGTCGGCCGCGGCGCGCGGAAATCCGGCGCGGTCACGCCGACGACGGCATAAACCTGTCCGGCGAGCGTGATGTTTTTCCCGACGATCGCCGGATCGCTCCCAAATTGACGCTGCCAGAGCGGATGCGTCAGGACCACCCCATGCGGTCCGCCGAGGCGATCATCCGCCGCATCGAAGGTTCGCCCGAGCTGCGCGCGCGCCCCCAGGACCTGGAAGAAATCACCCGCCGTCAGGCCGAGTTCGATCTGCACCGGCTCGGCGCCGCCGGTGTAATCCGCGGCCTGCGCGCCCACTCCACCGACGCTCGCGAAAGAGCGGCTTTGCTCGCGCACATCATCCAGCTCGGGCGCGGACTGGTTGGATTGAAATGTGACCAGTCGCTCCGGCTGCGGATAAGAGAGCGGCCGCAGGAGGACGCCGTTGACGACCGTGAAGATGGCGGTGTTGGCCCCGATCCCGAGCGCGAGGGTGAGAATGGCGACGGCGGCGAACCCGGGATTCTTGATTAACTGGCGGAAGGCGTAGCGAAGATCAGCGATCATATACGCGGTTCATCGTTAGGTGTGGATATCTCTCTGGGGAGCGCCGGCGACTCGCCGGAAATCCTCTTGTTTCCGGCGCTGCGCGCGTTCAAGGCTGCCAGACGGGTCGCCAGGCAGAGCACGCGAGTCGCGTGCGCTCCCCAGGCTAGGCTCATTGCTGGGCGGTCTCCTTTTCGGCCGAGACGATCTCGATCGAGCCGGCGCTGCTGCGGAGAACGAGTTTGTTCCCGCCGCCGTTGAGCGTGCCTTTGAGTGAATCGCTGTCGGAGCTGCTGCGATTGATCGGGAGATCGCTGCGCACGCTGCCCGCACTGGTTTCGGCGTCGATCGTTAGGGCAGCGCCGGCCGGGGCGAGAACGGTGATGCTGCCCCCGGAAGTCTCCAGCCGCACATCGCCGGCAACCGGCGAGGGCAGGATGGCCGAGACCGACCCGCCGGAAGTTTCGGCGCGCAGGTTTCCGCTGATGTGGCCGAGACGGAGTTTGCCGCCGCTGCTCTCGACGGTGGTGTCGCCGACGCGGTTGAGCACGGTGACGTTGCCGCCCGAGGTGTCGGCGTTCAGTTTGCCCTGGCCACCGGTGACTTCGATCCGGCCGCCGCTGGTGTCGAGATTCGTCGCGCCGTCGCAATCCTTCGCCGTGATGTCGCCCCCGCTGGTGTCGCCGTGAATTTCACCGTGGATCTGGCTGAAGCTGAGATCGCCGCCGCTGGTATCGGTCTTTTGTTTTCCGGTCAGTCCGCTGACGGTGATATTGCCGCCGGAAGTGTCGAGATCGGTGCTGAAGCTGGCTGGCACGCTCAGCTTGTAATGGCCTTCGGTCCGGGTGTGCCCGAGCAATTGCCAGAGCTGTTTGCCTAACGATTCCTGCCGGCGCGTGGCGCGGACAATGACGCGATCACCCTCAGTTGTGATCGTGAGCGGGACCTCCTTGAAGTAATTTTCTTCCTTCTCTTTCGAGGAAGCCTCGATCTTGCGGTGGGCATCGATCACGACCTGGTTGTTGTCGCCGGGCGTGACCTCGATCGAACCGAAATCGACGTCAACGACGAGGGTGCCGCCCGGTTTCGCGGGCCGGGTTTGGTGGATGTTTTCTTCGGTCGCAGCAGCCGCGCTGAGTGCGCCGGCGACGAGGATAGTGGAGATGGTGAGAAGGTTTTTCATATGCGGTGGTTCGTTTGAGGTGACGTGGTTGTTGCTAACGGGCTGGGTAGCGCACGCGTCTCGCGTGCTGGTCGCGGTGTCTCACCGCGACGGACTTTGCGACGGTCCGGGTAAGGAAAATTAAAGTTCGCGACGGCGCGGACGCCGTCGCAAGCACGCGAGACGCGTGCGTTACCCGGATACTCGCGGCCCAGTTCATTTTCATTTCACGATCCAGCCGTCGCGGAGCTGGATGATGCGATTGCCGTAGGCGGCGTTGGTTTCGGAATGGGTGACCTGAATGATGGTGGTGCCTTCGCTGTTCAGCTTTTTGAAAAGCTGCATGATTTCGTCGGCCTGGCTGGAATAGAGGTTGCCAGTCGGTTCGTCCGCCAAGATGAGTTTTGGTTTCGCAATGATCGCGCGAGCGATGCTGACGAGCTGCTGCTGGCCGCCGGAGAGCTGGCGCGGGTAGAGATCTTTTTTTCCGACGATCGAAAAACGATCAAGGGTGTCGGCGACGAGCGCGCTCCGCTCCGATTTGCTGTAACGCCGATAGGAAAGGGGAATATCGAGATTCTCGTAAACGGTCAGGTCATCGAGCAGATTGTAGTTCTGGAAAACGAAACCGATCTGCTCGTTGCGCATGGTGGTGCGTTCTTTCGGCTTCAGTTGATGGACGGCGACTCCATTGAGGAAATATTCTCCGGTCCAGCCGAAGTCATGCATGCCTAACAAATGCAAAAGGGTCGACTTGCCGGCGCCGGACGGCCCCATGATGGAAACAAAATCGCCGTCCTCGACCTCGAGATTGATGTCGCGCAGAACGAAGAAGAACTGTTGTTTGCCTAACGGATAGGAACGTTCGATGTGATTGAGTTTGATTAAGGGTAAGAGCATAAAATTTAGCTGCGCGGGGAAAGTGATTTCGGGGAGCGCACGCGACTCGCGTGCGCTCCCCGGAGGCTGCGGAGCCGCGCGGTCCCGGGCGGCGAGCGCGATATTGGCGACGATCAGGACCAGGATGAGAAGCACCTTGATCGATCCGTCGCGGCGATCGTTCAGGCGCATCTTCTCGGTCCTCGTTAGGCTGCGATTTTGTCTTCGACGACCCGGCCGTCGAACAAGTGAATGGTGCGATCGGCGTGCTGCGCGAAGCGCTGGTCGTGTGTGACCATGCAAATGGTCGCGCCGCCGGCGTGCAATTCCTTCAGCAGATCCATGACCGCTTCACCGTTGCGGGAGTCGAGATTACCGGTCGGTTCGTCAGCGAGGAGGATGGCCGGTTTGCCGGCGAGGGCGCGTGCGACCGCGACGCGCTGCTGCTGGCCGCCGGAAAGCTGGCTCGGCCGGTGCTTGGCGCGGTGGGCGATGCCGACCTTGTCCATCACCGCATCGACCTTGGCGCGGCGCTCCGCGGCGGGGACATTGTGATAGAGCAAGGCGAGCTCGATATTCTCGCGGACGCTGAGCTCATCGACCAGGTTGAAGCTCTGGAAGATGAAGCCGATGTTGCGCTTGCGGAAATCGGCGAGCTTGCTCTCCGAAAGCCCCGCCACCTCGGTGCCGTTGAAGACATAGGAGCCGTCGGTCGGGCTATCGAGCATGCCGATGACGTTCAGCAAAGTCGATTTGCCGCAACCCGAAGGGCCCATCACCGCGACGAATTCGCCGTCGGCGACGTCGAGAAAGATCCCGTCGAGCGCGGTCGTCTCGACCGTGTCGGCGCGGTAGACCCGCGAGAGATTGCGCATGCTCAGCATCGATTTTGCTCCTTCATTGCCCACTTAATGAAAGCCGGTCCCGCTCAGCGAAGCCGGTATAGGGCGAGGTGATCACCCGCTCGCCGGGGTCGAGCCCTTCGAGCACCTCGATC
>JBKJNW010000076.1:0-5439 GCA_046593335.1 Chthoniobacterales bacterium | reverse complement strand
CCAGACTCCACTCCAGTCTTGCCTACCGAAGTCCAATCGCTTTTGAATCCAACCTAAACCACTAAACAAAAGGAATTGGTCCCTTGTTCACTGTCCGAATAATCAATGCAAGCCCACACTGACCCCCAATTCCTCCACTCTAGAATTGCGTGTGATTGATCAGAACTATAAGACTCATACTTGCCATTAGAAGGCCATGCGGAGCCTCGCTCCAGTTTCTCTTCCCGGATTTTCTCGACCTCGCGCGAACGCCGGCCGCGTGGCACCCTCATCTTTCACTCCGATCGGGGCAGTCAGATCGTTAGCGCGGCTTACCGCGACGTGCTGGCCTAGCATCGTCTGCTCGCTTCCATGAGTCGTGCGGGTAACTTCTACGACAACGCCTTTATCGAATCGTTTTGGAGCAGCATTTAATATGAGCTGGTCTACCATCAGCGCTTCGCCACCTATGCCGAGGCGCGCACCGACATCTTCGACTACATCGAAACGTTTTATAACCGCAGCAGACTCCACTCCAGTCTTGGCCTACCGCAGCCCCATCAGCTTTGAATCGAAACTGAACTAAATTTACCCCTTCCTCACTGTCCGATAAAACAATGCACGCCCAATCCGGAACGACGCGTCTCCTCGCGAAGGGTCCGTGCGACGCTGATGAACGCCCGCTCCGTACGGGCCACGAATGCGGGCGCTTTTATTGCGCCGTTCGTCTGTTGTTTCGCCTTCATAATTCAATCAGCTGCCGGACGGAAGCTATATCATCAGTCGCGGAGGTGGCGAGGCGTTTCCCGCCACGGCGGGCAAGTTGCGGGAGTTTGACCTCGCCACGGCGAGTCCGTCCGTTGGCGGACACGGCGGGCAGGCTGCGGATTGGAGATTACGTGAGGGCGAAGCGGGACGCAGCGGATTTCCCCATCATTTCTTCGCCGTGAGCCTGCGCCGAATCCATGCCGGGTCGCGCCGGAGATCGAGCACTGCATAAACGCGGATGACTTCTGCCTCGATTAAGTAGTAAACTCCGAAGGGGAATCGCTTCGACAACGCGCGATGAAATCCGAATTCCATCGGGTGAACGCCGGCGAAGAGAATCAGCGAGTCAATATCGGCGGCGAGAGCCGTGGCGAAATATTCGCCCACGCCCCGTTCCTGCCGGTCGTAGAATTCGCGCCCGTCTTGGAGGTCGTCCTCGGCCTCATCGAGGACCTGAATTCTCACTCGCGCTTCCGCAGCAGCCGCTCTTTCACGTCCGGCCACTCGCGGAATTCCGCCTCGCCTTTCGCGACCCGCTCGGCACGGGCAGAGAGAACGTCACCGTGCCAGGCGGGCGAGGGAACGCCCTCAGGCGAACGGCAGAGATCATCCCAAAGCTCTTCCATGACGCGGAGCTTGGCGGCCCGGCTCATTTCGCTCAGGGGTAAGGTTGGCGCGGCCGGATTCATAAATGCAAGGCTACCAACTTCCGGTCCGATTCGCAAGGTTGGGTCCGGGTCTGCTCACGCGGCAGCCCCTCTCCGGAGGTTATGGCAGAAATCAGGGTGGTTAGGTTTTGCTGGCAGGCGACGTTCATGCCCCGGCAGCAACTTTTACAGCGGCTACGGCGACAGGCTGCGGGATTCTTGACCACGGATGGAAAGCCCGGCCGTTGCTTCGCATTTGAAAGCCCGGCCTCGCCCTCGAGGGCTACGTTACGGGTTACGGGCGCTGATGCCCGCCGCGGCGGGCAGGCTGCGGATGGGAAATGAGGTGGACCGCAGCGAGCGCTACCCGGGGGTCTGAGAGGAAATCAGGACTGTGCTTCATCGCGCAAAGCTTCCAATTCGGCGAGGGCTTCGAAGTCTTTCGGGCGGCCGGCGGCGCGTTTGAGTTCGATCAGTTTGGGCAGGGTAACGCACCGGAATTTCACCCCGAAGGCCTCGAATTCGGAGGTGTGCGGCAGGAGTTCTTCGTAGGTGCCGCCACCAATGATCTCCCCTAACAAGTCGATGTCGCCCGCGCCGGTGGTGAGGGTGAAGTTGAGCCCATGAAGAAGGGTGCGCGGCTCCCAGGCAAAGGGCAACCCGGGAGGGGTGTCGCGCAAATAAGGATGAAAGGGGCGAAGCGCGCGGACCAGTCGCTCGCAGTTCTCTGGCGACCGGCCGTAGACAAGATCGACATCGTAGGTGACGCGCGCAGCGCCGTGGATGACCGCTGCGACTCCGCCGACAAGAACAAAATCCACTCCGGCGTGGACCAGCACGGGAAGCAACTTGTCGAAAGCCGGATCCATTGGCCGTTAGGACGGTGGGGGCGGCGGCAGAGAGGTCGCCGCTTTCCCGCCAGCCTGACGAAGCTCGGCCATAAAGGCGAGGGCGCTTTGCAGCTTGGCGAGGCGCTGCGCCGGGGTCAGCTTGAGATTCTCGCGCAGCAGGGAGAGATCGACGTGCTGCCGATAGGCGGCGATAACGGGGTCGGATTGGAGCAGCGGCGCCATGCGGCGAAAGCCTACCCCGCGCAAGAGCTTCTATCCAGAATCATTCACGGCGTTAGTGCCATTCGGGTCAGAACGCTCGCTCCGCGCGGGCCACGAATGTGGGCACCTTTGTTGCGCCGTTCGTCTTTCGCTTCGCTTTAATAGTTTCAATCATTTGCCGGACGGAATCTTTATCATCAGCAGCGGAGATGGCGGGGCCATATGTCATCCTCTCCGCATTGCATCCACGCTCCAGCGCCCGCCACCGGCGACGGCCATGTAGAGGGAGACGAAGCAGAGCGCGACGGCGAGTTCGCCGTGGTTCTTGATCGGGTAAAGGCTGGCGTGGGCGTGGGCCATGAAGTAGGCGACGGCCATGAATCCGGAAAGGATGAAGGCGGCGGGGCGGGTGAAGAGGCCGAGCACGAGCAGGAGGCCGCCGACGAGCTCGAGCCAGGCCGCAACCATCATGAGCGGGGGCAGGCCGCCCGGACCGCCCATCGGATGATCGGGCGGCGGGAAGTGAAAGAGCTTTTGCATGCCGTGCTCGAGGATGAGCAGGCCGATGACGATGCGGATGCTGAGAGCGATCGGCTCCCAGCGTTGCAGGGATGAATTGGTTTGCGCCATGGCGAGCGAGAATTTCGATTCGCCTGGCAGGCGGCAAGCGATGATCGAAGAAAGGAAGAGGTGCCGCGAGGTAGCGGTAAGCGAGTGGGATGCGAGCGCATCAAGGATGAAGGAGGAAGTGAAACCGGGCTCCTCGCGTTGCGGTCGAATTTGGCGCTGGTCAAGGCGCGAGCGGTCCGAGCCGGACGGGCATAGCCGATATCCGCAGTGATCTCGGCCCAGCGAGGTCGCCGCGGCGACCCGGCCAGAGGCCTCGTCGCTCAAATCTTCACACTGATCTGCATTTTGCCTTGCTATCCTGCGACGGTTTGTATGCAGTGCAGCGCAGTGCCGGGATCTTGGAAGTAAAAGGGAGTCGACCTCGGCGAATGAACAGATGCCCCATGAACGAGCATCCAAAAATGAAAAACAACCATCTTCAGACAGCAAATTCGGCTAAAAAATCATCGGTGCGCATGCGGCGCGTCTTGTCCGCCGGCTGCGTCCTGGCCGCAGTCACTCTGGCCGGTCTCGCGTTGGCGGCTGGCCCCAGCCAGCCGAGTGGCCCAAGCAGCAAAGCGCAGGTGGTGGCGGGGAATCCAGGAACCGACCAGAGTTCAATCGCCGATAAGTACAGTACGCTGGTGATGCGCGTCTATTTCCACGACCGCGCCGAGCGCGACCAACTGGCCCAGGAACTCAACCCCGAAGAAGTGCCCACGACCGGCGGCTTTCTCACCGTCATCCGCGATCGCGCCCTCTACGATAGCCTGACGGCGCGCGGCCTGCGGGTGGAGATTGACGCGGCCAGCAGTCACAACCTGAGCGACCCGCAAATCATGCGCGACACTTTTTTTGGCGGCTATAAGTCGGTCGAAGAGATCTACGCTTTCCTGGATCAGAAGGTGATCCAGGCCCCTACGCTGGTGGAGAAGGTCGATATCGGCGATTCCTGGTGCAAGGTTCATCCGGGCCAGTGTCTCCTCCCCAGTCCGTGGAATGGTTATGACCTGTTTGCGCTTCACCTGACGAATCGCGGCCTCCCAGGCCCCAAACCGGTCGTCTGGATTGACGGCGATATTCATGCCCGCGAGATCGCTACCCCGGAAGTCGTTATCCGCCTGGTCGATTACCTGCTCGATAACTATAATACCGATCCCGATATTCACTGGCTGTTGGACTATCACGACATCTGGCTTATGCCCGAAGTCAACCCGGACGGTCACCACATCGTGGAGGCGGGAGGCAACGGCAGCAGCCCATACCTCTACCGCAAGAACGGCGATAACATCGGAGGCGGCGGATGCTCCTGGCCTCCCAGCTCGTTTAATCAATTCGGCGTCGACAATAACCGCAACTTCCCTTTCCACTGGGGCTGCTGCAACGGCTCGAGCAGTTTTGTATGCGACCAGACCTATCGCGGAACTTCGGCGGGATCGGAACCGGAGACTATGGCCATCACCAACATGCTTCGTGCCCTTGTTCCCGACCAGCGGGGCCCCGGCGACACCGACCCGGCGCCGATCACGGCCACCGGCGTTTACCAGAACATTCATACTGTAGTGCCAGTCAACCTCTTTCCGTGGGGTTGGAGCAGCACGCGCATGCCTAACTATGCTGAGACGAACAATATCGCCGCACACATGTCCGCGGCGAACGCGGGCGGGAACGGCTACCCTTTCGGCTCGATTATCGATCAGTTGTATACAGTCGATGGCGGTTCGATTGACTGGGCCTATGGCGAGCTGGGCATGGCGTCCTTCTCCACTGAGTTAAGTGGCCTCTCCTTCCTCCCCTCTTACTCATGCATCGATAATCCCGGTTGCGGCTCATCACAGGGTCTCTGGCCTGAGAATCGCGGGATGCTTGTTTACCTGGCGAAGATCGCGCGCACGCCCTATCTCACTTCGCACGGACCGGATGCCAACACGGTTGTCACCAACCCGGCATCAGTGGCGTCCGGCGTGCCATCACAGCTAACCGCCAGCATTAACTTCGCTTGGACAAAGAACGCGTTCAGCCAGAACGTGGGCGCGGGGGAATATTACATTGATACTCCGCCCTGGGCTGGCGGGACGGCCATCCCGATGAACGGCACGTTCACTGCACCGACCGTCGCCGTGAACGCGACCATCAACACGGCCGGCCTGTCGGTTGGCCGTCACATTATCTACGTGCGCGGACGGGGCGTGAACGACATCCAGGGCTTCCAGACCTTCGGGCCGATCAGTGCGGCGTTTTTGGATGTGACTGGAGGGACTGCAACCTTGCTGAGCGCAGCCTCACGCGTGACTCATGGCTCAGCTGGCACCTCCGACATTGCGATGCCGCTGACTGGCACATCGGGAGTCGAAGACCGGGTCGCCAGCACTTACAACGCGGTC
>JBKJNW010000042.1:0-74240 GCA_046593335.1 Chthoniobacterales bacterium | reverse complement strand
GGAGCAGATCCAGGTCGTGCAATGGGGCGACCCGCAGGAAAGCCTGCGTCGGCTCGCCAACCACACCAAGTATCGCCACATCAAGCGCATGGTGCTGGAGCTGGAAGGCAAGCACCGCGCCGCCGCCAACCTCGACTAATGTGGGAGGGCCTTAGCGCCCCGATCAGTTCAACCTTCGCGGCAAAGCCTGCTCCAACATTATCGACGCGTAGCTTGCCTTTAGTTTGCTTCCGCGGCCGGTGCATTCGTTAGGCGAACAATCGCGCTCTTCAATCGTTCCCAGTCGACCGGTTTGGTCAGGTGCTCGGAAAAACCTGCGGCCCGGCTCGCGGCCAAGTCATCGTCGGTTCCGAAGCCGCTCAGGGCAATCCCATGGAGCTGGTAGGTTTTGCTCAGATGGTCCATCAAGTCCAACCCGCTCCCGTCGGGCAGGCCGACGTCGCTGATCACGAGGTCGAATTGTTTCTCCGCCGCCAGCGCGCGCGCGTCGGTCACATTGTTGGCCAGGGAAACTTCGTGCCCCGCTTTGACCAGGATGCGGCGCAGGACGCGCGCCGTGTCCTCGTGATCTTCCACCATCAGAATTTTGACGGCTTTGCTTTCCCCTAACTCTCCCGCGAGGTACGTCGCCGGGCCGTCGAGCAGGGAAGTCTCCATCGCATCGAGGGTGATGGTGAAAGTGGAGCCGCGCCCGCGCCCGTCGCTCAGGGCGGTGATGGTGCCGTGGTGGAGATCGACCACCCGTTTGCAAATCGCCAGGCCGAGCCCGAGCCCACCGAAACGGCTCGTGACATCGCGTCCGCCCTGCTCGAAGGCCTCGAAAATTCGCGGGAGCAATTCGGGCTCGATTCCCACCCCGTTGTCCTGCACCACGACCTCGATGCAGGTCGGGTTGAGATTGCGGGTGCTGATTTCGATCCGGCCGCCGGGGGGCGTGAACTTGACCGCATTTTTGATCAGGTTCCAAAAGACCTGCTGGAGGCGAGCGGCATCACCCCAGGAGTGAAAATGCCTGGCCTCCAATCGCCTAACGACTTCGAACCGCCGCCCGGCGGAGTCGCCTTCCGCGATCTTGAGCGCGTGCTCAATCAGGGCGTGCAAATCGACCGCGGTATTATGCAGCTCGAGCTTGCCGTGGGCGATGCGGGTGAGATCGAGAAGGTCATCGATCAGCAGCGCCTCGAGTTCGATGTTGCGCTGCAACATCTCAAGGTCCCGGGCCAGCTCGTCGCTCAGGAGCGGATCGCGGCGCAAGGTCGCGATCGTCATCAGGACCGGCGTGAGCGGGGTGCGCAGCTCGTGCGAAAGCATGGCGAGGAAATGGTCCTTCGCCCGGTTCGCATCCTCAGCCGCGCGTTTGGCACGCTGCAGTTCGAATTCGCTTTCTTTCTGCGCCGTGATGTCGAGAACGGTGCCGATGAAACGGGCGGCCACTCCATTGCGATCGAAAAAAACCAATCCTTTCGCCGCGATCCAGCGCTCTTTGCCATCCTCGATCCCAATCGTTCGATACTCCGTGTCGAAGCGTCCGTCGCTCTCCGGACGGAGGGTGCGTTCGACGATCTGCGCGACCCGATCGCGATCGTCGGGATGAAGTCCGCGCAGGAAGATCTCGAAATTAACTTCTGCCTCAGGCGGCAGACCGAAGAGTTCTTTACAACGATCGGACCAGCGCAGCTCGCCGCTCAAGGGATAGAAATCGAATGTCCCGGCATCAACCGCCTCGACCGCGAGGCGGAGTCGATCCTCGCTTTCCTGGAGGCGGCTTTCGCCTTGCCGCATCCGTTCTTCCTGCTGCTTCCGTTCGGTAATGTCGGAGCGATAAATGACGAGGCCGTTTTCCGCCGGATAGATACGGGTCTCGAGCCAGAGGCCCCATGGTTCGTGAAAATGGTCGAAGTGATCGGCCCGCCGCTCGGCCAGGGCGCGCACACAGCGCTGATGAAATTCCGTCCCGACGAGCTGCGGAAAAAGATCCCAGATTTTGCGCCCGATCATTTCCTCGCGCGAGAGACCGGCATGTTCCGCCACCCGCTCATTGAGATAGGTGTAGCGCCAATCCGAATCGAGCGCGGAAAAAGCGTCGCTGATGCTGCTCAGCACCATTTCGCGTTGCGCGATGAGGTCGCGCACTTCGCGCTGCCGGCGCCTCGCCCGCATCGCTACCCGCACGGTGCTGAGAAGGGTGACGACGCGAAAAGGCCGTTCCAGCAGGGTGACGTTGGCGCCGGGTCCGAAGATTTCGAGCGCGCGCAGGCTAACCTGATCGCTTCCGCCGCCACTCGTCAGGACGATGACCGGGATGTCTGACCAGGCGGGCTGGCGGGAGAGGACGTCGAGCAGAATCGGAAGCTCGGAAGCGACGAGAGCTTCCTGCGCGAGAAGAATGGCGTCGGTCGATTCGTCGCAGTGCCCAGCGAGTTCCTCGAGGCTGGTGCAGATGTCGGCCGTGACCTCTGCCTGGCGAAGAGTGGCTACCGCCAGCGCGCCGTCCTTGCCCGTGGGCGCGAGGACGAGAACGACGTTCCTGGGGTCATCGTTTCTTTTTTTCATCGCCACGCTTCCGGCCATCCGGCGGCGGTTTCACTTTCATGATTTCAGGGGTTCCGCTCAGGACGCCCCGGAAATCCGTCAAGGGCGGCCCGACTGCAATCCCGGTGTCCCTGATATGGAGCTCGCGAATCGTTCCTTCATGAATGCCGGTTCGCTTCTTCACGACCGAGAGCGCCTTGTGCACCGAGCCTTCCGCTTCGAAATAACGCAGCATCACGACCGTGTCCGCGAGATAGGTGATGTCGACCGGCGTCTGCATGTAACCGATCATGCCATGTTGCGCGAGAACGAGAATGGTGACGACGCCTTGCTGGTTCAAGTAAGTCAGGAGCTCATGCAACTGCAGGCTGAGGGCGCGTTCGTCGCTCATCGATTGCAGGTAGCCGTTCAAGCTGTCGATCAGGATGACCTTGGCACCTTTTTTCTCGACCGCGTGGCGGATGAGGGAAGTGAGTTGCCCGGGGGACAACTCCGCCGGATCGATCTGGGTCGCCCCCACCATGTCCTCGTCGAGAAATTTCGTTAGGCCCATTTTTAAGCCTTCCGCCCGGGCTCGCATCGTTTCCAGGCTTTCGTCGAAACTATAAATCTCGGTCCGCTCGCCGCGCTTGGCCGCGGCGATGGCGAAATGCATCGCCAGGGTGGACTTGCCCGACCCCGGCGGGCCCATAAAGAGACTGCTCGAACCCCGGGCCAAGCCGCCCCCGAGAAGTTGGTCGATTCCCTTCACGCCACTGGAAACATTTTCGTTCGGGAAAGGGCGGTGATGTTCCGCCGCCACCAGCCGGGGATAAAGCTCCAGCCCGCCGGTCTCGATAATGAAGTCATGATACCCGCCGCGATAGGTGGTGCCGCGAATCTTCTTCACCAGGAAACGACGCCGTTCGGCCCCGTAATCCGGCGCGGTCTGATCGAGCGAGATCACACCGTGAGCCAGGCTCTGGACATGAGAGTCGGAGCCGCCGGCACTGGTGTCGTCGAGCAGCAGAGTCGTGCAATTTCGCCCGGCCAGGTATTGCTTGAAGGAAAGGATCTGCCGCCGATAACGCAGGGCCGATTGCGAAAGGAGCCGCAGCTCCGACAGCGAGTCGAAAGCGAGACGCGTCGGTTTCACCCGATCGACCGCATCGAGGAGCATCCTGGTGGTCTCGGTTAACTCTACTTCCGCGGTGTGGAAGAGCGTGTTTTGTGACTCCGCGCTCAGTTGTTCGTCGATCGCTGAAAGCTCGATGATTTCCAGGCCATCGAGCGACCAGCCGTGGGAAGCCGCGACTTCTTCAATCTCTTCCCGCGTCTCGGAGAGGCTGATGTAGAGAACATTTTCGCCCGAGCGCGCACCCTCGAGCAGAAACTGCAGCGCCAAAGTCGTTTTGCCGGCGCCGGGCGCGCCCTGCACCAGATAGAGACGCCGGGGCGGAAATCCGCCGCGCAAGACATCGTCGAGACCGA
Organism: Chthoniobacterales bacterium; assembly: GCA_046593335.1. Taxonomy (GTDB): domain Bacteria; phylum Verrucomicrobiota; class Verrucomicrobiia; order Chthoniobacterales; family UBA10450; genus Palsa-1392. The sequence goes on along the minus strand of JBKJNW010000042.1, from coordinate 70,238 downwards.
CGATCCCGGTTTTTACTTTGCTCAGTTTCTGACCTTTCATGGGCGATTCCAACGCTAACGAGGTTCCTACAAAACGCGAGTGGAGCCCATGTTGGACGCCAAAACACCCGGGTCCGCGCGGCGCGCGTTGCTCAAGCGCCTGAAAGCACCATCTTGGAAACAGGATGGGAGGGCTGGAGATCAACTTGGTCGTGCCGGATCTTTGGCAACAGGAAGCGGTGCGCGCCCTTCAGGCCGGGCAGGATGTCGTCGTCCACGCGCCGACCGGTGCGGGCAAAACCTACATCTTCGAGTTGCTCTATCCCGCGCTCAAAGGCCAGGCCGTCTTCACTGTCCCAACCCGCGCCCTGGCCAACGATAAGCTGGCGGAATGGCGCGCCCGCGGCTGGGACGTCGGCATCGCCACCGGCGACATTGCGCTCAACCTCGAGGCCAAGGTCGTCGTCGCCACGCTCGAGACCCAGCGCTCGCGTTTCCTGCGCCGGCAAGGGCCGCATCTTCTCGTGGTCGATGAATATCAGCTTATCGCCGACCCGGTGCGCGGAGTGCATTACGAACTTTCGCTCGCCCTTGCGCCTCCCGGCACGCAGCTGCTTTTATTAAGCGGGAGCGTGAACAATCCGCAGGACGTGGTCGCATGGCTGCGCCGGATCGGGCGCGATGCCGTCCTCGTTAGGCACGACCAGCGACCAGTCCCGCAACACGAAGTCGACCTGCGCAATCTTCCCGAGGTCGGCTTTCTCCAAGTCCGTGAATTCTGGCCGCGCATGATCGCGAAAGCGCTCCACGGCGGGCTCGCGCCGGTCCTGGTTTTCGCCCCGCGCCGGAACGCGACCGAAGAAATGGCGCAGGCGATTGCGAGCGCGGTACCGGTGCGCGATCCGCTCCCGCTCTCGCCCTCACAGGAAGCGCTCGCCGGCAAGCACCTCGCGAAAATGTTGCGCAGCCGCGTCGCCTATCATCACAGCGGTCTCAGCTACGCCGTCCGCGCCGGCTTGATCGAGCCGCTGGCCAAGGCGGGTCAACTCAATGTTGTCGTCGCCACCATGGGGTTGGCCGCCGGGATTAATTTTTCGATGCGCTCTGTTCTCATCACCGACACCCGTTATCTCTCGGGAAACTTCGAGCGCCAGGTCGAGCCGGATGAGCTGCTGCAGATGTTTGGCCGGGCCGGGCGGCGCGGGCTCGACGACACCGGCTACATTCTTTTCACCCCCGACCAGCCGCGCCTCAGATTCGCTCGTCCGCGGCAATTGAAGCGCGCGACCCAGGTCGATTGGCCGAGTCTGATCAGCGTGATGGTCGCGGCCACGCGATCCTTTGTAGCCGGGGACGCTGTCCCCGGTCGAGAGGCCTCGCTCCAAGCCACCGGGGACAGCGTCCCCGGCTACAGATCCGCGGTCGAAGTGAGCCGCTCGCTTTTCAGCGCGCAACGCGTTCCGCTCGGGGTCGAGCATTCCCTCGCTTCCGGGCCAAAGCCCTGTGGCCTCTGGGTTGACGCGGAGCGGGCCCGATTCGCCAGGCGGCCGATCGTCGAAATCCAAAACAGCGACGGAGAATGGGAAGCGCGCGGACCGAAAATGGAAAGTTCGTTAGGTGAAGCGCTCTTGCGGGAGGGCAATCGCTGGATTCCCGCCCTCCGTTTTCCCAAAACTCTCGACCGCTTCCGGCTCGGGAATCTTTGCCGCCTAAAGGAGAAGAAAATTTATGGACGCGAATTGCCGCTCGCCACCGTGATCCCGGGGCAAACGGAACTCCAGTTGGTCAAACCGCAGCGCAGGAGGTTACAGGCAAAATCGCTCGCCGAAGAGGAATTGCGGACGCGGGTGAGCAAACTCCTGCCGGAATGGAGCCTCGGCGGGGTAACCGATGAATTCGTCAGGCGGGGCGACCTTCTCTCTGTTCGCATTGACTTCTCCAGCGTACCGATAGAAGCCTGGCGCGATTCGTTAGGGCAATTTCTGGTCGACCCGCCGGAGCGCGCCGCGCTGCCGCTACCCTGTCGTGGTTGTTCCGAACTGGAGCACGATCAGACGGTCGAAATCGTCGCTTCGCCGGCCTTCGCCTGGCGCCGGCTCGGCCTGGTCGAACGCGACGGAACACCGACCCGCCGCGGCATGGTCTTCGGATTTTTCCAGGGCGGAGAAGGGCTGGCCATTGCCGCCGCGCTCGAGGATGAAACGTATCCGATCGACGATCTCGTTTTCGACCTCGCCAACATCCGGGCCGGCCCGCGTTTTGCCGGCGAGGACGCCCCGTTAGGCGGGCGGCTGGGCGCGCTTTGCCAGCGCGTTTACGAGCGGGCCGATCATCCCGGCTATCTCGAGATGGGCGTGCCCGTGCACTACGGCTCGGGGGCGGCGGAGGTCATTCGCGAAGTCGTGAGCAATCCGACCGGCCGCTACAAGATCACTTCCGATTCCCTGCGCCACGGCGACGTCGAACGCGCCCTGATGGAATGGCGCAGTCACCTCCGTCACCTCGCCGCCGCGCCCGCTCTGGATTGGGAACGCTGGAGAGCGCTCAAAGCCGCGGCGGAAAGTCTGCTCGGGCGGACCGTTTCCCCAGCTCTTCTGGATTTCCCGCCGCTCCTCGCCGCCCAACAGCGTCGATTTACCTAACGAGTGGCGAACTGCGCAGGACTTTTCGCACGCATCTGGGGAGCGCACGCGCCTCGCGTGCCCCGTTTGGCGCCTCGCCGAACGGAACGAACGATCTCCAGCATCTTGAACGTGAGCCTCGGCCACGCACACCGAGTTTGCGGCGAGGGCGCCGCAAACTGCACGCGCGGGCGCGTGCGCTCCCCAGAGAAGAGAGCTTGTGCTAGGTTCAGGCCGTCATGCCTAACGCCACCGCGACCGTCACCCCGGCCGCTCTCGGCTACCGCATGCCAGCGGAATGGGAAGCGCATGCCGCCACCTGGCTCTCCTGGCCGCGGCGCGAAGGGATCAGCTTTCCCGATTCCTACGATCGCGTCCTGCCCACCCTGCGCGCCATGGTCGAGGCCCTGCTCGAATCGGAACCGGTCAAAATCAACGTCTGCAACGGCGCTCACGAAGCGGAAGCACGGGCGGCGCTGGAGGGTTTGCCTAACGAAAAGCTGACTTTTCATCTCATCCCGACGAATGAGCCATGGTGCCGCGACCACGGTCCGATTTTTCTCACCCGCGCGAAAGACCCCCGGCTCGCGATCGTCGACTGGGACTACAACGCCTGGGGCGGCAAGTATCCGCCCTGCGATCTCGATGAAGTTGTGCCGACCCGCATCGCGGAGAAGTTAGGCCTCCCGGTTTATTACCCGCAGATGATCCTGGAAGGCGGTTCGATCGAGGTCAATGGAGCCGGCGCGCTGCTCACGACCGAAGGGTGCCTGCTCAATCCGAATCGCAATCCGCAGCTCAACCGCGAACAAATCGAGCAACGCCTCCGCGATTACCTCGGGGTCAGCGAAATTCTCTGGCTCGGCGATGGGATCGAGGGCGACGACACCGATGGTCATATCGATGATGTGACTCGCTTCGTCGATGAAGAGACAGTGGTCACGGTGATCGAAAAAGATCAGGCCGATCCAAACTACGAGCCTCTGCAGGCAAACTACGATCGGCTGCGCAGCCTAAAGGTTGGCGGCAAACCGCTCGACATACTGCCGCTGCCGATGCCGAACCGGATCGAGCGCGAGGGTCTGCGCCTGCCTGCCAGCTACGCGAATTATTACGTCGCCAACCGGACCGTCCTCCTGCCGACGTTTGCCGATCCGAATGACGAGGAAGCGCTGACCGTACTGCAATTTGCTTTCCCGAGACGTCGGGTGATCCCGATCGATTGCCGCGAACTCATCTGGGGCCTGGGCGCATTCCACTGCCTGACCCAGCAGCAGCCGGCGGTGTAGACGCTTCGCTCTGCGAAGCGCGGGCGTGGGTGACGCTGGCGGCTCGATTGCCGCTCTCGCGCCTCTCAGAGGGAGGCGTCTACGAGGAGGCGTCTCCAGAGGGATACGGATACAGGGACGCGGCTACATTTCGCCGGTCGTGGGCGCGGGCTTGTAGCCGCTTTGCAAAATGGCGTCGTGAATCGCGGGCGCATGGGTTTTGCGCGCGTCGAACGTGACCCAGACGTTTTCCGATTTCGGATCGGCCACCACTTCCTTCACCCCTTTGATTTTCATCAGCGGCTCCCGCAAAGCGCGCACGCATGAGTCGCAGTCGTTGCCATCGGTCGCGATGTCGATTTTCTCCCAAACCGGTTTGTCGGCGGTGTCGTGCAGGTTATGCGGATCAGCAGGGTCCATGTTATGACTTCGCTTGTCGGAGGACATCCGGGCGCATCGCCGGCCGATTAGCTTTTGCGCAAGACCCGCTCCAGCACCGCCCAGACATTAGCCGCTAGGATCTTCTGGCCGCTGGCGTTGGGGTGGATCATGTCGGGCAAATTCAGATTCGGATTGCCGGCTACCCCATCGAGGAGAAAGGGCACCAGCTCGGCCGAGTTCCGGCGCGCGAGCTCGGCATACACCTGGCCGAAGGCAGTCAGGGAATCTTCGACCGAGGTCTGCGGGAGCTGCATTCCCGCGATGATCACGCGCACCCCGGGCGAATGAGCGCGCGTGAGGTCGATAATCTTTTGCAGGTTGTTTTCGATCTGCGCCGGCGGGACTCCGCGAAAGACGTCGTTGATCCCGAGCTCGACAATAAAAACGTCGATCGGCCGATCGAGCAGCCGCGGCAGGCGGCGCAAACCGCCGGCGCTGGTATCACCGCTGACGCCGGCATTCACGATCCGCACCGGCCGGCCAAGCGCCGCGGCCTTGGCGGAAAGCAGGGCGGGGTAAGCCTCGGCGCGCTTCAGGCCGTAGCCCGCGCTCAGGCTATCGCCGAGGACGAGAACGGTCGGAGTTTTAGCCATGGCCGAGGTGGCGGTGAGCCCGAGGAGCAGAAAAGGGATGAGGGAGCGCATGAACCGAACTTCGACTCTCATCGGGGCGGTTTTGTTCATTGACTTGCCTCACCTTTCGGGGCGTTCTAAAAGTAAACCCCGCCGCATCCGCGGGCTCGCAACTCAACCAACTATTCGCATCTTCTTTTATGGTAAACTTCGGCATTAACGGCTTCGGCCGCATCGGGCGCAACGTCTTGCGCGCCATGTCCCAGGACCAGGTCGCGCAGGTCCGCGCGATCAACGATCTCACCGACACTCACACCCTTGCGCATCTCTTGAAATGGGATTCGGTGCACGGGAAATTTGGCGGCGAGATCAGCTACGACAACGAGAACATCATCGTCCGCGGTCATAAGATTAAAATCCTAAAGGAGCGGGACCCGGCGAAGTTGCCCTGGAAAGACCTCGGGGTGGACGTGGTGCTGGAGTCGACCGGCTTTTTCACCGCCCGCGACAAGGCCGAGCTCCACATCAAGGGCGGGGCGAAGAAGGTTTTGATCAGCGCCCCGGCGAAGAGCCCAGATGCGACCATTTGCCTCGGGATCAACGACAACATTTATGATGCGGCAAAGATGAACATCATCTCCAACGCGAGCTGCACGACCAACTGCCTCGCGCCCCTGGCCAAGGTGTTGCACGACAACTTCACGATCGTGAAAGGCTTCATGAGCACGATCCACAGCTACACCAACGACCAGCGCATCCTCGATCTCCCGCACGAAGACCTGCGCCGGGCGCGGGCGGCGGCGATCAGCATCATCCCTTCGAGCACGGGCGCGGCCAAAGCGATCGGCGAAGTCTTGCCCGAGCTCAAAGGCAAACTCAACGGCGGCGCCTTCCGCGTGCCGACGCCGGATGGTTCCGTGACCGATTTCACCGCCATCCTGGAGAAGGAAACGACGGCCGAGGCGATCAACGCGGCCTTCAAAAAAGCCGCAGCCGACGCCAGCTACAAGGGCGTGCTCGAATACAGCGACGAGCCGTTGGTCTCGATGGACATTGTGGGTAACCCGCACTCCTGCATCTTCGATAGCGGACTCACGATGGCGCAGGGAACCTTCGTCAAGGTCGTGGGCTGGTACGACAACGAATGGGGCTACAGCAATCGTTGCGTGGAAATGCTGGAAATGATTTCAAAGTAATCCTTCTCCTGCTCTTGCTCATAATCCTGCTCCTCCCTTCGCCATGAAACCCTTTTTCGATCACGAGAAGTTGGAAGTTTACCAGGAGTCGCTCCTACTCTGCGGGTGGGTCGGAGAATTGCTTGTTTCAATCTCGGCGAAGGCAGCCGCAAAGGATCAGCTCGACCGGGCCTCGACCAGCATTCCGCTCAACATCGCGGAGGGAAATGGCAAGTTCTCGGGACGGGATCGGGCTCGATTTTTCGAAATCGCGCGCGGTTCTGCGCTCGAGTGCGCGGCCTGCCTCGACGTGCTGGTCGTTCGACGGCTCGCAACTGATGATCAAATTAGCGCGGGGAAAGATCGATTGGTTCACATTGTTCGCATGCTGATGGGGTTGCTCCGCCGCTTTTCGGATCACCCCGCCATGATTCGGGAGGAGGAGGGGGATTATGAGCAGGAGCAGGAGATATGAGTAAACTCACCGTTCGCGACCTCGATGTCCGCGGGAAACGCGTCCTCGTGCGGGTCGATTTCAACGTCCCGACCGAAGAACGCGACGGCAAAATCGTCATCACCGACGACAACCGGATGCGCGAGAGCCTGCCCACGATCAACTACCTGCGCGAACAAGGCGCGAAGACGATTTTGATGGCGCACTTCGGCCGGCCGAAAGGCCAGCCGGTGGAGAAATATTCGCTCCGGCCCGTCGGTCTGGCACTGCACGACCTGATCGATCATCCGGTCGCCTTCAGCCACGATTGCATCGGCACCGATGCCGAAAAAATCGTGGCCGAGATGAAAGAGGGCGATGTCACATTGCTCGAAAACGTCCGCTTCTACGCGGGCGAGGAAGCGAACGACCCGAAGTTCGCCGAGACGCTCGCGAAACTAAGCGACGGGCTCTACGTCAACGATGCTTTCGGCGCCGCCCATCGCGCTCACGCTTCCACCGCCGGAGTGACCAAGTTCGTTAGGCAAGCGGCCATGGGTTTCCTGATGGAGAAGGAATTGAAATATCTCCAGGAAGAACTGGCCCACCCGGCGAAGCCGTTCCTCGTCATCCTCGGCGGCGGCAAGGTCTCGGACAAGATCGGGGTGATTAAGGCGCTGATGGAGAAGGCCGACACAATCCTGATCTGCGGCGCCATGGCCAACACTTTCCTCGAATCGGAAGGCGTTCACATGGGTAGCAGTCGGGTCGAGCGGGACAAGCTCGATCTGGCGCGCGAATTGATCGCGCTCGCGAAACAAAAAAATGTCCGCCTCCTCCTCCCGATCGACTTGTTAGGCGCGGAAGAGATCAAGCCCGGCTCCGCCACCCGGCACAGCGGTCGCATCTCGGAGGATTATAATATTCCCGACGGCTGGCAGGCGGTCGATATCGGGCCCTTGACGATTGCCCTTTTCCAGAGCGAGATCGCGCGCGCTAAAACCATTCTCTGGAACGGGCCGCCCGGCATTTTCGAGATACGGGAATTCTCCGCCGGCACGGAAGCGGTCGCCGAGGCGATGGCGGAATCGAACGCCACCACCATCATCGGCGGCGGTGATTCCGTGACCGCGGTGAAACAGGCCGGGCTGGCGGATAAGATGACCTTCATTTCCACCGGCGGCGGCGCTTCGCTCGAGCTGATTGAAGGCAAGGAACTCCCCGGGGTCGCGGCGTTAAGCGAAAAATAGAGATCCATCATGCGCAGCAAAAAAATCATCGCCGCGAATTGGAAAATGCACATGACTCAGAGCGAGTCGGAGGCCTTCATCACTACTTTTCTGCGCGAGATCGGCGACTTCGACGCGGTCGAGATCGTGATCGTGCCGCCCTTCACCGCCATTCCCAAAGTGACCGAGCTCCTGACGCAGACGCAGAGCATCAAGGTCGGCGCGCAGAACATGCATTGGGAACGGAGCGGCGCTTTTACGGGCGAGATCAGCCCCGCCATGTTGCGTGAACTTTTCGTCCGCTACGTCATCCTTGGGCACAGCGAACGGCGCGCCATGTTTGGCGAGACGGACGCGATCGTGAACCGCAAGGTGCGCGCGGCCCTCGAGGAAAAATTGCGCCCCATCCTCTGCGTCGGCGAAACTCTCGCTCAGCGCGAAAAAGGTGAGGTCGAAAAAGTCATCACCAGCCAGTTGCGCGGCAGCCTGGCCGACGTCGAAGCCAAGGAATTCCACGAGATCGTCATCGCCTACGAACCAGTCTGGGCCATCGGCACCGGCAAAACCGCCACCACCGAACAGGCCCAGGAAGTCCATGCCTTCATTCGCAAAACGCTGGGCGCGATGTCGGATGAAGCGACCGCGGAAAAGATCCGCATCCAGTATGGCGGAAGCGTCAAACCGGATAACGCGCGCCAGCTTCTTGAGCAGCCGGATATCGACGGCGCGCTCGTCGGCGGGGCGAGCCTTGATCCGCGCAGCTTCGCCCAGATCGTCCAGGCCGGCGCACCTAACGACGAGGGCTGAAACTTCCCGCAGGTTCCCAGCGCGTTTCTGGCATTTTGGCCAGGCCCGGCTAAGCTAGCCGCCCTCTGGTTTCTGAATGGACGCCGATTTCCCTGAAGAGCGGGCAGCCTTCATCTTTTCCGACCCCAGCGGTCGACGCTGGCCGCGGCTCCGCCTCACTTTGCTTTTCGGCGGAGTGATCGCTTTTGTCGCGACCGTTTTTTTCGTCCAGACCCTCTTCGTCGCCCCGCAACTGAGGTTGCCGTTCAGCCTGCGGCAATTGAAAGGCCAGCTAAAGTCGCTCCAAAAAAAGAATCCGGCCGGGCAGCTTCCGCCGAACGTCCCGCTCTGGGAGAAATTCATCGCCGCGCGCACGGCCGCCCACAAGCAGCCCTCGCCGGCCGGGACCGCGGCCCCGCGGAAAGCTGCGACCGGCGGCGAGGTGCGCCTCGGCTTTTACACGAACGGCGATCCCTATAGTTATCGCTCGCTGGAACAGCACGCGGCCCAGCTCACCCATGTCTGCCCGGAATGGTTCGCCCTCTCCGATGGCCTCGGGAATTTGCAGGTCGATGCCGACATCCGGATCCCGAAACTGGCCGCGGCCAAGGGTCTGGCCTTAATGCCGCTCCTGACCAATCAGGTCGGCGACACCTGGCAACCGGAGGCGGTGGAAAATCTCGCGCACGGTCCGCCGGAGCGGCAGGAGCATTTTTTACAGACGCTGCTCGAGCAACTGCGTAAGGCCAAGGCCGCCGGGGTCGTGATCGACTGGGAGCAGGTCGATCCCGCTTACCAGGACGACATCACGAAACTGCTCGGCAAAATGGCGGAGCGTCTTCATGCCGACGGCCGCCAGCTTTGGCTCTGCGTGCAACCGGGCCAGGATCTCGATTACATCGATTTCGAGAAAGTGTCGGAACAGGTCGATCGTTTCGTCGCCCTTCTCTTTGATGAAAGTTCCGACGACGATGCGCCCGGGCCGCTCGCGTCGCGGCAATGGTTTGAGTCATGGCTCCACGCCCTGCTCGAGGACGCCGATCCCGAGCAATGGATCATCGCGCTCGGCAGTTATGGCTACGACTGGACGAATGGCGCGCGCCGGGCCGAGCTGATCAGTTTCCCGGAGGCGATGAGTCGTGCGAGCAACGCCGAGGTCGCGCCCGGCACGGTCGCGCCACCCGATCACAGCGCGGATTTTTATTACGAAGATGCGGAGAAGGAACACTCCGTCTGGTTTCTCGATGCGATCAGTTTCCTGAACGAGCTGCACGCGGTCCGCGAACAAAAAGCGGGCGGCGTGGCCATCTTCCGCCTTGGCACGGAAGACCCGGCGATCTGGGATGCGCTCAACTTTCCGCCCGCGCCGCCGGACGGGACGCTGAAAAAATTCCTCGAACCACTCGCGAGCAGCGACACCATCACCGATGTCGGTGATGGCGAGATCGTCAACGTCGACGAGGCGCGGACGGACGGGGCGCGCAAGATCGAGCGCGGGGCCGATGGTTACCTGAGCGCGAGTTATCTGCAATTTCCGGAGTTCCCCACGCTTTATCATCAGGGCGCGGGCGGCGAACACCAGGTCGCGCTCACTTTCGACGACGGACCCGATCCGAAATGGACGCCGCGAGTCCTCGACATCCTGAAGGCGAACGGAATCACCGCGACTTTCTTTCTCGTTGGGGTCAACGCCGAGCAATATCCCGGTCTCGTTAGGCGAATCGTGGCTGAGGGACACGAGATCGGGAACCACACCTATTACCATCCCAATCTCGCCGTCTGCTGGCCGGAACATATCCGCCTGGAGTTGAATGCGACTCAGCTTCTGCTCGAGACGATTACCGGCCGTTCCACCACCCTCTTTCGCCCGCCCTATAATGCCGACACCAGCCCGTCGTCGTTAGCCGATCTCGCCCCGCTCCAGATCGCGAACGATCTCAATTACCTCGTCGTCCTGGAAAACATCGACCCGCAGGATTGGGCCCGGCCGGGGGCCGACGTCATCCTGCAGCGGATCAAGCAACAGCGCCGCGACGGCAGCATCATCCTCCTGCACGACGCCGGTGGCGATCGCGCGCAGACAATCGCGGCGCTGCCGAAGATCATCGATTGGCTCCACACCAGAGGGGACACCATCGTTCCCCTCAGCACGCTCATCGGAAGTACGCGCGACGCGGTCATGCCGCCGGTCGGCGCGGGGCAACGGATTCCGCGCTTCGTGAGCAGCGCCGGCTTTCGCGTCTTTCATGCGATCGAGGAATTCCTCTGGGCTTTCATGATCGTCGCGACCGCGCTCATCGTCCTGCGCACTTTGGTCGTAATTATCCTCGCGGCCCGCTTCCGCCGGACGGCTCCGCTGGCGGAGGATTTCGCTCCACCGATCAGTGTTTTAATTGCGGCGTACAACGAGGAAAAGGTCATCGCCGCGACCCTGCGCGCGGTCCTGGCCAACGATCATTCCGGCCCGCTCGAAGTGCTGGTGGTGGATGATGGCTCGAAGGATGGCACCGCGGCCGAAGTGGAAAAGATCGCGCAGACAGACTCCCGCGTCCGACTCGTTAGGCAACGGAACCGGGGCAAGGCGGTCGCATTGCAGTACGGGCTTTCCTTGCTCGCGCATGAAGTGGTGGTTTTTCTCGACGCCGATACCCACCTGCAACGCGACACCCTGCGCCTGCTCGTTAGGCCGCTGGCCGACGAGGAAGTGGTCGCGGTCTCCGGCCACGCCAAGGTGGGGAACCTGCGCAGCTTCATCGCTCGCTGCCAGGCGCTGGAATACACCTGCGGCTTCAATCTTGACCGGCGCGCCTACGATCGCTGGAACTGCATCACGGTCGTCCCCGGCGCGATCAGCGCCCTGCGCCGCTCCGCCATCGCGCGCGCCAGCGGGCTCAGCCTCGATACCCTGGCGGAGGATACCGATCTCACCCTCACTCTGCACAAAGAGCGAAACCGGATCGTTTACACCCCGGACGCGATCGCCTGGACGGAAGCGCCGGAAACCGTGCGCACACTCGCCCGGCAACGTTTCCGCTGGGCCTACGGCACGTTGCAATGTCTCTGGAAACATCGCGAAAAAGTTTTCAACTGGCGTTACCGCGCCCTCGGCTGGTTCAGCCTGCCGAGTGTCTGGTTTTTCCAGATCCTGCTCGTCGCCCTCACCCCGATGGTCGATTTCTTCTTAATCGCCTCCCTGCCTTTCGGCGCCTGGCGCGCCATCCTTCCTTTCGTCGTCATCTTTCTCGCGATGGATGTGATTCTCGCCACCCTCGCCTGCATTATCGAGCGCGAACCGGTCCTGCACGCCTGGCGTATCATCCCGATGCGACTGATTTATCGCCCGCTCCTGAGTTATGTGATTTGGAAAGCCATCCTCCGCGCGCTCAAGGGCGCCTGGGTCGGCTGGGGTAAACTTGAACGGACCGCTTCGGTCCCGGCCCGGGTCTAACGAGTGAAGCACCTGCTTTTCACCCTTACTCTCCTGCTGGCGCTGGTCGGTTGCCGGAAACCGGCGCCGGAGCAGACGCGGCGAGAGTTCAAGGTGCCGATGCAGGTGGTTCTGCCGGAGAAAGGCGCCTACACCGGGGCCTATATCGATTTCGGCGAAGCCGAGGATGCGGTCGAACTGGAGACGATCGAAAACTTCGAGGCCATGGTGGGGAAACACCAGGCCATCATCGCCTCCTCCAGCTACTGGGGTGAACAAAATTTCCCGACCGCCAACCTGGAGGTGATCTGGCGGCATGGCTCGCTCCCGCTCGTTTTCTGGTCGCCCTGGGATCGGCCTTACGAACAAAAGAAAGGACCGGACCGTTTCAGCCTCGAGGCCATTCTCGCCGGCACCTGGAATCGGTACATCGATGACTGGGCCGACCGGGCCCGGGCTTTTGGACAACCGATGATTGTTTCCTTTGGGGACGAGATGAACGGCGACTGGTTTCCCTGGTCGGGCGTTTACTACGGCGGGAACAAAAAGGTGGGAGACAAGCCTAACGAGTGGGCCGGGCCGGAGGTTTTCAAGCGCGCTTTTCGTTACGTCGTCGACCGGGTCCGGGCGCGCGGAGCGTACAACATCCAGTGGCTTTTCCAGACAAACAATTACTCCTTCCCGATGGACACTTGGAATTTCGCGCCCGCCTATTATCCCGGTTCCAATTACGTCGACTGGCTCGGGATGAGTGTTTACGGCCAGCAATTTGCCGATGAACCGTGGTCGCCTTTCTGGCCCTTGGTCGATTGGCCCTACCAGGAATTGAGCCGGCTCGATCCGCAGAAGCCGATCATGATCACGGAATGGGCGACTGGGGAATTTCCCCACTCCGGGAATAAGGCGAAATGGATTGAGGAAGCGTTCAGCGTCGTGAAAACGCGCCTGCCGCGGGTGAAAGCGGCGGTCTACTGGCACGAGCGCTGGCAGAACGAGGACCAGAGCTACAGCAACCTCCACCTCAACTCCTCGCCCGAGGCGCTCGCCGCCTACCGAAAAGGCGTGGCCGACCCGTGGTGGCTGGGCGAACTGGTCCTGCGCCCGATTTCGCCCGCGCGCTGAGAGCGTTCTCGCCTAACGAGGATGCATGAGGTCGAGCGCGAGCTTCCACTCGCCCGCCCGGTCTTTGCGCCAGATGCGCAGGTAATACCCGCTCGCTTCCGTCGCCGGACCGTTGAGGTATTCGCCCCAGACAAAACCGAGATCGCCTCCGGAGGAAATGTCGCCTCCCTTTGGTTCCCCAAACTTGACCGGGGTCTTTTCTTTTTGCAGCGCGGCGCTGGCGTCGGCGCTGCCAACGACGGGAAATTGCTGCGGGAGATAGAGCCGAACGTTATCTTCCGCCGCGGCGGCGAGCTGCCCGGCTCGATCTGCCGCATAGCGCAAATCGTGCGCGCGCATGACCGGCTCCGCATCCGCGGCCGATTCGTTAGGGGCGTGGTTGTCGACGATTTGCAAATCCGCCTGCGGCCCGCTCGGAGCGGGATTTTCCGAGCCGAGGTCGAAGTTTAATTTCCACTGTCCATTTTCCCAGCGCCAGATGGAGACTAACTGCCCGTAGTCCGTCGCTTCCTTCGCCGCCGGGTCGTTCTTGAAGCTCCACGGACCGGTGGTGTAACCGAAGTCGCCGCTGGTCGAGGCAGCGACGAGGACGGGCTGCCATTGCAAGACCGACTTCGATTCCGGCTTTGCCTGCCAGGCCTTTTTGGCATTGGTCGGGCCGGGCTCGAAAACGATGGCTTCGTCCGAGAGGACATGGAGAAACGCCGCGCGCGTTCCTTTCTCAATCGCTTCCTGGGCAAAAGCCGTTTCCGCCGCGGCGAGGGATTTTGCGTTTCCGCCTTTCGCAGCCTCTTCGGCGAAAAGGGAAGCGCTGCAGAAAAGAAAAAGCGCACCGGCGGCGAAAGAGAAAGTTTTCACGTCGTTAGACAAAAGCTGCATTTGGCGGCGTCTCAATCTAAAAGACCGTGAAGAAGCAATGGAGAGTGCACGCAGCGAAGACGATTGGCAGACCTGTTTCAGACAGCTCGGCCCTGCCCTCCTTCTTTTTGCCCGGCGCTGGACCAATTGCCGCGCCGAAGCCGAGGATGTCGTCCAAGAAGCGTTCGTTCGTTTTTGGCGCCGGCAGCATTCGATCGAAAACCGTGCCCTGCTTTACGCCGCCGTCCGCTCCGCCGCGCTCGATCGGCTGCGCGGGGAAGAACGTCGCGCCCGCCGCGAAGCGGCCGTCGCGCTCGATGGCGCGGCGCATTTCGAGCCGCAATTTACCAGCGTCGACGAAGGCCAGGAGCAACTGGCCGCGGCGGTCGAGCGTTTGCCCGACGAACAACGGGAGGTCGTCATTTTGAAAATTTGGAACGACCTCACCTTCGCCGAGATCGGGAACGTTCTCGAGATTTCACAGAACACCGCTGCCTCGCGCTACCGCTACGCCCTCGGCGCGCTCCGGAAAACTTTGCAGCCCCATGAATGATTTTTCCGAACTCGAAGCCGAGCTGAAGAAGCTGCGCCCGGCGCCAGTCTCGGATGAGCTGCGGGCCCGAATCGAAGCCGACCTCGCGCAAGCTAACGCGGCACCAACCGCCGGCGTTCTTCCCCGCCCGGCGCGGCGGGCCGGTCTCTGGTGGTCGCTCGGCCTTGGCCTAACGACCGCTTCCGCGCTAGTCCTCGTCTGGCTCGCTTTCTTCTCCGAGCCGCCATCCGCTGCGCCAGTCCTCGCGCAAAACACCAGCCCGGCGCCGAGCGCAGCCTACGACCCCGGGCTGCAACCATCCGCGCTGACCCAGGTGGTTTACCATCGGCGCGACGAAGGTCTCGTTTTCTCGCCTAACCAAACGGAGCGACCGCTCCGGCGGGTCCGCTACGACACCCGCGAGACGATGCAGTGGCGCAACCCGCAGACCGGGGCGTCGCTGCGCGTCTCCTACCCGGCGGAGCAGGTCGTGCTCACGCCGGTTTCCTTTCAATAACCAGGAACCAAGATCATGAAAAAGCAATTCGCCCTAACGACAACGCTGGCCGCGCTCCTCCCGCTCGCCGCCATCGCCCAATCGCCCACTCCCGTTCCTTCCACGTCGGCGATCCAATCCATTCCGGCCACTTCCCCCGCTCCGCCCGTGCCCCCGGCGCCGGCTCCTCCGGCTCCGGGGACCCGGCATTTTCACGAGCGCGACAGCGGACCGAAGGAGCCCGTCACCATTCTCGGGGTCGAGACTTCCGATGTCCCGCGGGTTCTTTCTGAACAAATGGGGCTGCCGCGCGGCTTCGGGGTGGTGATCGATTACGTCGTGCCCAATACCCCGGCCGCCGCCGCCGGCCTACAGCAGAGCGACATCATCCGGATGTTAAACGACCAGCAGATCGTCAACCCGAATCAGCTCGGAAAATTGATCCGGAGTTTCGCCGATGGCACTTCGATCGAACTCACCGTCCTGCGCAAAGGCAAGGAAATGAAAATGACGGTCAAGCTGGCCAAGAAAGAAATGTCGGCCAGTCGCGGCCCGGCCGGTTACCAGAAGGAATGGAATTTCGAAGATCTGGAAAAGATGAAGTTCGATTTCCAGGCGCCCGACATGACGGCGGTGCGGGAAGCGGTTTCGCGGGCCAAGGATCAGGCGGTGCGGGCGCGGGACGAAGCCCAGCGCGCTATGCGCGGGCTGCGCATCGTCACCTCCGATGACGGCCTAACGAGGTCGACCCGGATCGATCTCGGCCGGGCGACGATCACTTTTTCCGACGAACAAGGGGAGTTGAAGATCGAGAACACGAATGGCCGCAGGACATTGACGGCCAAGGATGCGAAAGGAAAAGAAGTCTTCAACGGCCCGATCGAAACCGCGGAAGACCGGGCGAAACTGCCCGAGAACGTGCGGCAGCGTCTGGACAAACTGGAGCGCCAGGAACTTCCCGAGGCGCCGGAGCCGCCGGAAGCACCGGAACCGCCGCAGCCGCCTGAGCCTAACGAGTCGGCGCAGTCGGCCCAGCTGCAAAGCGCGCAGAGGACAAACGCCGTCTTTTGCCCCAACGGAAGGGCGGGCTGGCGCCGCAGCACCTTTGTGCTGTAGCCGCGTCAAATTTGGTGGACCGCACCGCGGGAGGTGGGGCGAGACTCCGTCGAGCCGGGATGGCGAGTGGCGGTGAAATCGAGGTTCACCCCCAGGCTCGACAGAGTCTCGCCCTACCGAGAAGAGGATTTCCCCGGCGCGGTTGCAGCGCTGCGCGCTGATTCTACAATCTCGTGCGCCCGGGCCGTCGCCGCGCGCGACGATGCCCGAACGAAAACCCCACGCGCCGCCGCCTACTGCCGAGGAGGCGTCGCTCCGCCGCGATCCTTACGCGGCTTTTCGATTCCCGAGTTTTGCCTTTTACACCCTCGGCAACTTCATCGCGATGACAGGCCGGCAAATGCTCACGATCGCGATCGAGTGGGAAGTCTATGCCCGCACCCATTCGGCCAGCGCGCTCGGTCTGGTCGGCTTCGTCGCGGCCGTGCCGATCGTTGCGCTCTCGCTTCCGGCCGGGCATTTCGCCGACCGCTCGATCTCGCTCGCGCTGGTCTCCTGGCAACATCTCGCCATCCCGCGGTTCGAGATTTTGCTCTGGGCAAACAACTGCCTGCGCTCGATCGCGATGATCTTCGAGCGGCATCCCTCTTTCCATTTCGACGATCTCTCTCTCCCGCTGATTTATCTCCTGATGTTTCTCTCGGCTTCGATCCGCACTTTTGGCTGGGCGGCGCGGAGTTCGTTTCTCCCTAGGCTGGTGCCGCTGGAAAAGTTTGCCAACGCCGTCACCTGGAATAGCAGCATCTTCCAGATCAGCGCCGTGCTCGGACCGGCAGCGGGCGGTTTTCTCATCGTCAAGCTGGGGTTTCCTTTTGTCTATGCGCTCGATGCTTCGTGCGCCCTGGGGTTTTTCTTCATGGTCCTGCCGATTCGCAAGATCCGGGAAAGCCGACGCGTCGTGATCGGCGCCTGGCATAGCCTGGCGGAGGGCATTCGCTTCGTCCTGAACAAGAAGGTCATCCTCGCCACCATCACACTCGATCTTTTTGCCGTGCTTCTCGGCGGGGCGACGGCGTTGCTCCCGATTTTTGCCGACCAGATTTTGCATTGCGGACCGATCGGGCTCGGCTGGCTGCGGGCCGCTCCGGCCATCGGGGCGTTTGTCATGGCGCTGGTGATCGCCTATCTGCCGCCGATGCGGCACGCCGGGCGCACCCTGCTCTGGTGCGTGAGCGGATTCGGCGTGGCCACGATCGTCTTTGGCGCGTCGCACTGGTTCTGGCTCTCGCTCGCGATGCTGTTCCTGACCGGCCTCTTCGACAGCGTCAGCATGGTCGTTAGGCAAACGATCGTGCAGTTGCTTACGCCGGATGAAATGCGCGGGCGGGTCTCGGCGGTGAACAATATTTTTATCGGAACCTCGAATGAGTTCGGCGCCCTCGAGTCGGGCTTAACCGCGGCGCTCTTCGGCCCGGTCGTGTCGGTCATTGCCGGCGGAGTCGGGACGATTCTGGTTGTACTGGCGGTGGCCTGGAAGTGGCCGCAGACGCGCAAGATCGGCGCGTTGGACAAGAGCCTGGCCTAGGCTGGGCGTGTCTCCCCTATCGAACTCTCCAGTATTTTGCGCTGTTTCCCACGACGAAGGACCTGAAGAGCACTGAGATTTTCAGTCCTGGTCATCGCCCCTCTTCGTGTCCTTCGTGGTGAATATGAGCGACTGCTACGGCGCGACTGTGAGGGTGAGATCGTTGCCGACGCCGCCGCTATTTGATCTGGCCGCCGGCCGGCCGGGAGCGGCCTCGACCGCGTAAATGACGCTGCTACTCCGTGACGCGGGCTCCCTAGTTAAAGCTTCGTTAAGAGTTAGCAGAGAAAGCTGCCGGCATAGCTGCCGTTGCCGTTCCCATTCCCCTTCGGCGTGATCGCGGCCAAAGGCGCCATCTCATCATGCATCACTACCAGTTGGAGATTGACAAAGAGGGGCGGGCGTTATGGGATCGTCTGCAGCACAGGAACAGGTCGAGGCGCTCTTCGCGCAAAGGAAGCAGAGACCGCTCTTTCATGGTGCGAAACCCGACAGCTATGAAACTCAACCAAGCAAAAGGAGAAAAGATGAAAAACCAGATCCCGTTAGGCCACCGGCATGACTTGCGTGCAAATTCCCGGCTTTCCCGCCGCTTCCTTTGGGCAGCCCTCCTCTTCTGTTCCATGGCGGTTTCGCCGCTGGCGCGAGAGGTGCATGGAGACCCGCTCGCCAGCGGCCCGGCCGGCTCCGACGCCGCCCCGGCGGCGAGTTGGGTCTGGCGCGGCGGCGGTCGACTCAACACCCCGCGCCTTAATCACACCGCGGCGTTGCTGCCGGATGGCAAAGTGCTGGTCGCAGGCGGGGCGGACGCGAGAGGCCCATTCGCCAGCGCGGAACTTTACGACCCAGCGACTAACCGCTGGGCTTTCACGGGCAGCCTGCACACCACCCGCCAATTGCACACCGCGACGTCGCTCCAGAACGGCATGGTCCTGGTCGCCGGGGGACTGAGCAACGGCGTACTCTCTGGCAGCGCTGAGCTCTACGACCCGGCCAGCGGGAGCTGGACGGTGACCGGTAGCCTGCAGACCGCACGGCAAAAGCACACCGCGACCTTGCTCCAGAACGGCATGGTCCTCGTCACCGGGGGGCTGGATAGCAGCGGGTATACCGCCAGCGCCGAGCTTTACGACCCGGCCAGCGGAATCTGGACGGTCACTGGCAGCCTTACCTTTGCGCGCGCCTGGCACACCGCGACGGAGCTAGCGAGCGGCATGGTCCTGGTAACCGGAGGCTTTGCCGGCAGCAGCGTTCTGAACAGCTGCGAGCTTTACGACCCCGCGACCGGGACCTGGACTGCCACGGGCAACTTCAACACCGCTCGCTGGGTCCACTCCGCCACCTTGCTGCAAGACGGCCGAGTCCTGGCGGCAGGCGGTTACAATGGCAGTTTCCTCGTCACCGCGACTTGCGAACTATACGACCCGGCGAGCGGGACGTGGACTGTCACCGGCAGCCTCATCACTGCGCGCACGGGACACGCGGCCACGCTGCTGAGCGGTGGCACCGTGCTGGTCGAAGGGGGCGATGGCGAGGGCTATCTCGCGAGCACCGAGTTATATAACCCGGCGACCGGCAGCTGGACCGCGGGGGGCAACCTCTACATCGCCCGTACCTCGCACACTGCGACCTTGCTCGGCAACGGCCGAGTCATCGTCGCCGGGGGCAGTCACGGGGGCGTCGCCGGGGAGCCAAAGGCGGAACTGGGAAGCCGACTCCCCTAGGTATCGCCGCAGTGTCCGAAGGACGCCGCCATCGAGGCCAGCTCCCGAATTGCGCCCTGCTCTTTCGCGTTTTCGGAGGGCGAATCCCGTCGATCGAGTGAGAGAACCGCGCTGGGCAGGAAGAAGAAGGGGTCGATCCTTGAATGCTTTGCACGATGTTGTCTCGGAAAATTGCTTCAGGCCAATCGCCGCGATCAAGCAGGTGATAAATTGCGCCGGGGAATTCGACGCGCGCCTTGCGAGCCACGCCCCCGAACAAGCTCGCAGGTCCGTAGCGAAGTTCTTTGCCAGCCTGGCAAGGATCGACCCCGGAGCGCCAGGTTGGACCGAAGCGGCCGCCCTAGAACGCGGCGTGGAGCATGAGCGCGCCGTAGGGAGCGCCGCTCTCGTAGTGGTAGCGGACTTCGGTGCGGTGGTAATCGAACTGCCGATAGGGCACGTAGCCGCCTTCCAGACTGAGCGAAAGTGAGGAGTTGATCTTCCATTCCGCCCCGACTCCGGCGCGCACTTCTTGGTAGCTCAGCCAGGCGCTGTTCAGGCTGGTGTCGCCGTGACTGTCACCGAAGTGATCGTCGGTCCGAACGGTGATCGCCTTGATGTCGGCACCGGCAAAGAGGGTAAGATTGCGGCTGGCGGCGAACTCGAGGCGCGGTGTCGGAAGGACGGCATTGAGGGTCCATTGCGGCGCGAATTTCCAACGGACACCACCGCCCGGCAAAACCGGGAAACGGGACTGAAAATTAACCCCGACGCCGGCGACGAACTGGACTTCCGGGCTGACAATGTAGGTGCCGCCGAGGATGAAGGGCACGTTAAAGGAATCGCGGTCGATTTGATCGAACCCGGTGGCAGTATAAAACCCGGGCTGGGCTTCGAATCGGACGAGAATGGAATCGGAGAATTTGGTGTCGAGGCCGACGATGGAGTTGACGGACTGGAGGGTGTTCGGCAACTGCTGGCCGCCATTGGGAAAGCCAAAGGAATAGCGTTCCCATTGCGCGCCGAGGCGCAGGATGCCGAACTTGATCCGCGGCGTGTAAACGAATTCGACATTGGAATAGTATTCGTCGAAATCGGTCACTTGGCGGTTGCCGCGCTGCACATCCGCCCCGCCGAGATAGGCCTGTTCGATCGTGAATTCGGCCGAGAATTTATACGGTTCCTCGACGACTTCGTTGCCGGTCGCGGTCGAGATTTGTTTGTCGTCACCGGCAAAAAGCGGAGCGGCCAGGGCAAGAGAGAGCAGGCCAGCGAGGTAGAAATAACGGGAGTTCATCGGCTACTCTCGCGCTGAAAGAGGGTCGCTGCCTTCAAAATATCCTTCCGCATGGCCGATTCCGAGGCGAGACGCTCGATCCCATGGAGGTCGCCTAACGAGTTGGCGGAGACGAAATCGCCTCGCCAGACGAGAGTGGAGGCCCGGCCCCCGATCTCGACCGGCCAGAGCTGATAAAGGGTGAGGGCGACATTGTAGCCACCGCTGGCGTAGAAGAGACCGTCGGCAATCTGGGCGCCGCCGCCGGCGGTGGAGCGTTTGTAGGAAGCACCGAGGGTCAAGACCCCTTCGTCCTCCACTTCGAGAAGTTCCCAGTACAGATCAGGCTTGAGCGAGCCTTTCCCGCCCATTAATCCGGTGCTGCCCAGAAAACTGCCAAACTGGCCGTTGACCTTGCCCTGTTGCCTAACGAGTCCGGTAAATTCTTTCCCGAACTGAACCGGGTTGCGGGTGTGATCGTAGGGCGCCTCGGCCCCCGCGCCGCCGCTGGCAAAGGCCTGCGCCCGCTTCAGCAGCAGATTGCTCCAGAATCCAAAAACCGGCTGGCCGGGCACATAGCTCTTCGCTTCCGCCTGACTGATCTGGAGCTCGGGCGACATTTTTTCGGTCGCGGTCGCGAGCGATTTGACCGCGCCGTTGCTCGGCGGGTTGTTCAACTTCGCGAAATCCGCCGCGGCAGGCGCGGTCGGCAGATCGGAGTGCAGGTAAACCTTGAGCTCGCGATGCGCGGTCGGATCGAAACGCTTCATCGCCGACATCACTTGCGCGGGCGGTTTCGGAACGACAAAGCAACTCTGGACCGAGAGGTAGCGCGCGGTCGACATCGGGGCGCCGGTCGCGGTCTTGATCTCCCCCTTGGCCAGCTCGGCGAGATCGACTTTGCCGAAGACAGAAAACTGTGCCATCTCGCTCACCGGGTCGGCCGCGAGCAGGGAAACCGGGATCAGGAAAAAGAAGAAGTGCAGTAATTTCATGGCAGGCCTTTTCACAAAGAAACAAGCGGATCGTTGGGGTCGGTTGTCCGTTTAGTTTTAAGTGCAGCCGCGGGCTGTCAACGCGGAGTCCCTTCAGTCCCCCTTGAAAAAAAGGCCATTTCCCCTAGTGGAGGACCGGATGAGAAGTTTCCTGCGTTTTCCTTCGAGATGAGCGAACCGATTATCGCCCTGAGCGGCCTGAGCAAGAACTACGGCAATCTCAGCGCGGTCTGCGACCTTTCGCTCCAGATCAAGCCAGGCGAAATCTTCGGCTTCCTCGGGGCGAATGGAGCGGGCAAATCGACCACCATGCGCATGCTCTGCGGCCTCGTCCGTCCCA
This sequence comes from Chthoniobacterales bacterium, assembly GCA_046593335.1. Taxonomy (GTDB): domain Bacteria; phylum Verrucomicrobiota; class Verrucomicrobiia; order Chthoniobacterales; family UBA10450; genus Palsa-1392. The sequence continues at coordinate 48,344 of JBKJNW010000042.1, read as the reverse complement.
CCTCGGGCCGGGCCACAATCGCTGGCGCGGATGTCTGGCGCGATCGCTACACGGTGCGCTCGAAGTTTGGCTACATGGCGCAGAAGTTCAGCCTCTACCCAGACCTGACGGTGATGGAAAACCTGCGTTTTTTTGCCGGCGCCTACCGGGTTCCGCCTAACGAAGTGGAGGATCGGATCGAGCGCATCCTGGGGCAGATGGATCTAAAGGCCAAGCGCGAGACCGCGGCCGGCAGTCTCTCCGGCGGGATGCGGCAGTTGCTCGCGCTCGGCTGTGCGCTGGTGCACGAGCCGCCGCTGCTTTTTCTGGATGAGCCGACCTCAGGGCTCGACCCGGTCCATCGCCAGCAGATGTGGGATCTGCTTTACGACCTGAGCCACAACGGGATCACGATTTTTGTCACAACCCATTACATGGATGAAGCAGAGCGCTGCACCGAAGTCGGGTTTATCCACGAAGGCCATCTCCTGGCCAAGGCTCCGCCGCGAAAACTGAAGGCGACCTTCAAGGCGAAACTGCTCGAACTCGACGCCAAGCCGGCCATGGAAGCGCTCGTTAGGCTTCGCGAAACTCCGGGCGTGCTTGGCGTTTCCCTGCGCAGCGGCAGCCTGCGCATTTACGCCGCGGAAGCGGAAGCGCTCCTGGCCGATTGGGAGCGCGCCTGGCCTTTTCCGGAGATCAGTTTGCTCGCCCATCGCTGGGCCGAACCGGACATGGAAGACGTCTTCACTGCCTACTCGCAACGCTATGACGCGATGCTCAACCCGGAGGCTCTGTCATGAACCTGCGCTCCTCTTTGCAGGCGATCAGCAGCGTGGGTGTAAAGGAATTCATTCACATCTACCGCGACTGGCGCATCCTCGTCCTCTTGCTCATCCTGCCGCCGGTTTTCACCCTCATCTTCGGGCACGCCTTTGAATCGACCGGGTCGAGCAATGTGCCGGCGCTGCTCGAAGACCGCGACCAATCTCCCGCCAGCCAGGTCTTCGTGAAGCAGCTGAAAAGCGAGACAACTTTTCGCTGGAAGAGCGAATCGAAAATTAGCGGCCGACCCGATCTCCTCGGCGAGCAGGTGCGGGCAGCCCTCATTATTCCCGAGGGTTGGGGCACGAGCCTGAAAAACGGCGATCCCATCCCGCTCCCGCTTTATCTCGATGGCAGCGACACCAATACCGCGAGCGAACTGGAGGGCCGTATCCAGGAAAGCCTCGGGGAGTTCCAGAAAAAACAGCTCGAAGCGACGGTCGAGGGCCTGCCTGATGACGTAATCGACCTGGCAAAAAAATTGCCCGTCGATGTGCGAAAAGAATTTGTCTCGGCCATGAGCCAATGGGGCCTGACGACAAAGATCCTCTACAATCCGGAACAGCGTTTCATTGAATACGTCGTGCCCGGCATCATCGGGATCATCCTGCAGTTGCTCACCGTCACCCTCACCGCCTGCACCATCGCGCGCGAGCGGGAATCGGGCACGCTTTATCAGCTCATGGTGACCTCCTTACGCCGGGGCGAGATTGTGATCGGAAAGATTCTCCCTTACCTGGCGATCTCGATTCTCCTCATCCTGGTCGTGATCGTGGTCGCGGGCTTCCATTTTCATGTCGTCTTTCACCAGTGGCCGGTCCTGGCGGTCATCTGCCTCCTCTTCCTCCTCTGCTCGTTAGGGCTGGGTCTTCTCATCTCGGCCTTCTCGCGCACCCAGACTCAGGCGATCCAGCTCTCGGTTTTCTTTTTGCTCCCGATCTTTGTTCTCTCGGGGGCCTTCGCCCCACTCGAGCAGCTCCCGCTCGCGATTCGTTATCTCTCGGAATTATTTCCGCTGACCCACTTCTGCCGGGCCTTCCGCCTGGTGAATCTGTATCACGCCGGGCCCGCCTTTTACGGAGGCGATCTCCTCTTCATGCTGGTCGGCGCGATCGTAACCTTCGTTGGCGCGGCGCTCCTCTTGAAGCGGATCCAGGAGTAATCCCAAGCTCAGCGCTTCTCGAGCGCGGCGCGGAAGGTCTTGATCATACTCAACGTTTCCTCGGTCATCTGTTTGCCCGCGATATAACGATCGACCCCGCCGAGGTAGGTGCGGAAGGGCGCTGAAACAAAGCCGGCTTGCCAGACCAGCGTGCCGCCGTCGACCGGCCAGAGCTGGAAGAGATCGAGCGCCATGAAGTAGGTGTCGGAAGGATAATAAACGCAATCGACCAGCTGCCAGGAATCGCTCGACTTGCGAGCCGCATAAAGACCGAGCTGCAGGGTGGTGTGGTTGCGCACCTTGGTCGCTTCCCAATACGCGACCGCTTCGTTCGCCGGTTTGACGGCAGCGACGAGCGGCTGCGCTTCGGTCATCGGCTTAAAATGGCGGGCCACCTTGGGGGCGAGCGAGAGCAGGCCGCGAAATTCGGAGCCGGGCGAGATCGATTTATCCGACCCATAAGGCGGGACCGCGGCCAGGCCACCCCGCGCCAGGGCCGCACTGCGGCGCTGTAACATTTCCTGCCAGGTTTCGCTCGGCGGCATCGGCTTCTGCCGAAGAAGCGCCAGTTCATCACTCGTGAGGTGAAGATCGCCTGCCGCGCCGGTTTCCCCGGCCCGAGCGGTTTGATCGAGCAGCCAATCGTCCACCGCAAACTTCGAACTGAGCTGCAACTTCTTGAAGACCGCGGCTGCCCCGGGCAGGGAGTATTCCTGGTAAAGACGCACGTCCGGGTCGCGATGCTGGACCGGGTTCCAATGCAGAAGTCCCTGGCCGACCGCATCCATCGGCGCGTTGATGTAATAACAAGACTCGAGGTAGATGCCGCGCGAGAAATCACCGAGCGTGCCGCGTTCGGAAAGGATCTTGCCCGCCTTGAGCTGCGCCAGGTCGGCCGAGGGAAAGAGGCTAAGCGAACGCAACTCCTCCAGCGGCCCGGCCTGGACACCGGCACCGAAGGCAACAGCGGACAGTGCCGCGAGAATGAGTCTTTTGCCTAACGAAATCTTTCTTGGAGCGGCCGAAAGATTCAAATCAGAAGCTGGCTGACATCTGCATCCGCACGTAGGGCGAAGGATCGGTCCGGTAGGTTTCGCCGGCCCGGCCAAAATCGAACTGACGCTGGAAGGAAATCCCGGCCCCAAGGTCAAAGGAGACATTGCTGGAGACGCCATAGGTCAAACCGACCCCGGCCCGATAATCGGAGAAATCGACCTGAGCACCGTTCAGTTTACCCGGGCGAATATTGGCGTTGCGGTCGGTCCGGAACGAGCCGCCGACCAGCTCCCCGCCCGCCCAGAAATCGAGGCGCTTGGTAGCGGAGTAGATGATTTTCGGTTCCGGAAGCACCAGCATGAGGCGCAGCTTGTCCGACGGGATGTAAACCACGCCAGCCAGCGGCAAAACCGGAAAACCGCTGCGCAGGAACGAGGCGTAGACGCCGGCGAAGATGTAGAACTTATCCTCCTGCACGACAAAAATCCGGCCTAACGTGATCGGGGCATCGAAGGAGGAGATCCCGATATCATTCTGGAAGTAAAAGCCGGGCCGGACCTGGAAAAAGGCGCCGACATCTTTCCCGCGCATGTAATCGAGACCGAAGACGCCGGACATGGCCTGGAGATGATTCGGCACGGGCGCGCCGGTGCTGCCGAAATCGTAGCGATCGTAGGCGAAGCCGACATGGGCGTATAAATTCCCGTTGATCAAAAAGCGGTGGCCATACTCCAGCTCGCTTTGGATTTCATCCTGCTGCCCAAAACTTCCGCCATGATTCAAGTCGCTCTGGAAAACATACCCCTGCTCCATTTTGAAGATATCGAGTGGCGTTTCCTCGACCGCTTTTTGGCTTGTCACTACCGCGGTCTTGTTATCCAGCTCTTCGGTCCCGGCACGTAGGCCGGAAACAAAAAGAAGGGCACCGCAGCAAGCGAGGAAGCAGAGTGAGTTTTTCATAAGAAGTGGGTTGTCTTAGCTCAATCGTGCGACTGGCACAAAGCGGATTCGCTCATTCCGGAAAAACTTTCCGGCGCGCGGATATTATTTCCGGGAGCAACTTTGCCTGATCGTGCAGGCCCCAGCGAGGGGAAGCGAGCCAAAGACGCCTCAGGCGACTGTTGTTCTCTCCGCCTTGCCCGAGGCATCGGACCCATTGGCGTTGGCGCGGTCGGCCGCTTCCTTCATTTCCCGGGAAAGTTTTTCCACTCGCTGGCGCATGATTTTGCCGGCTTTGAACTTCACCGTCGCCCGTGGGGGAATGACGAAACTGCTTCCCGGTTGGTTGGGATTGCGTCCGACGCGGGGCTTGGTTAGCCGCGGCTGGAAGACCCCGAAATTCCGTAACTCCACGGCCACATTGCGCGCCAGGCTGTCGGTGATGTGGTCGAGCGTGCGCTGAACCACGTCAAAAACCTGATGCTGCACCATGCCCGTCTGATTGCTGATCGACACGACGATATCGCGTTTTGTGAGCTTACTCATGGTGTACCGGAATCGTCTGTCGACCACGAGGTGAGCGGATGAAATTCCGAAATATCTCCGCGGGGGCCGTGAAAGCCCGATACCCGGAAAGGCCTGTCTGGAAACGAGTTCGACTGGACCCGGCCTACCGGGCGGCCGCCTTGCGCCCGAAAATACTGCTCAACGCCTGGAAGAAGGCACTGCGGCCGAGCAACTCCCGGCGGCGCGCTTTGAGCTGTCCCTGGACGACGCCGACCTTGGTGAAGACTGCGTTCCAATCCGATTCGAGCCGGCGCGTTTCGTCGCCGGAAAGTTCGCGCACACCGCGAAGTGAGGAAGCGCGTTGCAGCACGTTCATCGCTTTGCCGGAGAGCTCCGCGACCAGGTTCAATTCGCTGAAAATATGCTCGCTCTCCTGGAGCAGGATCGACCGCACATCGGTGAACTGGCTTTCCTGCTCGGGCGAGATGATCGGCTTCGACTTGTCCAGCGCGTAGGTGATGAAATCGTGCAGCTTTTTCCAGCTTTCGGTTTGCAGAGTGAGCAGCCGGAGCTGCGTCTCGAGGCTTGTGTCTCTCATCTTTGCGCGGCGACGCTGACCATGTGCATGGTCTCGTCGAGTTTTTGTAGATTATCGATCAGGAGGTGGGTCCAAGGACGGTTGACCGTCTGGATTTGGCTAATGATGCCTTCTTCGAAAAAGAACCGGCCCTGCCGCCAGCGGAAGATCTCCGCCACCGCGGCCTCGCCTTCGATCGAGCCATAGGCGGCGTGGCGAACCATCCCGTGATGCAGGTAAATTTCGCTGTTGCCGCGGCCCGATTTAAAAGTAAACCGCCCGCTGCGCTGGCTCAGGCAGCTCATTTGTAGAATCTCGGCCGCCGAAAATTGATTGAGATTGCCGACCAGCGAATGGCAGGGATCGATCCCTTCCGCAGCCGGGCCGGAGGTTCTTTCAAACGCCGCCACCAAGGCGCGCAGCCGGGCGCTCAGCCGACGATCGCTGCAATCTGTCGTGACCAATTCGACATTCTGGTTGCTCGCTTCCTGGCGCAGAGTCGGGGCCGCTTCGTCCTCCGTCAGCGCCACGATCTCGAGCGAGGGGAAATGCTGCCGGGTATGGATTGCCTGCTCGATCGCGACCGGCGTTTCACCTTCGACAATGAAAAGGTCAAAATCTTCCCGCATCAGAATGTAGACCGCTTCAGCCAGACTCCGCACAATGCGCGTCTCCACCCTGGGCATGGGGTCGATCATGGTCAGGATGCGATCCTGGAAAACGGGCTCGGCGTTGAGTATGAGCAGTCGTGTGTCCACCGGAAGTGAGGCACAAAGAGCAGGAAGCTTGCCGCGATCCCGCACCGGCGCCGATGAATCGGCGGGAGATTCGGCTATTTTCGCCACTCCCGCCGCGGGGCCGGGGCGGCGAAATAATCCGGCGCGATTTCGTGCGCGGTGCGGAAGTGGACCTTGGCGAAACGGCGTAAACCCTCCGGTCCTTCTCGCTCCACGATCCGGCGGGCGGTTTCCTTGATCGGGGCCGAGACTCCCCGGCCTAACGTCAGCCCGCTCTGCTTCCCAGCGCGTTCCAGCCAATCGATAAAAGATTCCCGCGCCAGGATCGAGGCGGCCGCGACCGCGAAATCCGACTCCGCCTTGGTCCGTTGCTCGAGCTGAATGTGCTGGCCATGCTGCAGGAGCGCCTTCTCGATCACGCGGGCGTCGGCAAATTTATCGGAAAGCGCGCGCGGGCACTCCGGTTTTTTTGCGAGCAGGTTCTCAATCACTCGGGCATGACCCCAGCCGAGGAGGCTGTTGAGATTGCCGAATTTTTCGTAGAGATCATTGTAGCGCTCCGGCCCGATCTGCACGACGTCGAGCGCGATCCCCGGAGTCTCGCGAATCATTTTGGCCAGGGCACGGATCTTGGCGTCGGATCCGATCCGTTTGCTGTCCTGGATTCCGTTTTCCAAAAAGCGCCGCGCAATCGCGCGGTCGGTAAACGCTCCCGCGATCACGAGCGGGCCGAAAAAGTCGCCCTTGCCGCTCTCGTCGATCCCAAAATGGGGCTCAAACATTTCCGGCGTGTGTACTTCCTCGTAGCCGAGGCGCGCTTCGCCCAGAATTTTCGGTTCCAGTTCGAAACTGACGAAGTCGTCGATTCCTTTGCCCTGCAGGAGGACCTTTGGCCCCTTTTCGTAAACCGCGACGCTGAGCTTATTCTTCTGCCCGAAATAGATTGTATAAGGCTTCGGCGAAAACTCGAAACCGGAACTGTCAAGCAGTGCGCGCAACGCTTTCACCTGCTCGTTCGTGAGCGGCGCGGTGTAGGTGGTTAAAGGCGGCACGGGCATGTGGCAGGGTTCCCCACGAGATCATCGCTCGCCAGCGGAGGCGAGAAATTTTGTCCGCAGCCAAGTTGCGCCCGTCTCGAGCGCCGCGCGTGGGGGTATTTACTTGGGACTCTGCCCCGCCCGAGATCCTCTGCCTACTGGTGCTTAGTCACTCGTGAAGTGATCGAAAAGTGTCTGACCCCGCTCTGTAGCGGCGGTTTGTGACCGCCGAGGCGTGGAACGGAGCGAAGATTCGGCGCTCACAGACCGCCGCTACAACGAAGCACATACCATTTAATTTTCCTTCACTTTACCGCAGACGCAGCACTAGTGATCCCACCTACCCAGAGAGATCCTCTGTCGACTCCAAGTGCTCCAAAGCGCCGTGAGGGATCCTCTGTCGACTCCAATTACTCCGAAGCGCCCGTGAGAGATCCCGGTCCACTCCGAGTGATCCAAAACGCCCGCTCCGAGATCCTGTCCACTCCGAGATCCCTGTCCACTTCGCGTAATCCCTCCTTCGTTCGCGTCAGCGACCTAAAAAGACTCTTGCTATATTTAGATATTTAACTAATTATCCATTCATTGAACCTTCTCTTTAAAGCCCTCCGCGATCCGACCCGCCGCCGCATCCTCGAGATGCTGAAGGAACGCGACCTGACCGCCGGCCAGATCGCCGAGGCCTTTTCCATGACCGCCCCGAGCATTTCCTATCACCTCGATCTTCTCCGTCACGCCCAGCTCGTCTCCTCCCGGAAGAAAGGTCAGTTCGTGACTTATTCACTCGAAACCACGGTCCTCGACGATTCGTTAGGCTGGATCCTCGACCTGCTCAAGAAAGGAAAAAGAAAATGAAAACGAAACTTGGTTGGCTGGAAGTTGTCTTGCTCGCAGCGCCGTTTATCGCGCTCGCGTTTTATTGGAACGATCTGCCGGCACGGGTGCCCACGCATTGGGATCTCCGTGGCCAGATCAATGGCTGGATGTCGAAGGTGCCCGGGATTCTCATCGTCCCGCTCATGGCCCTCGGCCTTGCGGCGCTCCTGCGCATTCTGCCCTGGTTCGATCCCAAACTGCGCCGGACCCCCGGTGAAGAAGGGCTGATGCCGGCCGTGATGCCGATTGTGCGGCTCGCGACGCTTGTCCTGCTCGATACGATTTTTCTCGTGCAAATGTTGGTATCGTTAGGCCGAAACGTTCCGGTTGGCCGGGTCATGATGACCTGTCTCCTCCTCTTCTTCGCCATCCTGGGAAATTATCTGGGCAATATGCGGCCCAACTATTTCGTCGGCATCCGTACGCCCTGGACCTTGGAGAATCCCGAAACCCGGCGTGCGACCCATCGTCTCGGCGGGCGCCTGATGTTTTTCGGGGCGCTCGTCCTGCTCGGGGCGGAGATTTTTCTGAGCGAGTCTGCCTTTGGCCTGCTCTTCGTCAGCTCGATTCTCGCGCTCGCCGCTTGGGGATTTGCGTACTCGTGGCATCATTGCCGGACGCATGCCAGGACCAGTTGATCCGTCTGAAACATCGCCAGACCCACGCCCATTCCGCCGCAGCCTGCAGCGCTGGTTCCGGCGCCGGGGCCGGGACTTGCCATGGCGTCGCACCCGCGATCCCTACGCCATCCTGGTCTCAGAAATCATGCTGCAACAGACGCAAGTCGCGACCGTCATTCCTTATTACGAGCGCTGGCTGGCGCGCTTTCCCGACTTTAGTGCGCTCGCCCGGGCGAAAGAATCGGAAGTCCTGCATGCCTGGCAGGGGTTGGGATATTACGCCCGGGCCCGCAACTTCCACGCCGCCGCGAAATTCGTTAGGCAAAACTTCCGCGGCCAGCTCCCGGCCGCGGTGGCCGAGATCGCGCGGCTCCCCGGGGTCGGTCGCTACACGGCGGGCGCGATTGCCAGTTTTGCCTTCGACCTCCCGGCGCCAGTGGTCGAGGCCAATATCGCGCGCGTCCTCGCGCGCCTGACGAACTGGCAGGCCCCGATTGATTCCAGCGCCGGCCAGGCTCATCTCTGGCAGACGGCGGCTTCGCTTCTTCCCCGCAGAGGCGCCCGGGAACACAATTCCGCCCTGATGGACCTCGGCGCTCTCGTCTGCGTGCCGCGCCAGCCGCGCTGCGTCGAATGTCCGGTCCGCCGCTTTTGCCAGGCTGAGCAACCGGATTTGTTGCCGGTGAAACGAAAGCGGCCCAGCACCGTCGAGCTCTTTGAGCCGCATGCCTTCACGCGCCGGAGCAATCGCATCCTGCTTGAACAATCGAGCGACCGCTGGCGAGGAATGTGGATTCTGCCGCGCCTCGCCTGGCTCCCCAAAGAAGATCCGGTCTTGAAAATCGATTTCCCGTTTACCCATCACCGCGTCACCCTGGCCGTTTTCGATCGTCCGCCAATGGATCAGCCTAACGAAAAGCAGCGCTGGTTTCCGGAGCAGGCTCTGGCGCGCCTTCCTCTTCCGTCTCCCCACCGTCGCGCCCTCGCGCTCCTGCTCGCGGACGCTGGACCGGCTAACTCCTCACCGAATTAAGGCATGCTCCACGGCCAAAAAATTGTTGTCGTGATGCCGGCCTACAACGCTGCCCGGACTTTGCGCCAGACTTATGATGAAGTCATGGCGCACGGCATCGTCGATCGCGTCATTCTGGTAGACGACGCGAGCAAGGATGAAACCGCAGCCATGGCGCGTGCTCTGCCAAACGTGCAGGTCGAAGTCCATCCGCAGAATCGCGGATATGGCGCCAACCAGAAGACCTGTTACCGGCTTGCCCTCGCCGCTGGGGCCGATGTGGTCATCATGATTCATCCTGACTATCAGTACACGCCGGCGCTTATTCCGGCGATGGCATCACTCGTGACCAGTGGACTCTATTCCTGTGTGCTCGCTTCCCGCATCCTTGGCGGCGGCGCGTTGCGCGGCGGAATGCCGTGGTGGAAATATGTCTCGAACCGTTTCCTTACCCTGATCGAAAACCTTCTCCTCGGGGCCAAGCTCTCGGAGTATCACACCGGCTATCGCGCGTTTTCGCGCACTCTGCTCCAGCGCCTGCCGCTCGAACAAAACTCCGATGACTTCATTTTCGACAACCAGATCCTGGCCCAAGTCATCGCGCTCGGTGAGCCAATCGGCGAAATTAGCTGTCCGACAAAATATTTCCCGGAAGCCTCCTCGATCGGCTTCAACGCCAGCCTGCGCTACGGCCTCGGCTGTCTCGCGACCGCGGTGAAATCACGCTGGCAGACTCTCGGGCGATGAGTCGGGGAAAGAAGCGCCCGAAGAAAAAACGCGCGAGCCCGCCGCCGCCGCCGCCCAAGGCGCGGCGTTCCTGGACGACTCCAGCCATCTGTTTCGGGCTGGTCGCGATCACCTTCCTGATCTTCGGCCGGTCCCTCGGCTACGATTTTTTCAACTACGACGACAGCTTCTACGTCTATCAGAACCACTGGATCAGCGATGGCCTGACCCGCGCCGGCATCGAGAGGGCATTTACTCACTCCCTGGTCGGCAACTGGCATCCACTGACGTCGCTTTCGCTCATGCTCGACGCGCAGATCTTCGGGCTTAACCCCGGCGGTTATCACGGCGTCAACGTCGCCCTGCACTCGGTTGCGGTCCTGCTGCTCTTCTTAGCCCTACGCTCCATGACCGGCGCAGTCTGGCGGAGCGCGCTGGTCGCCGCGCTCTTTGCCATCCATCCCTTGCGCGCCGAATCGGTCGTCTGGATTTCCGAGCGCAAGGATGTCTTGAGCGGAGTTTTCTTCATGCTCGGGCTCTGGGCTTACTCTCGTTATGCGCAGAAGCCGCCACGACTCCGCCTCTATCTTCTCGTCGTAGCCGCGCTCACTCTCGGACTTCTCTCCAAGTCGATGCTGGTAACATTCCCCTGCCTGCTCCTGGTCCTCGATTACTGGCCGCTCAGGCGCTGTTCTTTTTCCCCGAACTGGACTGGGAACGAGATAGAGGAAAGACCAGCCGCCAGAACGATCCCGTGGCTCCTCTTGGAGAAGGCTCCTCTCCTCCTCCTGGCTATCGCGATTTCGGTCGCAACGATTTTTTCCCAGGAACAGGCTCTGAATGCCGCGCAGGGCTTGCCGCTAAGCTGGAGGGTGGAGAACGCGTTGGTGACGGTTTGGGTCTATCTGCGCCAGATGTTCTGGCCCGCACATCTGACGCCGTTTTATCCGCATCCGAAGGGCAGCTTGTCTCTGTGGTTGGTTGGCCTATGCCTGCTTGCCCTCCTCGCGGTTTTGTTTGCGGTCTTTTCTGCTCGCCGGCGGCATCCATATCTCATCACGGGCTGGCTCTGGTATCTCGGCATGCTCGTGCCTGTGATTGGCCTGGTGCAGGTGGGGGTGCAGGCTCACGCGGATCGTTATACCTATCTTCCGCAGATTGGTATCTATCTCGCGCTCGTCTGGGGCGTCGCGGAATTAAGTGCCTCCTGGCGGAAGCGAAAATGGATCCTGGGAACGGTCGCCGCCACCGTCATCGCTCTGCTCATCGCGCTTTCCTGGCGACAAGTGGATTACTGGTCGAGCTCCGTTCGTCTCTGGCGACATACTCTCGCCGTCACCTCCGAGAACGACGTCGCCGAGCGCGGCCTGGGCAGTGAACTGCTCCGGTTAGGCCAGGTGGACGAAGCGATCGCGCACGATCGCGCGGCGCTGCGGATTCGGCCGCGCGAAGCCAATGGCATGACCAACCTGGCCAACGCGCTTCTGCGGAAGAAGGAATACCCCGAAGCGATCGAACTCTACCGCTCCGTCCTGACCGCCCGGCCTAACGACAGTGAGATGCACCGCAACCTGGGCAAGGCGCTCTACCAAAGCGGCGACCGCGAGAAAAGTCTGGCCCAATTTCGTGAGGCGCTCCGGATTCGGCCGGGAGATTCCGACGCCGCCTACAGTATCGGCAACGCCTATCTGGAAACCGGCGATCCGAAAGCCGCCATTCCCTATTTCCAGAAGGCGATCGCCGCCGACCGCAAAAATGTCGCGGCGCATTACAACCTCGCGATCGCCCTGCAGCGCGACGATCAGCTCGAGGAAGCGATCGCGGAGTTCCGGAAAACGCTCCAACTGGAGCCGCAGAAGGTCGACGCGCAGAACAATCTCGCCATCGCTCTGCTCAAACTGGGCAAGGCATCCGAAGCGATGGCGGAATGGCAGGAGGTGTTGCGCCTCCAGCCCGGCAACGCGGAGATGCACAACAATCTGGCCGTTGCCCTCCACGCCCAAGGACGCCTCGCCGAGGCGGTGCGGGAATGGCGCGAGACGCTCCGGCTCCAGCCAGATCGCGTGGCGACCGAACTCAGTCTGGCCTGGGTTCTTGCCACTTCGCCCGAAACTGAAGTTCGTCATGGTGAGGAAGCTCTCCAACTCGCGCAAAAAGCTTTCCGCGCTGCGGCCGGAAGCAACCCGATGGTTTTCCGCGTCCTCGCCGCGGCCTATGCCGAGACCGGTCAATACCCGAAGGCGATTGAGACCGCGACGGACGGTGCGCAGCGCGCCGAAACGGAAGGACAGCCGGCCGTCGCGCAATTGCTCCAGGCGGATCTGATGCTTTATCAACAGGGCATCCCGTTGCGCGATTCCACTCACGGGCGCGGACGGCCGGAATGACCTTGAGTCGTCCCGCGTCTTTCCATTTGTTATTCCGTCGGAAACTTTCGAAGCTCCCATTCGAATGAGAAGCATGACTGGTTACGGCCGCGGCGAAAGCGATGGCGGGGGCGCCAAAATCAGCGTCGAAGTCAACTCGGTGAATCGCAAGCAGAGCGACATCGTGATCAACCTGCCGCGCGAACTGAGCGCGCTGGAACCTCGCGTCCGTCAGGTGGTGGGAGAACGCCTTGCCCGCGGACGCACCAACGTCGTCGTCGCCTTCGACCCGGCAGCGCAAAACGCGCGCACTCTCGCACTCGACCGCGCCCTCGCCCGTTCCTATCACGACGGGATGCGCGCCCTGCAGAAGGAACTGGGCGTGACCGGTGAGATCAGCATCGGAATGATTTTACAGGCGCCCGGGGTGCTGCGTTTCGCGGAAGACAGCCTTGTCCCGAACAAGATTTGGCCGGCCTTGGAGGAAGCGCTGGGCGACGCGCTCGGCGAGTTGATCAAGATGCGCGACAAGGAAGGCAAATACCTGGCGAAGGATCTAATCCGACGCCTCAAAGTGCTGCGCCAGGAATTAAAGGAGGTGGGAAAGAAGCATCCCGCCCTCGCCGAAAAATATCGCCAGACCCTGCTCGAGCGGATCAGCAAAGCCGGCCTCGAGCTTCAGCCTAACGACGAGCGCCTGCTCAAGGAAATCGCTTTCTTTGCCGATCGCTCCGACGTTTCGGAAGAGCTGACCCGGCTCGAAAGTCATCTCGCGCAGTTTGCTCATCATCTGCGCAAAGACGAACCGGTCGGCCGCACCCTCGAATTTATTACGCAGGAAATTTCGCGCGAACTGAATACGTTAGGCGCGAAAGCGGGTGATGCGGAAATTTCCCGGCACGTCGTCGCCTCCAAGGCCGAGGTGGAAAAGATTCGCGAGCAAATCCAAAATCTTGAGTAAGGAATTTAGTCGCTACGGAATTCTCTTTGTCGTCTCCGCTCCCTCCGGCGCGGGCAAGACGACCCTTTGCGATGCCCTCCGGCAAACGCCCGATTTTGTTTACTCGGTTTCCTGCACCACCCGTCGCCCGCGCGCCGGCGAAATCGACGGCGAAGATTATAATTTTCTTTCCGAGCCCGATTTTTTGGCCCGGGTCGCGGCTGGCGAATTCCTCGAACACGCCAATGTCCACGGCAAATATTACGGCACCTTGCGCGATCCGATCGTGAGCAATCTGCGCGAGGGCGTCGATGTCCTGATCGACATCGACATCCAGGGCGCGGCCGCGATTCGCGCCTTCGACGACGCTTTCGTGCGCCAGTCGCTGGCCGATGTTTTTATCATGCCGCCCGATCTCGAGGAATTGCGCCGCCGCCTGACGAAACGGGGCACGGAAACACCGGCCCAAATCGAAGTGCGCCTCCAAACCGCCGCGCGCGAAATGGAACTCTGGCGCGATTACCGCTACACCATTATCAGCCGTTCCATGGAAGAGGACCTGCTCAAGTTTCGCCAGATCATGGGCGCGGAACGTTATTTGAGCAGCCGCCTCATCACCTCGGATAGCGCCTAACGATGAAAGAGAAACAACGTTCCGTCCTGCTCGGCGTGACCGGCTCGATCGCCGCCTACAAGTCGGCCGAGCTGGCCAGCCTGCTCGTGAAACAGGGGCATTCGGTCCATGTCGTGATGACCAAAGACGCGACCGAGTTCATCACTCCGCTGACGTTGCAGACGCTTTCAAAAAATCCGGTCACGACCAGCTTCTACGATGAAAAAGAAAGCTGGCACCCGGGACACATCGCGCTGGCCGATCGCGCCGATCTTCTTCTGATCGCGCCCGCCACCGCCCACATCATCGCCGAGCTGGCGCATGGTTTGGCCGGCCATCCCCTGGCCGCGATCGCGCTCGCGACCCGCGCGCCGATTCTGCTCGCGCCGGCGATGAACGGCAAAATGTGGGAACACCCCGCGACGAAAGAAAATGTTGCCACGTTAGGCGGGCGCGGGGTCGAGTTCATCGGACCGGAAGCCGGCATGCTGGCCTGCGGCTATGAAGGCCTGGGCCGTTTGTGGAAAGTGGACGAGATCGCTTTCCGCGCCGAGTTCCTGCTCGCGCGCCAGGAAAATCTAATCGCGTGAAGTTCGTCGTCACGGCCGGGCCGACGCGCGAGCCGCTCGATCCGGTGCGCTACCTGAGCAATCGCTCCTCGGGTAAAATGGGCTACGCCATCGCCGCCGCCGCGCTCGCGGCCGGGCACGAAGTGGTTTTGATCAGCGGACCGGTCGCGCTCGCCGCGCCGGCCGGGGCGGAGTTGGTGCGCGTCATTACAAGCGAGGAAATGTTCGCCGCGTCCGCGGCGGAGTTCGCAGGCTGCGATGTTTTTGTGATGTGCGCCGCGGTTTGCGATTACAAACCGGCGCGTTATGCGGAACAAAAAATAAAAAAGGAGGGCGCACCGTTCTCCCTCGCGCTCACGCCGGTACGCGACATCCTTTCCAGCCTAACGAGTGGGGCGCACGATTGTTTTGTCGTCGGCTTCGCCGCCGAAACCGAGGAACTGCGAACCAATGCGCAACGCAAGCTGACGGAGAAAAATTGCGACCTGCTGGTGGCGAATGATGTCTCCCGAAACGACATCGGAATGGATGCGGACGAGAACGAGCTGCAAATATTTTGCAAAAGCGGCGAAGAAAAAAAACTTTCGCGCGCAAAAAAAACGGAGCTCGCACACGCCTTGCTTAAAATAATCTTGGATGCGCGCGAAAAATGTTTGACAAAAAAAACGTGACGACTAGTGACTCGATGAAAGTGAAGTTATTCACACATTGTTCACAGACCGCTTCTGCGGATTGAAAGGGGGGATTCCCTATGCCAGCAAAGAAAAAAGCAGCCAAGAAAAAGGCACCGGCCAAGAAAAAGATGGCTACTAAGAAAAAAGCAACGGCGAAGAAGAAACACTAACGCCGCTATCCACAGAAGGGCGGTGACAGAACCGTTCTTCGTTCAAGTAAACTTCAACCCGGGGGAAGAATTCATTTTCTTCCTCCGGTTTTTTTTGCGCGAAAAACTTCGCGGACCGCGTGCAGGATCGGTTAGGTTGCGCCGGTGAACGCTCCTCTTGCAGTCGCAACCGAAGCCGCCCGCGCCGCCGGTGAGTTGCTCCGCGCGCACTTTGCGAAACCGCTCACGGTCAACGCCACCACCGCACACGACATCAAGCTCGAGGTCGATGTTCTCACCCAGGACCTGATCACGAAAATCCTGCTCGATTGTTTTCCGGAGCATGCGCTCTACGGCGAGGAAGGCATCGTCGGCGACCAGGCAAGCGATCATCAATGGGTGGTCGATCCGCTCGACGGCACGGTAAATTTTTTCTACGGCATTCCGCATTTTTGCGTTTCAATCGCGCTCCGTTTCCGCGGCGAGGTGATCGTGGGTGTGATCTACGATCCGATGCGCGATGAACTTTGGAGCGGCGAGAAAGGGCAGGCGCCGACGTTGAATGGGAAACCAATTCGCGTCAGCCCGCGCACCACTTTGGCGGAGGCAGTCGTTTCGATTGGCCTGGCCAAAACGCAGGCCACGATCGAAGCGGGGCTGCCGGTGCTCGAAGAGATGGTGCACCGGGTGCGGAAGTGCCGCATGCTCGGGAGTGCCGCGCTCGACATGGCCTACGTCGCCTGCGGCCGGCTCGATGCTTACATCGAACAGGGAATCAGTCTCTGGGATATCGCGGCCGGTTGGCTCCTGGTGGAAGCGGCCGGCGGTCGGGTGGAGATCGAGCCCCGGAAAGATATGCCGGATAAATTTCGCATCGTTGCTTCCAGCGGGCGGCTCGAATTGCGTTAGGCTGAGGCCATGTTTCGCTCTGGGATTGGTTACGACGCGCATCGCTTTGGCGAAGATCGCAAACTCATTCTCGGGGGCGTCGAGATCGCGCACGACCGCGGACTGGAAGGGCATTCCGACGCCGACGTCCTGACTCATGCCATCGCCGACGCATTGTTAGGCGCGATCGGCGAACGCGACATCGGTCATCATTTTCCCAATACCGACGAATCGATTCGCGGGATCAGCAGTCTCGAAATTTTGCGGCGGGTCGGAGAAATTTTGGCGGCGAAAAACTGTCGGATCGCAAACGTGGATGCGACCCTGATCGCAGAAGCGCCCAAGATCGGGCCCCATCTTGAAGCGATGCGGGCACAGCTCGCCGCCGCCCTCGGAATCGACCCGTCGCGCGTCGGTCTCAAAGCGACGACGAACGAAGGCATGGGCGCGCTCGGCCGCGGCGAAGGAATGTCCGCCATGGCAGTGGCGAGCGTGGAAGAGGAATGATAGTGACTCGCTCGAGCAACTGATGGCGCTGCGTTTCTTCAACACCTATTCGCGTGAGATCGAGGAGTTCCAGTCGCTCGATCCGGGCGGTCGCGCGGTCAAGATCTACACCTGCGGACCGACCGTTTACAGCCACGCGCACATCGGAAATTTTCGCGCCTACATTTTCGAAGACCTCCTGCAACGACATCTTGAAGCGCGGGATTACACGGTCGAGCGGGTGATGAACCTGACCGACGTGGATGACAAAACGATTCGGGGCAGCCGGGCGGCCAATCTCCCGCTTGGTGAATTCACCGCGCCCTTCAAGGAAGCATTCTTCCAGGATCTTGAGACGCTGCAGATCAAACGCGCGAGTGCCTTCCCCGCCGCGACCGAGGAGCGATATGTGAAGGCTATGATCGCGATGATCGAGCAGTTGATTGGGCGCGAGCTGGCTTACCAGGCGGAAGACAAATCGGTTTACTACCGGATTAATCGCTTCCCAAAGTACGGTAACCTCGCGCATTTCGACCTGGCCGAGTTGCGCTCCACCGGCCGGGTGAAGAGCGACGAGTACGACAAGGAACACGTGGGCGATTTCGCGCTCTGGAAAGCGTGGGACGAAGAGGACGGCGACGTTTGGTGGGAGAGCCCGTGGGGAAAAGGACGGCCCGGCTGGCACATCGAGTGCAGCGCCATGGCCACGACATTGTTAGGTGAGCAGATCGATATTCATTGCGGCGGGGTCGACAATATTTTTCCGCATCACGAAGCGGAGATCGCGCAATCGGAAGGCTGCAGCGGGAAAACCTTCGTTCGTTACTGGATGCATTGTGCCCATCTCCAGGTCGAAGGGCAGAAGATGTCGAAGTCGTTAGGCAATTTCTATACCCTGCGTGACGTGCTGGAGAAGGGCTACAGCGGGCGCGAAGTCCGTTATGCGCTGATTCGGGTACATTACCGGGCGCCGCTCAATTTCACCTGGGAAGGAATGGAAGAAGCGCGCCAGGCCCTGGCCCGGATCGATGAATGGCTCCGCCGATTGCGCGATACGGCCGCGGCCGAACCCGGCGGCTCGGAGATCGTGGACGATCAATTTGCTGAGGCGCTGGACGACGATCTCAATATCTCGGCTGCGCTCGGACATTTGTTTGAGCAGATCCGGGAGAGTAATCGCGAACTCGATCGCGGGGTCGAACCGGGACGGGCGCGAGCCTGGCTGAATTGGTGGGAACAGGTCAACCGCGTCCTCGCTTTTGCCGCCGAAAAGGAAGGCCCGCCAGAGGAAGTGGAGCGATTGGCAGAGGAGCGGACGCAGGCGCGGCTTGCCAAGAACTGGCAAAAAAGTGATGAATTGCGCGACGCCATCCTGGCGCGCGGTTGGGCGGTGCGGGACACGAAAGAAGGGCCTGTCCTGACCCGCCGTGCCGGCGCCTAACGAGCGCGTCGCAGTTTACGCCTGACGCCATGTTTAGCGCCGCTGAATTTTTCGAACTCGAACACACCGCCCACTCGAAGTTGTTCGAGGCGGACAAGTATGTCTGGGAAGCGCTCAAGCAGATCCCGAGTTACCTGCAATTCCGGCTCAAGCCGGCGGTGCTGGGCGAGCTGGTCGGAAAGCCATTCATCAGCGATTCCATTTTCGTCGGCCAGGGCACGATCGTGGAACAGGGCGCGATGTTGAAAGGGCCGGCCTGGATCGGCGAAAACTGCCACATCCGGAGCGGATGTTACGTGCGCGAAAACGTCATCGTGGGGAACAACGTGGTGATGGGGAACTCATGCGAGTTCAAGAACTGCATCATTTTCGACGACGCCCAGGTTCCGCATTTCAGTTACGTGGGCGATTCGATTCTCGGATACAAGGCGCATCTCGGAGCGGGTGTGATCCTCTCCAACGTGAAACTCGACCATGCCGAGATCACCGTCCTCGCGACCGACGGAATGATCGCGACTGGGTTGCGGAAATTTGGCGCGATCATCGGCGATCGATCCGAGATCGGCTGCAACGCGGTCCTGAATCCCGGTTCAGTCGTCGGGCGCGACTGCATTATTTACCCGGGAACGAATTTCCGCGGCGTGCTGCCAGCCCGGAGCATCATCAAGGTGCGGCAAACGACGCAGGTGATGAGCCGGCGCCAGCCTGACGACGCTTAACGCAAGGGTGGCGCGGGCGGATGGGCAGGGATTCGAACCCTGGTTGCCTTGCGGCAAACACGCTTTCCAGGCGTGCGCATTAGACCACTCTGCCACCCATCCTTTTTCCCGATCTTTCTCCTGCTCCTGCTCCTGCTCCTAATCCTCCGAGAAGAGCAGGATTAGGAGCAGGAGCAGGATTAAGATTGGAGCACTAGAGCTGCAGGCGGCGAAACAGTTCGTCGAGCGGCAGTTGAATGCCAATGTAAAATTCGCCGAAGTCGGCGTAGGCCGCGCTCACCTCGTCAAAGCGCATCTGGTATACGATGGCTTTGATCTGGAAGGTGTCGTGCGCGAAAAGAGTCACGCCCCACTCCGCATCGTCGAGGCCGGTCGAACCAGTGATGAGTTGCTTCACTTTGCCGGCGTATTGCCGCCCGATCCGGGCGTGGTCGCTCATCAGGGTGCGGCGCTCTTCGTAGGGCAGTGAATACCAGTTGCGCTCTTCGCCCCGGCGTTTCGTCATATTGTAGAAGGAAACGATCGGCCAGTCGGGCAGGGTCGGATAAACCCGGTCCTGCCGGTATTTCTTCATCCGCTCCCGGAAATCCTGCATCCCAGCCTCGAACTCCGGCGTGCCGCGTTTCAGCTTTTGCTCCGTTTCGAGCGTCTCGCTGTACTGCTCCTCGGTCGTGATGTACTCGCTCTCTTCCGTGAGCGAGAGGTAACTGTAAACCGGCACGAGAACGTCTGCGCCTAACGACAGCGTGAGCTGTTTCTCGATCCGGTTCGCGGTCTGCAAATCGGGCGTGATAAGCATGAAACCGAGGTCCGCTTTCGGAGTGACCTGGCTCAAGGTGAGGAGCTGGGTCGATTCGAGCGCGCGGGTTTCCTGGACGAGGGTGGAGAGCGCGATTTTCGCGGCCCGTTGCTCGGCGCTGCTCAACAGCTGCCATTGGCCGTACTCGATCCGGTAGAAAAGGTGGAGGCAATGCCAGCCATCCTGCGGAATGAGCGGCGCGGGCGTGGAATCCATCGCGGAAGTTTCCCCGTGCACGACAAGAGGGTCAAGCGGACCGGCGGAGGAGGGAGCTTTCAGGCTTCCACTTTCGTCGCGCTCGGCAGATGCGCGAGGCAGTATTCCTCACCGTCGCGCGCGACGCGAAATTCGAGGCTTGGATCGGTCAGTTCGGTCGCGCTGCAGGTGGCGCAGTGATGCAAGGCTTCCTCTTCGGGCCGCGCGGTTTCTTCAAAACGCCGGCGCCGATTTGAGGTCTCGTGCCGGTTACGGGCGGCCCGGACAAGCTCCGGTCCAAAGAAAATGAAGTAATTGGCAAAGGCCGCAACCAAGGCCATGCGGTACGACATCGGGCTGGTGACAAAGCCAAAAAGGAGGAGCGCGGCCGAGGCCCACGCGATCCATTTCACCTTCGCCGGGAGAATGAAAAAAATGTAGATGACTTCGTCGGGATAAAAATTGGCGAAGGCGAAAAAGAGCGAGGCGTTCAGCATCGTGTTGGCGAAATTCCCACCGAAGAAAAAGGCCGCGATCGTCGTCCCGATCATCCCGAGGAAGTAAAAGAGATTGAGTCGAAACGCGCCCCAAGCCCGCTCCAAGCCCTCACCGATAAACCAGAGAAAGAGGAGAACGAAGATGATCCAAATCGGACTATTGGTCGTCGGGATGAAAATGTAGGTGACTAGCCGCCAGACCTGACCGTGCAGGATCGCGCCGCGATTGAGATCGAGCATTTGCACGAACTCGGGGTTCACCCGCGTGAGGAGAAAAACGAGCGCGTTGAAGCCGGCCACGATTCGGATCAGGCCTGGAATGGCGAAGCGGCCGAAGCGGCGTTCGAGTAAATCGAGAAAACTCATCGTCGCGTTCATCCTAGAGGAGCGGCTGCGGGAGTTCAACCAAGGCGGCCGCTGGGGTGAGAGGTTTGACACGTTTGAGGCAACATCTAGGCTGCGGCGGTGAGCGACGCCGCAACAAAAACAACCCCGCTTTACGACGAGCACGTGAAGCTGCGCGCGAAAATCATCCCCTTCGGCGGCTGGCTCATGCCGGTGCAATACAACAGCATCATGGAAGAGCACCTTGCGGTGCGGAACGCAGTGGGAGTGTTCGATATTTCCCACATGGGCGAGCTGGTCGCGAGCGGAGCAGGAGCCGGAGCATGGCTCGACACTATGCTCACGAATAATGTCGGCAAACTCGAAGTCGGCACCGGGCACTACACTTTTCTGCTCAACGACGAGGCCGGGATCATCGACGACCTCATTCTTTACCGGATCGAGGAAGAGAAATTCCTCCTCGTCGTGAATGCGTCGCGAATCGAAGACGATTTTGGCTGGCTGCAGTCGCATCTCGCGGGCGAGGTGGAGTTGGAAAACCAGAGCGATCGCTACGCCGGACTAGCGGTGCAGGGACCGAAGATCGGCGAGCTTTTCACCGCCCTTTTCGGCGAGGAAAAGGAATTACCGGCGCGGAATCAGATTGCGCAGTTCGATCTCGGTCCGACGAAGCTTTGGGTCGCGCGCACCGGGTATACCGGCGAGGACGGGATCGAAGTTTTCTTCCCGGCGGCAGAGGCGCCGCGGGTCTGGAACGAAATCCTCGAAAAAGGCAAATCGTTAGGCATCCGCCCCTGCGGGCTGGGAGCGCGCGATACTTTGCGGCTCGAAATGTGTTACCCGCTGAACGGCTCCGACCTTTCGCCCGAGCACAATCCGCTCGAAGCCGGCCTCGGGTTTTTCGTCGACCTCTCGAAACCGAAGTTTACCGGGCGCGAAATATTGCTGCGGGAAAAAGAAGCCGGGCTCTCCCGCCGGCTCGTCGCTTTCAAGATGAAAGGCAAAAGCCCGCCGCCTCGGCCGCATTACCGGGTTTTCCGCGACGGTGCCGAGGCCGGCGAACTAACCAGCGGCACGCTTTCGCCGAGCTTGAACTATGGGATCGGGATGGCTTACCTGAAAACGCCGGCACCAAAGCCGGGCGAGGAAATCGAAGTCGAAATCCGCGGCCAAAAATTTGCTGCGCTGATCGAAAAGAAACCGCTCTACAAAAAATCATGAACGTTCCAGAAGACCTTCTCTATACCGAATCGCACGAATGGGTCCGCCGCGAGGGCGACCTGATCCGCGTCGGCATTACCGATCACGCGCAAGCCGAACTGACCGATGTGGTTTACGTCGAGCTGCCGAAGAAGGGCGCGGCCTACGAAGCGAGCGGGACCATTGCCGTGGTCGAATCGGTCAAGGCGGCGAGCGACATTTACGCGCCGGCCAAAGGCACGGTCACGGAAGTGAATCACGCGCTCGAATCCAACCCGGCTCTGATCAACACCGATCCCTACGGCGAAGGCTGGATCTATCTTCTGAAACCGGAGGATCCCGCCGCGCTCGAGAATCTGAAAGACGCGGCGGCTTACAAGACCGCGATCGGCTAGCCGGCGATGGCCGCTGTTCCGCCCCTTGCGATCGGAAGCAGGGGGCTTGCAACGCCTAGGAGGCCTGCCAAGCTGGCCTTGATCGTCTATGGAATTTTCGGGCACTCAACAGGAAGAGATCGAGCTTCTCCGCCGCATCGGCCAGGGCGATCGGGTGAGTTTCGAGCAATTCTACGATCGCTTTTCCCGCGTTCTTTTTTCCATTGCCTACCGACTGCTCCGGAACGAACAGGCCGCGGAGGATGTCTTGCAGGAAGTTTTCGTGCAGATCTGGAAAAAGGCGCCGCTTTACGATCCAACCCGCGGCAAACCGATGACCTGGGCTGTGACTCTGACCCGGCATCGGGCAATCGACATTATCCGCTCCACCCAACGCCGCGGCCAGTTGCACGAGGAGGTGAAACTGGAAACCGAAGTGCGGGAAAAATTCGACGATCACGACTCTTTCGCCGCCGCGACCTCGGGCGAGCGGCACGGGTTTGTGCGCGAAGCGATGCAGAAACTTTCCGGCGAGCAGCGGGAAGCGCTCGAGCTGGCCTTTTTCGGTTCCCTGACCCAGGCGGAGATCGCGGAGCGACTCGATCTCCCGCTCGGCACGGTGAAGGCGCGAATTCGGCGCGGTATGATGAAATTACGCGGCCTGATCGGGCCGCGTCTTTAGCTGGTTCAGGCGGCGAGCGGAAGTTCGTTCTCGCGCGCAACGAACCAAAGCGGCGCGCCGACGTCGTCCAGGATCGGCGTGATCGAGATGTCGACCAGGTAGGGCGAACCGTTTTTCCGGTAATTGATGACCTGTTCCCGGCACGGCTGATACTCGTGCATCGCACGCCGCATCCGCGCCACCGCAGCCGGGTCGGTCCGTTCACCCTGCAGAATCGGACCGAGGCTTTTGCCTTTTAGTTCCTCCAGCGAATAGCCGCACATCTCGACAAACGCCGGGTTGACCCATTGCACAAGCCGATCGGGACCGGTCATAACGAAGGGTTCGGCCGAGACCTGCTGGGCCTGACCTTCAATGGCCCGCAAAATTCTCGATTTCAGAGGCACGGGCGGCGCCGCCGCCTCCGAGGCGAGCCGCGAAAGGAGCAGAGCAGTCGCGACGTCCTGCGATTCGCCCACGAGCTGCCGGACTTCTTCGTGGAATTCCAAAAGCAGCTCGAAATCTTCCCGCTCCCGCGCGGTCATTGCGCCCGAGACGTAGAGCGCGGCTAGATCCTGAAGAAGTTCGTTAATCATGAAATGAGTGGTTTGCGACTAATGGCGATACGCCCTGCCCTAAAGAATGGATGCGAATTTTATCCGGCCGGCAATAAAACTCTTCGCCCGGGTCCAAGACGGGTCCTTTTCGGTTCGCCGGAGATCCCTGCCTTTCACCCCTTCGTCCTTCGGGCCGAGCAAGTTGTGCGAATGTTTTTGCATCCGTCCGGCCCTCCCCATTCGTTAACTACTCTAGAGGCCAAGCTACTTATGTTTCACAAAATCGATTATCCATTTTTAATCGGAGCTTTCATCAGCTTCCTGGCCAGCGTCTCCCTCTGGTTTCTCGTGAGCAAGGATTACGGCCTCTTCGTTGGTCTTTGGGTTCCGAGCATTCTCAGTCTTTGGGTTGGAATCCGGGTCGTGATCCTCGGCACAGGAGTCAAAGTCCGGCGGGGGAAATAGTCATGGAATACGTCATCGCCATTTTCCTGCTCGGCTTGCTCGTGACCTTTGTCGTCGCTAAAGGGGTGATGATGTCGCACGAACTGGCCGCGGCCGAGCTGGAGAAGGAACTGCGGGAAGAATCCCTCCGCCAAGAGCAGTCCCGCAGCCCGGTTCGTTAGGGCAACGCGCCCTTTTTTCCGCTCGCTTTCGCGCCCGGTTCCGGGCAAAAAGAGCGGGTGCGAAAGATTGCCGAGATACTTTCTTTTTTGTTGCTCGTGTCACTGGCTCGGGCGGCGGTAATCAACGTCGAATTCAAGTTCACCCCTTTCGTCGGCAATCCCGCGAAAGACGAGAAGGTCAAGACCGTGCCTGGGAAGGCGTCAATTTTCATCAACAATATTCCCTTCGCCGAACAGGAAGTGCAGGAGGACGAAGCGCCCGTCCTCTTCGAGGGGCATGAAATCGCGCCGGCGGTCTGGATTCCGATGAGTTCGGTCGGCCCGGTGGTGCGCAAGGGGACGAATAAGATTCGGATCGAGTTTACGCCTAACGAAGCCGCGAAAACTTATCGCGCCCAGTTGCGCTGGGCCTCGGTCATGGATACTGCGACCGATGAAGTCGAACCCGGAGGCGGCCGCTCGACCAACCAGGCCAACGAGGGAGTGGATGACCGAAAAGATCTGAAAGGGAAGGTGCTTTTCGAGCGCGAGTTTACGGCCGATTTCGCGCTCGACCTCCCCTGGCATCACTATCCTCCGGTCACGACGCTGACCGAAGAGGACAAACAAAAGATCGCGGCCCTGCTCAAGATCCGGACGGAATGGTTCCAGCCGGACTTCGCTGGCCTCTACAAAGCGTTGGAGGAAAACGAATCGCTGAAGGTGGACGATGTGCGCAAGGCGCAATGCCTGGAAGCGGTTTACAAGGCCGGAGTTCGGGTGACGCCGCCAGCTGCGGCCGATTTAGATTTCACCACCACGGGCGGCCCGGAGGTGGTGGTAAGGAAAAAGACTGGCCCGCTCTTCGGCCTGGATGAAAAAACCTTCGCGCCGATCAAAGACGAAGAAATGCAAATGTGCGCCGGCCTTGCGCTCTCGATGATTTATCCGGGAAAGCTGATGGCAGTGCGCAAACCGGACGGGACTTGGGAGATCGTCTACTGATCGTGTCATCCTGCTCCTGCTCCTGCTCCTGCTCTTCATCGTGCTCGTGCTCGTGCTCCTGCTCGTGATCGGTCTTCTGCCGCGATCACATCGCCAGGCGATATCCGTGATTCCAAATTCATCGCGAGGTATATCGGGAGAAGCGAGCAGGAGCACGAGCACGAGAAAGAGAAGGAGACGTTGACGCCATTCGCGGAATTTGTTTATTCCCCCCCGTGCCAACCGACATCCGACTCTTCAGCCGCGAATGGTGCTCCTGGTGCATCGATGCGAAGGAATATCTCACCGAGCGCGGCTACAAGTTCACTGAGATCGATGTCGGCGAAGACCGCGCCGCCTACGCAGAAATGAAAGAGCTCAGCGACCAGACCTACGTTCCCACTCTCGTCGCAGGGGATGAAGTGCTTGCGAATTTCGATACCGACCAGTTGGAGAAATTCCTGCGCGAGCACGCTATCGTCCCCTAAATGCTATTTGGGCTTTTCATTACCCTTGGCGTCGCTGTGCTCAGCGTCGCCATGCGCAGCTACCAGTCCTCGATCTCGCAGAAGATCGGCGCCTTTGGCATTCTCACCGCTTCCTTTCTCGCCATCTACTACATCACCGGGAGCTGGATTCTCGGACTCCTGAGCGCGCTCAGCTGGCTCTTTTTGCCCTGGCTGGAAATCCTCACCCGCATCCGCGCTCTTCGCCTCCCGGCCGAGAAAACCCTCCGCCCCAAAAGTCCGCCTTCCGAAGATGTCTTCCCGACCCTCGATGAAATCACCGGCCAGATCGAGAGCGAAGGCTTTTCTCATCTCAGCGACGCGGGCTGGGACTGGGAGGATTATCGGCAATTCTTCCGGCTTTTTTACAAGGAAGAAGACCGCGCCCAGGCCACCATTTGCCTGAACGAGCAGAACGATCTTTCTTTTTATTACCTGCGCATTTCCTCGCGGGCACAGGACGGCACCGTCTGGACGACCTGGAATTATCCGCTCTCCTACGGGTTGAAATTGACCCCGCAATTCCGGATCAACCGGCAGCGACCGGACCAATCCTTCTGGCAGCTCTACCACAGCCACAAGGCTTTCCTGCGCGACAATGCGGTCGAGACCCAACTCATCGATTCGCTCGATGAGGACCAGGTCCAGCAGGAAATTGAAAACGATTTGCGCGACCAGATCGCCCACAACATCAAAGCCGGCGTCCTCACCCAGACGCCCGGCGGCGAGATCAAATATTCGTGGCGCGGGATGGTTTATCTCTGGTGCCAGTTCTTGCTCGACTTGGTGCGGCTCTGAGGCAGAAGCGGAAAATCCGAAATCCGAATGTCGAAATCCGAAGCAAACAGAGAAGAACCGGAAATTTGGGAAAGATTGCGCGCCCCGGTTTTCCTCGCCTGCGAATTTCGTCCTTCGGAATTGTTTCGGATTTCGTGCTTCGGATTTCGGATTTAGAAAAAGGCTCTTGGATAACTCTCCACCAACCGCACCACCACCCCGCATCCAGGCCGAGGTGCAGGTCATGTTCTTCGATACCGACTGCGGCGGCGTGGTGCACAATATCGCCTACCTGCGATTTATTGAGATCGCCCGCACCCTCCTCGCCGAAAAACTGGGCATGAAGCTGGCGGAAATGGCCGCGACCCAACGCTATCCCGTCGTCGTCCGGACCGAGATCGATTATCGGCGCGCGGCCAAACTCGGCGACCGCTTGCGGATCGACGGCTGGCTCGACCGGCTGGAACGGGTCCGCTTCTGGTGCGGGTTTGAAATCCGGCGCCTCGAGGATGAGACCCTCATCGCGGAGTCGCGTCAGATGCTGGCGCTGGTGCAAATGCCAGAGGCGAAGCTGCTCCGCCTGCCTGAAAGCTGGGAGCGCTACCGCGGGCCCGAGGCGGCCCCGGCCCGGCGCTGAATTCAGCGACAGACAACTCCGCCGAACCGAGTAGCCTAACGAATAATGTCTTCCGGCAATCCCGCCCTCAGCCTTGACGAAGTTTTCCTGACTCCGCCCGCGCTGGAGCCGCCGCCAGTTCGGCGCGGACTTTTCATTTTTCTCCTTCTCCTCACCGCCCTCCTGCACGTGGCGACAATCGGCTGGGGCGATCTCTACAACGAAACCGATGGCCAATACGCCGGGGCCGCGCGGGAAATGCTCGAGACACATGATTGGCTCACCCCCACGAACGACGGCATCCCGCGGCCGCAAAAACCGCCGCTGCTTTACTGGGCGATCGCGATTTCCCTCAAGGCCGTCGGCCTAACGACGGCGGCGGCCCGTCTTCCCCTCGCGCTCGCCACTGTGGCGGCGATCGCGATGACCTTTCTCATCGGCGACCGGTTGGGCGGCCCCTGGCGCGGTTTTCTCGCCGGGCTCATCCATCTCGGCGCCTGCGGGACATTTATTTTCAACCGCATCCTCATGCCCGAGCCGCTTTTCAGCGCTCTGATCGCCGGCGCGATTTATTGCGCGATTCGCGGCTACGAACGAAGGCCGGGACGGCGCGGGTGGTTCATTGGTTTCTGGATTTGCGCCGCGGTCGCCTGCATGACGAAGAGCCTTCACGGGCTTCTCTACCCGGCCGCGATTCTGTTCCTGCTCTCCTGCTTTTACCGCGAAGCGCGGCTCCGTTTTCGCGAACTCCTGTGCTGGGACGGCATCCTCGTTTTTCTCCTCATCGCCGCGCCCTGGCACATCTGGATGGAATGGAAGCATCCCGGTTTCATCGGGCAATTCACGGCGCGCGAATGGCTCGTCCATCTCGCCGGTGAAGCCGATCCGGGACACACCTATGACAGCGTGCCGCGGGGAGTTTTTCTCGGGCTGCATCTCGCCTGGTGGTTTCCCTGGTCGTTCGCGATCCTGCCCGGCGTACTCCTGGCCTGGCGCCGCGTCTTTCGCCCGCACGAGATCGAATTTGCCGACGCCCTCCCGCTCTGCTGGATGGCGGTTGTCTTCCTCCCGCTCTTCTTTCTCGGCCAACGGCAGGACTATTACTCCATGAGCATGTGGAGCGGGTTTGCCATTTTCGCCGCCACCGCCTGGGAACGCATGCCGCGCTGGACACGTCTCGTCGGGGTCGGCGGCGTCCTCACGGTCGGGCTCGCCGCCGGATTCATTGCCTGGCGTTTACCCGAGCTCCTGCAGAACGCCGACGGCCAATGGGGCACGACCGCGGCCCGCTCCACCGCCTGGCGCACGATGATGGATATCCCCATCTCTACCTGGCTCGGTTTTCGCTCCATGTTCGTCGCCGTCGGTCTCGCCCTGGCCCTGTTTTCCGGGATCGCGCTCTGGTTCATCTGGCGCGGCCTCCCCCGTCTCGCCCTGACCGCGCTCGCCGCCGCCATGGTACCGATCGGTTTCAGCATGATGGATGGCGTGGCCCGGATGGCGCCCTATTTCTCGCTCGCCGACGCCGCCGCCTTCATTAATGAGGAAGTCGCCCCTAACGACAAGGTGATTTACGAAGGCCAGATGCACGTCGGGAGCAGCCTGCTCTTTTATTTGGGCCGGAAATTTTATCTGGTAAATCAGGATCCAGCCTCCGAGCCGGGGGCCGCGCTCGGGCCGGTCCCGGAGATTTTCCTCGAAGAAAAAACCGTCGCCCAGGCCTGGCCTGGAGCCGACCGGCTTTACCTTCTGGTCGAGCAAAACCGGCTCCCGCATTGGCGTGCTCTCCTCGCCCACAGCGGCGCGCCGGCGCATGAACTGACCACCTGCGGCACCATGGTTCTGCTCAGTAATCGTCGTTAGGACGGGGCCGGCCGCATCCTATTCTGGCGGCAAGGGCGCGCGCACCTCGGGCGCGAGCAGGCGCCCCCAAACTGCGCTGTAGGGATGGACCTTTTTCACCGGCTCGCCCGCGCCCCGGACGAGCGGGCGATGCTCATTCGCCCATTGAAAAATGGAGCCCTCCAAATTTTGCACCTTGGTGTAACCGGCAGCCCGCAGCCGCTCCGCCATCGCCCCCGAGCGGTAACCGACCGAGCAATAAGTCACAATCGGCGCGTCCTTCGCGATCCCCGCCGCCGCGCTCGGCGCATCCGCCTCCGGATCGACCTGCCGCGCGCCTTCGAGATGGCTGACTTTATATTCCGCCGGCGTCCGGACATCGAGCAGGACTGGGCGCGGACGTTCGCGCAGGCGCTCCGCCAGTTGCCCGGTCGTGATCCAGTCGATGTCGTTGAATTTGCCGTGCAAGGTCCGATTCAAAAGAAACCAGTCGATCCCGCGACAGGAGACCAGGCCGAAGCTGAGCAGCAGGAGCAAAGCCAGGCGGAAAAGGAGGCGCCACTCGATCGTGCGAGCGAGGCGTGGGGGCGAGGCGTGGTAATCCATTTGAAAAATCCGCGAGGCCAGCTACCTTGCCCGCTCATTTTCGGAGCACAACCCGGAGCAAAATTTATGTCTCAGCATCGCAGTCTCAAAGGCGCCAGTACAATCGCGGCCAAGCGCAACGTCCTGAAACGGTTCGAACGGGTCGACCTGCTCAAGAAGCGTGGCCAGTGGAAAGATTCGAGCAAAGTCGTCGGCCTGCCGAAGACCAAGCCGGATCTCTAACCCCAGGTTGCGCCTTAACCGCTTTCTCGCGGCAGCCGGGCTCGGCTCGCGCCGTCATTGCGACGAGTTGATCGCCGAGGGCCGGGTTACGATCAACGGCCAGCCCTGCACGAATTTCGCCACCCAGGTCGAGGAGAGCGATCACGTTAAAGTCGGCAATCGAATTGTCCGGCGCGCCGAAACGCTGACTATTATCCTGCACAAGCCGGCCGGCTTCGTCTCCACCCGACGCGATCCAAACGCGACCGACACGATCTACGATTTGTTGCCCCCGAAATTTTCCCGACTTTTCAATGTTGGGCGGCTCGACGCGCAAACCGAAGGTCTTCTTCTCCTCACCAGCGACGGCGATCTCGCCCAGCATCTCACCCATCCGCGCTACAAGGTGGAAAAAGAATACGAGGTCACGCTCGACAAAGTCTGGGATCCAAAGGTGGCCGAAAAATTACGCGCCGGCGTCTTTCTCGATGGCAAACGCGCCCGCCTCACGCGATTGACCCAAATTGGAACCACCCGCCTGAAGGTCGTCCTGCAACAAGGCCTGAACCGCCAGATTCGGCGGATGTTTTTTGCGGTCGGCTACGAAGTGAAACACCTCCGCCGCACCCGCATAGGCCATCTCCGGCTCGGCGAGATGCCGCGCGCCAGCTGGCGTCCCCTAACGAAAAGTGAATTGACCGACCTGCGTCAATCGAGCTCCTCGCGCAAGACGGCCAAAGGTGGCGTCGAGCCCAAGCCGTAGCTCGTCAACAAACCGACCGCCACCGTCAGCCCGCTCACGATGACCGCGGACAGGACCACGGGCAGTAGCGCCGGAGTGTAGGCGAGCTTGAACGTAAACACGGCCAGCGCCCAGCTCGCCGCCAGCGCCAGGACGATGCCGGTCGCGCTCGCCAGCAGGCCGAGGAACAAATATTCCGCGCCCAGGATTTTCCAGATCTGCCAGCGCGACGCGCCCAGCGTTCGCAGGAGCACGCTTTCTTTCAGCCGCTGGTAGCGTCCGCTCCAGATCGTGCTCCCGAGCACGATCAAGCCCGTCCCGACGGTGAAGAGCGACATGATCCGGATGACCAGCGCCACTTTCCCGAGGATGGCGTCGACCGTCTGGATGACCGAAGTCAGGTCGAGCGCGGAAACGTTGGGGAATTTCGCCACCACCGCGTTCTGCAATTTGGCCGACGCGGCTGGCGTCGGAACGCGGCTGACGAGGACATTGAAAGTCGGGGCGTTTTCCAGAACGCCGGTGGGGAAGACGACGAAGAAGTTGGTCTGGAAACGCTTCCAATCCACCTCGCGCAGGCTCGCCACCCGCGCCTTGATCTCCACTCCCTGAACGTCGAAAACGAGCGTATCACTGATCGTTAGGCCGAGGTCACGCGCAATGTCTTGTTCGACCGAAACGGGCACAGTCTCGCCCGGACGGTAATCGAAATGGCCGACCCACTTCCCGGCTGTGATTTTCTCCGTTTCGCTCAGCGTGGCCCGGTAGGTCGAGCGATACTCGCGTTCCAGCTCCCACTCCGGCGTCTTGCGCTGCGGATCTTTCAGGAGGTCGGACGACTTGCGGCCTTTCACTTCCACCAAGCGCATGGTCACGATCGGCGCCTCCTGGATGACCGGGAGCTGTTCTTGCCTCACGAGCTGGGCGACCGCCTCGGTCTGGTCCGGCTGAATGTCGAAAAGAAAAATATTGGGCTGGTTGTTGGCGTCGATCGAGCGGAACTGGGTCAGGAGGACGTCGCGGGTGAGGTAAATAGTGAGGAGCAGAAAAGTGCCCAAGCCTAACGAGAGAGTGAGGAGCAGAGTCCGGTTGTTCGGCCGATAGAGATTCGCCAGGCCCTGCCGGATGACAAAGCTCCAGCCTTGCGGCAGAAGTTTGCGCACCAAAAAAATAAGCAACTTCGCAACTCCCACCAAAACGCCGACCGCCACTGCCAGCCAGCCCGCGACAAACAACCCGTCCTGCCACGCTTCCGCCTGCGCGATCGCGAAAGCCGTCAGGCTCGCTGCCATCACGAGGTAGACAAACCAACTGACGAAATCGCGCCGGGCTGGCACCGCGCTTTCATCGACCGATGCGCGCAGAGTAAGGAGCGGCGACACCCGCCGAAAACGCAGAAGGGGCGGGAGCGCGAAGAGAATGCAAACTGCGAAGCCGATTGCCATTCCAACCCAGACCGGGGTCCAGGCAATTGCTTTGGGCAGGACAAACGGAATGTAGCCCTGCAGCAATCTGGGCAGGATTCGATGCATCGTTAGGCCGAGCGCGGCGCCGGTCAAGACCCCGACCATGCCCATCGCCATCGCCTGCAGGAGATAAACCGCCACCGTGGTGCGACCGGCTGCGCCGAGGCAGCGCAGGATGGCGGCGGTGCGCACTTTTTGCTGGAGATGCGCCTGGATCGCGCTCGCCACTCCGACCGCGCCGAGCAGGAGCGAGATGAAACCGACGAGATTGAGAAAGCGGTAAAGATTATCGAGCGATTCGCCCAGATCTTTTTTCCGTTTCGCGACCGTGTCGTATTGCAGTCCTGCTTTTTCGATCTGCGGCGCGAGCTTTTCCACTTCGGCCGCCACATCCACGCCTGGCGCGAACTTCACGAAATTCAGGTAGCGCGCGAGGCTGCCGGGCTGCAGCAAGTTGGTCTTGGCCAGGTCCTGTAGCGGAATGTAAACGCGCGGCGCGAAGCTCGCGGCCGGGGAAGCTTCCCCCGGCATCTTGGCCAAAGCCCCTGAGATCGTAAAAGTCGCTTCCCCGATCTTGATTTGATCGCCCGCCTTGGCGCGGAATTGAAAAAGCAGGCTTTCCTCCGGTACGGCTTCGCCGCCGTTGCGGAAACTCTGCGCGGCGCCGGCCGGCGTCGTTTCCATCTTGCCGTAGAACGGAAAAACCCCACCCAAAGCGCGCACATAGACGAGCCGGGTGCCGCCGCCCTTGGGGAAAAGCGCCATTGTGCGGAAACGCACCTCACGCGCCTGGGTATCGCCCAGCGCACGCAGGATTTGTTCCTGCGCGGGCGTGAACGGTCGCGAACTCTCGACCACGAGATCCGCGCCTAACAATGAGCGGGCCTGGTCGTCGATCGCCTGGGAAAGGCTGGCCCGAAACAATCCGATCGCGATCAGGGCCGCCACGCCTAACGAGATCGAAATCGAGAAAAGCAGGAGACGCCGGCGGCTCGAGCGGCTGTCGCGCCAGGCCATCCGGCCGATGAATCCGAACCCGCTATTCATCGACCATCGCTCCGCTCCGCAGCCGAATCGTCCGCTCCGTCAGCTGCGCCACATCGGGGTCGTGGGTCACGAGCACGAGCGCGGTCCCGGCCGTCCGGTTCAATTCGAGCATGATCTCGATCACCTTCTGGCTCGTCTCGGCGTCGAGGTTGCCGGTCGGTTCGTCGGCAAAAAGAATCTTCGGCCGGTTGATGAAAGCGCGCGCCAGCGCAACGCGCTGCTGCTCGCCGCCAGAAAGCTGCGCCGGGTAATGCGTGCTCCGTTCCGCCAGTCCAACTCGCTCCAGGAGTTCGCGTGCGTGCACCCGTGCGCTCCGGTCGCCGCGCAGTTCCATTGGCACCGTCACGTTCTCGAGTGCGGTCAGGGTCGGGATGAGCTGGAAGTTTTGGAATACAAAGCCGACCAGCTCGTTCCGGACGCGCGCCCGCTCGTCTTCGCTGATGTCAGCGAGGGCAATGCCGTTGAGCAAGACCGAGCCGGAAGTCGGCAGGTCAAGGCCGGCGGCCAGGCCCAGCAGCGTCGTCTTGCCGCTGCCGGACGGACCGAGGATAGAACAGGTCGCGCCCTGCGCGAGGGCGAAGGAGACGTTGCGCAAAACCGTCAGCGGGCCCGCCCCGGTCGGATAGCTTTTCGTTAGGTCGCGGACGTTGAGAATGGGAAACGAGTTCATTGACGGGTCAGGGCGGAACGTCTTGCTTACGCGATGGTGATACGGCGCGCATGAGGAAATTGACGCGCCAGATTTTCCTCTTCCTCGCACTTTTCCTGGCGGCGCCGGCGTTTGGCGGGACGATCCTTTTTCTAGGCGACAGCCTCACCGCAGGCCTCGGGGTGTCGTCGACAGAAGCTTACCCGGCTCTGATTGAGCAGAAAATTCAGGAAAAAAAGCTCCCTTTCTCCGTCATCAATGCCGGGATCAGCGGCGACACCACCGCCGGTGGTCTGGCCCGGTTGGAATGGGTTTTGCAAAAGAAGATCGATATTCTCGTCCTAGCCTTGGGCGCGAACGATGGGTTGCGCGGGCTCCCCGTGGCGCAGATGAAAACTAATCTCCAGGCCATCATCGAGCAGGCGAAAGCGAAGAACCCGGAGGTCAAAATCGTGATCGCCGGGATGCGGATGCCGCCCAACCTCGGCGGCGAGTACAGCGACGCTTTCCATAAAGTCTTCGCCGATCTCGCGCAGAAGAACAACGCCGTGCTCATTCCATTTTTGCTCGAGGGCGTAGGCGGTCACCGGGAACTCAACCAGGCCGATCAGACGCATCCGACCGCCGCAGGACACAAGATCGTGGCGGAAAATGTCTGGCGCGTGCTCGAACCACTCCTAACGAAAAGCGGATCATAATGCGGCTCAAAGGTTGTCATGCGCTCATTACCGGCGCTTCGGCTGGGATCGGACGCGAACTGGCGCGGCAACTCGCGGGCCGCGCCGGCACGCTCATTCTGGTGGCACGGCGGGAGGAGCGTCTTGCGCAATTGCGCGATGAACTGACGGCGCAACATCCCAAGCTCCAGATCGCGCTGCACCGGACTGACCTGGCCAAAACCGAGGAGGTGGACGAACTGATCCGCTGGATCGAACACGAAAAGTCCCCGATCGATTTGCTGGTCAATAACGCGGGACTCGGCGACCTCGGTCCATTCGCGACCGCTGACCCGGAGAAGATCGACAAGATGATGCTAGTCAACATGGTGGCGTTGACCCGGCTGACGCGCGCTTTGCTCCCCGCGATGATCGCGCGAAAACGCGGGGCCATTTTGAATGTCAGCTCGTCGGCCAGTTTTCTCCCGATCCCGAATTTCGCGGTTTACGCGGCGACGAAAGCGTATGTCACGAGTTTCTCGGAAGCGCTCCGCGGCGAGTTGGGCGGGAGCGGGGTCGGCGTGACTGCACTCTGCCCGGGTCCGGTAAAGACAGAATTTACCGAGGTGGCGCGCCGCGAGGGAGAGGCCGGCGAACTGCCGGGATCGGGTCTCGCTCATGTCTCGGTGGAAACGGTGGCGAGGGCGGCGTGGCATGGGGTGGAGCACGATCGGCCGATTGTCATCCCGGGCGCGGTGATGAAACTCGGGATGACACTCGTTAGGCTAACGCCCCTGCCGCTGCTCCGACTCGCAAATCGTTTTACCAGGAAGTAGACGCTTCGCTCTGCGAAGCGCGGGCGTGGGCGTATGTCGCTCTGACAATTCCCGGCTCCCGAGCCAATGCCCGCGCCGCCCAGAGGGCGCGTCGACAAGAGGCGGCACCGACAGTTAGTTCGCGTACTTGATCGAGCAACCGTAAGCGCGCGAGGTCGGGTTCGAGATCGGCTTGCCGGCCATCGCTTCCTCAAGCGCGCCTTTGACGTAGTTGGTTGCGTCCTTCACGTCCTTGGGATCCGCCGTCGGCTTGCTGTCGATCGCGCCGGAGTAAATCAATTTTCCGCCCGGATCGATGATGTACATGTGCGGGGTGTTGGTCGCGGCGTACTCGTGGCCGACTTTGCCATCGGGGTCGAGAAGCAGGGCGGTCGGTTTCATTTTCCAGTCCGCCAGCTGCTTGTTCGCTTCCTCGGGCGAGAGATAACCCTGCTGACCCTGAGCGGAAGAATCGATCGTGAGCCAGACGACGTCCTTTCCGGTGAACTCATTCTGGAGCGATTGCATGTTATCACTCGTGTAGTGCTTTTGGACGAAGGGGCAGCCGGGGTTGAACCACTCAAGCACGACATACTTGCCCTTGAAATCCCCTAACGAATGGGTCTTCCCTTTGGAATCGGGGAGCGAGAAACCGGGCGCAGCGGTCCCGACTTTGGGTGCTTCGGCCGCGCCGAGCGCGCCGGTGGTGAGGGCAGTAAGAGCGACGAGGAGTAGTTTTGTCTTCATAGATTTAGGGCGTGGCCGCAACTTTCGGTGCGGCGGATTGAAGATGATCCAGGACGAGGGCCTGGGTGAGAAGTTCCGGCAAGAGGATCGGTTCCTGCGGAGCTGTGGCCGGGTAAAGCACGTATAATGGGACACCAACCCGGCCAAATTGTTTCAACGTTTTTGTGATGACGGGATCGGCGTTCGTCCAATCGGCTTTCATTTTCACGATCCCGTAGCGCTCGAAAGCGCTTTTCACTGCCGCGCTCTCGAGGACGGAAGCTTCATTGAACTTGCAGGTGATGCACCAGGCGGCGGTGAAATCGATGAAGACGCTGCGGCCTTGCGCCAGCTCGGCCTGGACCCGCTCCGGGCTAAAGGAAACCCAGCCGTCTTTCGTTAGGTCGGAAGCGGCGGTCTTGGTCGCGGCGAACTTCTGGCCGATGAAATAGAAACCGCTGCCGAGCACGAGCACGAGCATGAGCACGAGCACGACAAGGCGTTGTGCAAACGAGGCGGTCGGGGTTGAGAACGATCCTTTCATCCAGCAGGCGATGCTGAGCGCGAGGAGAAACGCCGCCACCCAGATGGTCGCGTCCGGCCCGCGCGCGACTCCGAGCACCCAGAGCAAAAAGAGCAGGGTGGCGAGGAGGAGAAAACCCATGAACTGCTTCACCCGCACCATCCAGGGGCCGGGCTTTGGGACGAAGCGCAGCCAGGCCGGTTGCGCACTGAGGAGTAAATAAGGCGCGCTCATACCGGCCGCGATGGCGAGAAACATGAGGAAAATGATTGCGGCCGATTGCGCGAAGGCGAACCCGAGCGCGGTCCCGAGATACGGCGCGGTGCAGGGCGTGGCCAGGACGGTCGCGAAGACGCCTTGGAAAAAAGATCCGGCATAACCTTCGCGCGCGCTCCAGCCGAGTAGTCCGGTGGTGGCCGAGGCCGGCAGGGTGATTTCGAAAACACCAAAAAGATTGAGCGCAAAAACGAGCACGACCGCGCTCATCCCAACCACGAAATAGGGGTTGGTGAATTGAAAGGCCCAGGTGATTTCGTGCCCGGCGGACTGCAGCCCAATCATCAGAGCGGCGAGCCCGATGAACCACGCAAATATCCCGACGCTAAAGGCGAGTCCGTTTCCAAAAATTCGCGTCCGACTGTCACCGGCGTGTTGGATGAACCCGAAAATCTTGAGCGAAATGACCGGCAGCACACACGGCATCAGGTTGAGAATGAAGCCGCCGATGAAACCGAAGAGGAGCAGTTTGGCCAGCCCGCCCGACGGCGCGGCGGCGACCGTGGCCGCCTCCTTTGCCGGCGCGGAGGGCGGTTCGCCTAACGAAAAGGCGTGATCTCCGGCGACGATCAAACCGTCGAGCGATTTCTGCGTCGAGGGAGCAGATTCGATTGGGATCGAGAAAACAATCGAGCCATCCGGGCCGGTCTCGCGCTTCGGGTGACCAATCAGGGCGGAACTCTCCGGGAGCGGAAAGAAATCGACCCCTTCCGTCTGCGCCAGGCTCTTATCTTTGATCGTTAGGCGAAATTCCTTCGGCTCCCGTGTCCACTGCAGCGCGCTGCGCGCATCGGCCGGGAGGGGGCGCGGTAGGCGGTCGTGGAATTTTGTGAAAAGCTCCTGATTGGCGGGCGCAGGTTGCGAGCCGACCGGCAAATCGAGCTGCACTTCGCCGCTCCCCGGGATGCAGATTTTTTCGCAAACCAGCCAGTCCGCCGTCGCCGCCAGGTGCACGGATGAGGCGGCTATTTTCGACGGCGGCGTCAGCTGCACCATGAGCAGGACTTCGTCGTGATAGCCGTAAATCTGAATGTCGCCCGGCTCGTTTAATTTGTGCGGGACAGGCCATTGGATCGGACCTGCTTTCCAGCCGTTCGGCAGCTTCCATTTGATCTCGGTCGGAATGCCGGCATCGCCCGGGAATTGCCAATAGGTGTGCCAGCCCGGAACCATCTTGAGCAGAAGACCGGCGGTAAACGGCTGGCCCGCCACGAGCGTCGCGGTCTCGGCTACGAGCTGCGCCGTGACCAGTTCGCGCCCGTCGAATTTCTGACTCGACGCCGGTTGAGGGCAGACCGCGACCAGAAGAAAAAAAAGCGCGCCCCAACGCAAGGAAGCCATCCCTCTGTTTACCATTGCTGGGTGAGAGCGGCAAAAGAGGTCGCGCATTCCCGGCCGCGCCCGGATTTATTCTTCGCCGTCGTAGTAATCGACTTCTGCGCCTTTCGCGATTACGTCTCCGCCGCCTTCCTGGAAGGCAACCCACTTCCCGCTGTCGGGGTAATAGCAGGAATCGCCGCGCGGATTATCGGCGATCACGTAATAGAAAAAATCTTCCTCCGCGGACGCGGAAAGTTGATGCGCCTCTCCGGGCGCGAAGAAAAAAGCGTCGCCCGCGCTCACCTCCGTCGTGCCGCGATG
The DNA here is from genome assembly GCA_046593335.1 of Chthoniobacterales bacterium. Lineage (GTDB taxonomy): Bacteria > Verrucomicrobiota > Verrucomicrobiia > Chthoniobacterales > UBA10450 > Palsa-1392. The sequence goes on along the minus strand of JBKJNW010000042.1, from coordinate 10,200 downwards.
GTCACGCACGATTCCACGCCCGGAGACGACGAGATAGAGCTCCGTCTCCGCGCTGTGCCCGTGGTAGGGACAATAACTTTTACCCTTGGGAATGCGGATCTGCGCGAGATCAAAAGGATGGCGTGTCGCGAGGTCGAGCGATTCCTTATCGCGACCGAGCGCGATCGAGATGTCTTTGACGTACTTGTGGAATTTCCCTTTCGGGGAGCTGCGTTCTTCTTCCGCAATCTCGTTCAGGTTGACCTTGCGCATGAGGGAAGATTCCGCCGGTGCGGCGGAAAGGCAATGTAGACGCTTGCCAACTATTTCTTGGCGCGACCTTTGGCTTCGACCTTCTGGAACTTGCCACTGTTCCGGCTTGCTAATCCGCGCAGCATGTCGACCTCATCCGACTTTTCCTTGCTGTTGAGATAGTAAATCACGTGCAGATGCGCCTTTTTCGGCAGCGCCTTTTGCCCTTCCTCAGCCACCTTGTAGATCTCCTGCGGCGGGATCGGCTTCAACCCGCCACCCGGTTGCGATTCGGTCGCGTTGCCGTCGGTCAACATGTAGATCGTCTCCGGTTTCAAGGAGAACGCTTCAGCCAGCGCGAGGTCATGCCGCGTTCCGCCACGGTCGCCCTTTTTTGGCTTGGCCGTTTTGTAATCGACTTCGCTCTGGATGTGCTCGATCGCGCTTTTCTTGTTCTCGTCCGTCGCCGGCATCAGTTCCGGTTTCCAGGAATAAGCGCCGCCCGACCAGCGCACGATTCCGAAGCGGGTCTGCGGAGTGAGGCTTTGCACGAGCTTGATCGCTTCGTCGCGCACGACTTGGAAATTCTGATCCTTCCCGTGCTTGACGAGTTTGCTTGGGTAATCGGCGTCGCCCGTCCGGGTGAACATGGAATCGGAGACATCGATCATGATCACGATGCTCGTGCTCAGGTCGCGAATGCCGAAGAAATTGATCGGGCTACCGTTGCCGCCACCACCGCCGCCGCCCGAAGTCGCGCCCGCCGGGCCGAAGGCGTTCCCCGTCCCGCCCGCACCCATCATGCTACGCGGGGCGCTCTCGGGCGATTTGATTTCCGGCATCGGCGGCAAGACCACTTTGGCGAGGCCGGTGGTGAGGACGCGTTTCGGCACCGCCGGAGGCGCGCTGGTCGATTGCGTCTTCTTCTGCAACTGGACGCGGTGCTCGAGCGCGCGCTCGCTCGGGTTGGGCGATTTCGGGCCGGCGTTGAAGGTAAGTTTGCGCGCGGCACTGTATTTCGAGACGACCCAGATGGCCGCCACCCCGCCGAAGAGGAGATGAAAAATCACCACCCCCGCCAGGACCGGTGCCGAGAAACGCCGCACGACTGAGGCTTTCTTCGGCGGCGCTTCTTCGGTCAAGGTCTCCATCTTGCGGCCGGGATGTTAAATGCAGTTTCGCAGCCGTGGCGAGCAGCGAATGAAGGGACTTCTCCCCAGCGCCGCCTTCTTCGCAGCTCAGTTACCGTGCCGCGTTCGTTAGGCTTTCCGTTTCGGGCCGGCGAGCAGAAGATCGCGCCCGACTACGTAAAGCATGACGCAGAGGACCGCGAAGGGAACAAGCGCGAGCAGATCCGCATTCGCCCCGGCGAAAAACGGATTGTACGCGGTCGACCATTCTTCCACCTGTCGCCGGATACCGACCAGGCGCGGGACGCCGGCCATGAAAGCGATGACGATGCCGGCGAGCGCGCCGCCCGCGATGTAACCCGAGGCGAGCAACACCCCGGGGCTCTTGTCGCCTTCCGCGACCAGCTCGTCGGTCGAGAGGTCGTGGTCCTTGAATTTTTGTTTGCGCAACCAGCGATCGACCAGCCAGCGAATCATGCCGCCGATAAAGATCGGGCTGGAAGAAGCGAGCGGGAGATAAACGCCGACCGCAAAAGCGAGCGAAGGAATGCCGCTCATCTCGAGCACGATTGCAATCATCACGCCTAACAACACCAGCGCCCAGGGCAACTTCCGGCTCAGGATGCCCTTGATGATGTAAGACATGAGGGTCGCCTTCGGCGCGTCGAATTTTTCCACCGTCGAACCGTCCGGCCGGGTGTGATGGGTTCCGTTGATGCCCGGATCAACCAGGTAAACCGCCTCACCCTGCGCGTTCACGAGATAACGCTGCGCGGGTCCGCCCGCCGGATCGATCCGCTGCCAGGCGCGATAACTTTCCGGATTTGTGGCCGCCTGTGCGCCCTTGATTCTTTCCGGCGGCCCGAGCTCGGCGTCGGCCGGTGCGCGCAGATCGGCGGGGAAGTTGCGCTGCATTTTGTAAACAACTTCGCCCGTTTCGTTGACCAAATAATCACCGGCTTCGAGACCGGGGACGACCGAATTCACGCCGCCTTTTTCGTTGTGCAGGACGCGATATTTACCAGTGGTGTCCGGCTTTAGTTGATCGCTGAAAGCCGGCAGGTTGGCCGACTCCACCCGTGCCGGCGTGGCGCCCGCGACGACTTTTTGGAAACTGGTGGGCGGCACGTAAACCGTGTAGGCATCGTTCAATTTTAGCAGGATCGGTCCGAGCACGAGGGCGGAGGCGAGCGCGCCGGCGAGGATGGCGATCTGCTGCAAGCGCGGGGTCGCGCCGACGAGAAATCCTGTCTTCAGATCCTGCGAGGTTGTGCCGCCGTTGGAGGATGCGATGCAGACGATGCCGCCAATGGAGAGCGCGGTCACAAAATATTTCGGCCCGGTCCAGCCGATGAAAAGGAAGACAAGGCAGGTGAGAAGAAGCGTCGCCACCGTCATGCCGGAAATCGGATTCGAAGACGAACCGATCTCGCCCGTGAGGCGCGAGGAAACAGTGACGAAGAGGAAACCGAACGCGACGATGAGGAGCGCGCCGAGCAGGTTCCACTGCAGATGCAGTTGCGGCACCACCATCATGACGAGGAGGAGCGCGATGCAACCGCCGATGACGAACTTCATCGACAGATCCTGATCGGTCCGCGGGGCGTTGGCACTCTGCGCTTTGCCCCCGCGCAGATCGCTCAGCCCGCCTTTCAAGCCGTGCCAGATGGTCGGAAGCGAACGGAACAAACTGATAATTCCGCCCGCCGCGACGGCCCCGGCGCCGATGTAAAGTACGTAAGCTCCGCGAATATCGTCCGGGCTCATCTGACTGATCGGGATGGTCCCGGGAGCGAGAATGGCGGTTGCACCTTCGCCGAAAAACTTGATCGCCGGGATGAGGACGAGATAAGCGAGGACGCCGCCCGCGCACATGATGGAGGCGATCCGCGGCCCGATGATGTAGCCTACGCCTAACAATGCCGGCTCGATCGTGGCGGAAATCGATCCGGCCTTGAAGGGCGCGCCGAAAATTTTCTCCGGCGTATCCTTCCACATGCGGAATGCGCCCATCGCCGCCTGGTAAAGGAACCCGATCCCGAACCCGGCGAAAATCGTCTTGCCGCCGCTGACTGCTTCGTCCGCGGGCTTCCCGACTTCCTCCTGTCCTTCACGCGAAGCGGCCGCCTTCAGCACCTCCGCACAGGCTGTCCCCTCGGGATATTTCAAGATGCCATGCTGATCGACAATCAAGGCCCGCCGCAGCGGGATCATCATGAGAATGCCTAACAATCCGCCCAGAATCGCCACGAGCATGACCCGGGTGATCTCGAGATCAAACCCGAGGATCATGATCGCGGGCATGGTCACGCCGAGACCGAAGGCGATCGACTCGCCGGCCGAGCCCGCGGTTTGGACGATGTTGTTCTCGAGGATGGTGGCGTCGCGCATCCCGAATTTGGAGAAGATGCGGAAGAGCGTGATCGAGATGACCGCGACCGGGATGGAGGCGCTGACCGTGAGCCCGACCTTGAGCACGAGGTAAAGCGAGGAAGCGCCAAAGACGATGCCAAGCAACGTCCCGACGATGAGCGGGATGATCGTCAGTTCGCGCATGTTTGCGCTCGCCGGAATGTAAGGCTTGAAATTCGCCGGCAGCGGATTGCGTGGCTTTTCCCCGACCATGTCGGGCATTTCGTTAGGCGGGTTTCTTCGATCGATCTTCGACATCAGCGGTTTCCCTTTCTCCAGATTCGGAGAGCAGAGCGGGAAGCGCCGCCGATGGCAACTGCAAAACACGCCTCCTTGGCTTCCGCGGCTGCGCGGATTTGCCCGCGCGCGGGACCGGAAGAAGAATCTCGAGTTGCTCCAGCCTAACGATCGGCGGCGGCGCCGGCTTCGCGTTCGTTAGGGCGATTGGCCCCAGCCTCGTCCTCCGCTCTCGCCGGCCGTTTCGCTTTCTCTTCTTCCTCAGCTCTCCAGCGCGGTTTGGTCGCACCTTCCTTCGAGGAGGGCCAGCCTTCCCGTTGCTGGCTGCGATCGCCTTCGCCAGCTTCCGTCTGGTCGTGAAACAATTGCACCTGGGTGTCGTACGGCATGTCGATCCCGGCGGCGTCGAGGCCTTCCTTGATCGCCTGTAGGACCGCCGCCCGCACCTGCACGACGTCGGCCCGGTGGCTTAGCGTCCACCAGCGCGCGCGGATCGTGACCCAGCTCGCCGCCAGGTCCCAAGGGAGCGCTTCGGGAGCCGGATCGCTCTCCACTGCCTCCACCCCGGCAATGGCGTTCCGGATCACTTTGCAAGCCTCGCCCATCCCGTCGCCGTAACCAATCCCGACGTCATACTGACTGCGCCGTTTCTCATGCGCGGTCTTCACCAGGACGGCATTCGTGTAGATCTGGCTATTGGGAATCACGATCCGTTGACCGTCGTAGGTCTTGATGATGGTGGCGCGTGTCTCAATCCGCTCGACCGTCCCTTCATGGCCGTCGATCTCGATCTGGTCGTTAATCTCGAACGGCTGCCGGAGGAGAATGAGGAGTCCGGCGAGCCAGTTCTGGAGGATGTCCTTAAAAGCAAAACCAATCGCGACCGAACTGACGCCGAGACCGGCGATGAGGTCGCCCGGTTTCAGCGAAGGAATCACGATCGTAGCCGCGAGGAGAAATCCGAGCAGCATGATCGCCGCCTTGACGAAGCCGCCAAGGACGCTGCCGAGGTTGCTCCGGTTGCGCCGGGCGGCGTGGGCGACGATGAGCCGCCGCGCGAACACAGCCAGGCCATAGAAAATCGCGAGGAGGACGAGGGCGACCGCGATGTTTGGCAAAAGCCGGGTGGCACCATCGAGCCAGCTGTCGAGACGCTCGCGCGCGCCGGCCAGGCTGAAATCGATCTGCTGTGGCTGATCCTGCGGCGTGGCGGCCGCGAGGACGAACAGACTGAACATCGATTACCTTAACGGTTGCCGACCTCAACCTCAAACCTGCCGAGGTAGAACAATGGCCGGAAACGAAACAAGGCCGCCCTTCGCAGAGCGGCCTTGTTCGAATGGTGATCGGCGAGTGTTTACTTAGCCGCGACGTTGATGCTCTCGGCCAGCTTGGTCAGCTTTTTGTCCGTAGCCCCTTCTTCATCGAGGGTTTTCTGCAGAAGCCGGGCGCCATTTTTGTCGCCTAACAAATTGGCGTAAGTGCGGGCGCAGCCGTATCCCGCCATCTCGTAATGCTCGACCCGCTGGGCTGCGGAAATCAGGCCGGCGTCGCGCACGTCCTCATCCGCATCCTCCTCGATCATCTCCGCGCCTTCCTTGAGCAGGCCTTCCATGCCCTTGCATTTCGGGCCGCGCGTCGTTTCATCGTGGCTTTTCAGAATCTTCTCCAAGCGGACGGCGTGTTCCTTGGTTTCGTCGAGATGCTTCTGGAAGCCGGCGGTCAGCTTCGGGCTGCTCGCTGCTTTCGCCATTTTGGGGAGCGCTTTGATAATCTGGTTTTCCGCGCTGTAGAGGTCTTTTAGTTCGTGAATGTAGAGGTCTTTAAGTGTTTCGAGTTCCATACCCAGACAATCGGCCACCGAACCAACCACGGCCGCAAATCGCTGGCAGGGGAGCTTTGTGAACCCTCGCGATGCAGCAGGCATTCTAGAGCACCTTCCATTAGCGGCAAATCAGTGGATGAAACCGCCAGCCCCACCACGCACGTATCACCGGCATGATTCTACGCCTTTGGTTCTTGCGCGTCGTACCCCGGTCCGCCGGCATTTTTCTCGGGCTCGCCGGGACTTTGTCAGCCGCCTCGCCTTCCCCCGCTCCTTCCCTTAACGAGCAGATCCTCCGCGCCCAGCTCTTTCTCGACGGCTCGGCCTTCAAGCCGGGTGTGATCGATGGGAAATGGGGCGAGTTCATGGGCAAGGCTTTGGCCCGTTACCAGCAGGCGCAGGGCAAGAACGCGCCGGAGCAAGGCGCGAAAGCCCCGGCGGAGTTCGACCTCCCGCTCGACCAATCCAGGCCGGTCCAGATCGCCTATCGTATCACCCCCGAGGACGAAAAATTCATCGGCCCGCTCCCGAAGGATCATCCGGGACAAGCCAAGGCCGACCGTCTCCCTTACGAAAATCTGCTCGAGCTGGTGGCGGAGAAATTTCATTGCCGGCGCGAGTTCCTGCTCCAGCTCAATCCCGGATACGATTGGGACAAAGCGAAGGCGGGCGATGAAGTGCAGGTCCCGAACGTGGCCACGCCCTTCGAGCTCCAGGCCGTAATCGACCTGAAAACGAAAACCGAGGAAGCCGAGAAGGCGAACAAGCTGAAGACGGAAAAGGAAAAGGCGCCTAACGAGCAATTTTCCGCCGAGGTCGATATCGCGGCCAAAATCATGGAGTTAAAGCAGGATGGAAAACTGGTCGGGAGTTATCCGATCACGCCGGGCTCGAAATCGCTCCCCGCGCCGGTCGGCGAATGGTTCATCAAAGGGTTCGCCTGGATGCCGACCTTTCGCTGGGACCAGGAGATGTTGCAGCGCGGGAAGCGGAGCGACGAATCCTATCAACTCCCGTCCGGCCCGAACAACCCGGTCGGGATCGTCTGGATGGAGCTGAGTCACAAAGGGAGCGGGATCCACGGCACGGAAGCGCCGGAAACGATCGGGCGCAGCACGAGCCACGGCTGCATTCGGCTGGCGAATTGGGACGCGCTCGATTTCGGGCAAAAAGTGCTGCCCGGGGTGCATGTCTTGATTCGTTAGGGGCGCTGGCCCCGCGCGAGCTTTTTTACCCGCGCCATTTTCTCCCGCGCTTCGGGCCTGCGAAGCGTCTACATTCTCCCGATCGATGAAGACTTTTTTCAGCACCACGTGGGAGAACCTTTCCAGCAGCTACTGGTTCATCCCCACGATCATGTCGATCCTCGCGACCGGGCTCTCCTTCCTCACCGTTCATGTCGACACCCTGGTGAACGCCAAGTGGGCCCGCGCCGCCGGCTGGCTCTGGGCCGGCGGACCGGAAGGGGCGCGCAGCGTTCTCTCCACCATCGCGGGCTCGACCATCACCGTCGCCGGCGTCGTCTTTTCGATCACGATCGTGACTCTCTCTCTCGCTTCGTCGCAATTTGGTCCGCGCCTTTTGCGCAACTTCATGAACGATCGCGCGACCCAGGTCGTCCTCGGCGTTTTCGTTTCCACCTTTCTCTACAGCCTCCTCATCCTGCGCACGATTCGTGGAACCGATGCGACCAGTTTCGTGCCTTTTCTTTCCGTCACCTCCGGCATTCTCTTTGCGGTCGCTTCCGTCGGCTTTTTGATTTTCTTCATCCACCACGTGCCGAACTCGATCCTGGCCGAGAACCTCGTCGGCCGGGTCGCGGAAGAATTGCAGTTCCGGGTCGACCGGCTTTATCCCGACCCGCTCGGCGACGGCCCGCGCGAGCGCAAAAGCCATATCGACGCCCAGCTCCCGAGAGCATTTGCCGCAGAAGCAAAACCGATCGACGCGCAGAAGAGCGGTTTCATCCAGGCGATCGACGAGGAGAGCCTGCTCGAGCTCGCCGCGCGCGAAGGCATGATCATTCAATTGTGCCGGCGGCCGGGCGATTTCATTGCCGAGGAAGCGGCCATCGCGTTGGCCTGGCCGGCCGACAAGATCACCCCGGAATTCGCAGAGAAATGTTCCGACACCTTCTTTTTCGGCTGGCATCGCACGCCTCACCAGGACATCGAGTACGCGATCGACCAACTGGTGGAAGTGGCGGTGCGCGCTTTGTCGCCCGGAATCAACGACCCGTTTACTGCCATGAGCTGCATCGAATGGCTCGGGGTCGCGCTCATCAAAGTGGGCCGGCGCCAGATCCCCTCGGCCCTCCATTACGACGAGGAAAATCACCTCCGTCTCGTCACCAACGTGACCGACTACGCCGGTATCGCCGCCGCCGCGCTCAACCAGATCCGACAATACGGCCGGAGCAGTGTCGGCGTCGTCGCCCGCCTGCTCGACATGCTGGCGCGGGTCGCGACCGAATTGCCGAAGGCGGAAGATCGCGAGGTCCTCCTCGGGCACGCCCGCGCCATCCGCGACGACGGGGTGGCCGCGGCCAAGAACGAGCGCGACCAGCGCGACATCGAGGAAGTCTTCGAAAAAGCGCGCCTCGCTCTCAGCTCTGGGCCTCGTTAGGCGCGCGGGACCGGAGCCGCGCTCGCCCCGCCGCGCGCGGCCAGGTTGGCGATGACCGCGATCAGTTCGCTCGGCTCGACCGGCTTCGGGACATGCATCTGGAAACCGGCTCGTAACGCCTGGGTCCGATCCGCGGCCCGGGCGTAGGCGGTCAGGGCTGCGGCCGGCGTGCCTCCGCCTTCCTCCAGCGATAAAGCCCGCACCTGCCGGATCAGATCGTAGCCGCTCTCGTTAGGCATCTCGATATCGCTCAGGAGGACATCCGGTCGCAGCGCTTTGACCGCGGCGAGCGCTTCCGCTGCGTTCGCCACTACCGTGACCTCGGCGTGGCAGCGAGTCAGCACGGTCTGGAGCAACTTTCTCGCGTCCGGGTCGTCATCCACCGCTACGATCCGGACTCCGGCGAGTTCCGCACAGAGGTCGATTTGATTATCGGATGGCACCCTGGGATGGACCGCCTCCGGATTCTCGCCGCGCTCATGCAGGATCAGGATCGGCAGATGGACGCAAAATGTCGCGCCCGTCCCGGGCCCGTCGCTGAAGGCGTAGATCGCGCCGCCCTGCAGCTCGATCAGATGCCGCGTGATCCCGAGCCCGAGCCCGAGCCCGGTGTGGGAGCGGGTGCTCGAGGTTTCCGCCTGGGTGAAGCGCTCAAAAATATGCGGTAAAAAGTCCGTTGGAATGCCCATCCCGTTATCACTCACCGTCAGCTCCACGTGGGAATTGGCACGCTTCAATCCCACCTGCACCTTGCCGCCTTTGGGGGTGAACTTGACCGCGTTGGAAACGAGATTCCACACGATCTGCTGCAACCGCTCCGCATCCCCCGAGATCGGGCCGGCTCGCGGATCGAGCACGCATTGAACCTTGATCGATTTCGCCGTTGCAGTCGGCTCGATAATCCTGACCGCCGCTCGCACCACTTCCGGCAAATCGATCGTGCGCAAATCGAGCCGCAGTTTGCCCGAGACGATGCGCGAGACATCGAGCAAGTCCTCGATCAACTGCGACTGGGCGCGCGCATTGCGCTCGATCACGTTGGAGGCTTCCGCGATCTCGTCCTTCGTCAGGTCACCGGTCTCGAGCAGGCGGGCCCAGCCGAGAATCGCGTTCAGGGGCGTGCGCAGCTCGTGCGAGACCGTGGCGATGAATTCATCCTTCGCCCGGTTCGCCATCTCCGCCGCATCCCGCGCCATCTGGGCTTCGCCTAACAATCGCGCGCGTTCCTGGTCGCCCTCCCGCCGTTGCAGACTGAGCGCGATGCCCTGCGAGACGAGGGCGAGTGCGCTCAGGGTGGCATCGGAGAGCCGGTGTTGCGCAAACATCGCCAGCACGCCGTAGAGCCGGTCGCCCACGAGCAGGGGATAGCCCGCGAAGGCGACCATCTTTTCACGCCGCGCCCACTCCTGATTATTGACCCGCGGGTCGCCGATCACCTGATTAGTGAGGTGCGGTTTTTTCTCGGAAGCGATGAGCCCGATCTTGAACTGGCCTAACGGCACCCGGCCATGCGGCCCGTCGATGTGGGTGTAAAGCCCGGCACTGACCTGCAGCTCGAGCATTTCCTCCGCCTCGTTAAAGGTCCAGATGCGGGCAAAGGCGGCGTCGACATGGCGCACCAGCGATCGCACGCAGCCCTGGAGCACCGCCTCGATCGTTTCCGATTGGGTAATGAGGTGGCCGATCTCCGCTTCCAACCGGGTCAGGCGAGCCCGTTCCTCGAGCGAGCCGGTGGCCGAT
>JBKJNW010000026.1:0-4416 GCA_046593335.1 Chthoniobacterales bacterium | reverse complement strand
GGGTGGCGAAACATGGCGAAGCGGAGAAGGCGATACTTTACGGATCAGTTTGGCAAGGCGATATCACTCGGGCTGGCGCAAAAATATCGCATCTGTCGGCGCAATTGGCCGGTAGGCGTTTTTTGGCGGCAGCTGGGGAGTAAGACGCCCGGCAGCGCACTTTATTCGCCGGGAATGCGCATCGCGGAAGGCCCGACCAGCGCGTCAAACCCCCGAATGTCCGAACCATCCGGGGATTAAAGAAAAAGCGTAAAAAGCGCAATTGGTGCTTGCCACGATTTGGGGAATCTGGAACTCTCCGCGCCGTCTGCGTTGAATGCGCGGTCATCAATCAACCCGCTCCTGCCAAGGAATTACTATGCACAAGCTCGCCAAATTGTTTCTCCCGCTCCTCGTTTTCCTTGCCGCCTCTGCGCACAATGCCGAGGCCGTCAACACCATCGCGGTCAATCCCGCCAGCTATTCCGTCAACGAGAATGCGGGGCAGGTAGGAGTCATTGTTAGCCTGACGCGGGACGCTGGAAACACTCAGGTAGTTAGCGTCACTTTGCCACGTCGAATGGGACGGCCGTGGTTGGCTCCGACTATTTCGGGGCTAGTGGCACCCTAACCTTCGCGGCGAACGAGTCGGCCAAACTGGTCCAGCTTTCGATCATCAACGACTTCATTGCCGAGTCCTCGGAAACCTTCTTCCTGACTTTATCCGCCGCGACCAATGCGATGATTACAACGGCGACCGCTACGATCACTATTATCGATGACGATGGCAGCGCCGATGGGATTAACTTTATCTCCTTCTCTTCGGCCGACTATGGCACGGTAGAGACCCTCGGGCCGGGGCAGCCAGCTCCCGTGATAAATCTTGTTCTGAATGTACAGCGCAGGGGTGATCCGAACCAAGCACTGGATGTGCAGCTGGATATCGGTCAAGGCGCCGGAGATACAGCAGTGAACGGTTTGGAAACAGATGGTGCCGATTACATGGCGCCCGATTCGCAAATCGTAACTTTTCCTCCAGGGATCGATCAGGTTGTCATATCGGTACCGGTTTTCAATCGCCCTGGAGCGGAGGGTAACCGATTCTTTACCGCAAACCTGATAAGTGTTGACCCATTTATCTCGATCGGACAACCCGCCTCAACACGGGCGACGATCTTTGACAATGCCGGGCCGAATACGGTGCGATTACTAAGTGATACGTTTCGGGTTCAGGAAAACTCTCAGTATAGCTTTACGATCCCGGTCTTCCGGACCGGCGGCTACAGTAGCGGCGGGACTAATGTTAATTATACGACGGAGATAAGGCAAGGAGACACCGCGCAAGAGGGAGTCAATTTCCTCGCGGCCTCGGGAACCATCAACTTTGCGCCGATTGGCGACCCGGTCAGTGACAACCAGCATATCGGTTTCATCACTATTTTCATTCCGGATAACGAATTGATCCAGGGGGACGTCACTTTTCATCTAACCCTCACTTCGAGCGACGTAGCGCAACTCGGTCCCGTCAGCACAACTCAGATTATTGTCGGTGATGACGACCTTGGGAATGTGGTGCAATTGAGCGGCGCCAACTATAGCGTGTCCGAAGGTGGTCTCTTCGCCATGGTGACGGTGAACCTGATTCCGAGTGGAGATCCATCCAAAACTTCAATCGTCGATTTCTCGGCAACTTCAGTCACCGCCTTCTCCGGTTTCGATTTCGCCCCGATTAACACCACGCTTGTCTTCCAGCCGGGAGAATTTACGAAGACGGTTCAGATTCCCATCCTGGAAGATTCCATCACCGAGCCCTCGGAGACTTTCCGGGTGACGCTAAGTAATCCCGGCGTCGGAACACTGATCGGTAGCCCTAGCACTTCAATCGTGACTATTCTGGACAATGACCTGACTAACATTATCCAGTTCAGCCCGACGGATTACTCCGTGGCGGAGAATGGCGGGACGGTTACTCTCACGGTCATCGCCGACCGCGCAAATGACCCAAACGATACTATTACAGTCCACTATAAGACGGTCGCCAATACCGCGACCTCGGGGGTGGACTACGCCAACATTGCGGCTGGCACGCTCGTCTTCGATCCCGGCGAGACGCAAAAAACAATCACGGCGACGATCATTAATGATGGTCTGATCGAGGGCGTGGAGAATTTCTTCGTCACCCTAACCGATGCCACATCCGAAACCGACAGTGGCGATCCTTCCAGCACCATGATCGGGATTAACGGCAGCTCCACGGTGACGATCCTGGACGACGATTCAACCCAGGCCACAATCGGCTTCAGCATGTCTTCCTTCGATGTCGATGAAGGCGCCGGCTTCGCCAATCTCACCGTCACCCGGTCAGGTGGGCTCGGTGTGCAAGCGACCGTAAACTACTCAACGAGCGACGGCACCGCCATTGCTGGTGTCAATTATGTCAACACGACGGGTAGCGTGACTTTTAACGTCGGTGAAGTTAGCGAGGTCATCCAGATCCCGATCATCGACGATCCGACAACCGATCCGACACTCTTCTTTACCGTCACCCTGAGTTCCGCGGATGGCACCGGATTTGTCGGCGGCATTGGCCAGGCAACCGTGAATATCATCGACAACGATGCGACCACGTTTCGTTTCAATCCTTCAAGCTACGCCGTCGACGAAGGATCAGGAACGGTCACTCTAACGGTGGAAGCGCTTCGGGTAGGTGATCCAAACGAAACCATCACAGTGGATTACTCAACGAGCGACGGGAGCGCTACCGAAGGATCTAATTAAACCCGCACGTCTGGCCGCCTGACCTTTGGGCCGAACATTTTCTCGCAGACGATTACGGTTCCGATCATTGATAATACCAGCACGGACGGCACGACTACCTTTACTGTTTCGCTCTCGAATCCGCTAGGAGATGGCACGAACACGGCACCCAGACTCGGCACTCCGAGCGCCGCGACGGTCACGATCATCGACAACGATGCAACGACTTTCCAATTCACTTCGCCCACTTACACGGCGAACAACCAGGCCGGGGTGGCGAGCGTGACAGTCACGCTGTCGCGCATCGGCGATCCGAATGCGACCTACTCGGTGAGTTACGCCACGAGCAACCTGACCGCGATCGCCGGGACCGATTATATCGCCGCCTCTGGGACTCTTACTTTTGGGCCGGGTGTCACCTCAAAGGTGGTGAATGTGACGCTAATCAACGAGTCGGTTGGCTCGCCCACGCGGCAGTTCCTCATTACCCTGTCGAACCCGACCAATGGCGCGTTTCTCGGCACCACCTCGTCTGCGATCGTCAGTGTGATTAATCCTGATCTGTCGACCAAGCCGGTCAACATCTCGACCCGCGGTCTTGTGCAGTCCGGCGACGGTGTCATGATCGCGGGGTTTATTATTCAAGGAAACGCGCCGAAGCAGGTGATCATTCGCGGTCTGGGGCCCTCGCTCACGCAAAAGGGTGTGGTGAACGCACTGCAGGATCCCAGCCTGGATCTGCGCGACATCGGCGGGGCACAATTGGCCTTTGACGATAATTACAAGGATAGCCAAGAAGCTGAAATCGAAGCGACTGGACTCGTGCCCACCGATGATCGTGAAGCCGCGATTGTGATGACGCTTGCGCCCGGTGCTTACACTGCCATCCTGCGCGGGACAACCAACGGCGTTGGGTTGGTGGAGGTTTACGATCTCGACACCACGAGCGCGACTCTTCTCGTCAATATCTCGACGCGATCAAGTGTCGGGGCCGACGATAATACCGCGCTCATCGGTGGGTTTATCATCAGCGGCCAGGTCGGCCATCAGGTCTTGATCCGGGCCCGCGGCCCGAGCCTGACCAGTGCCGGCGTTGACGGCGCCCTGCAGGATCCGACGCTCGACTTCTATCGTGGTTCAGAGTTGATCCTGTCGAACGACAACTGGAAGACGACGGATAAAAGCGCGATTGAGGCGACCGGCCTGGCGCCGTCTAACGACAACGAATCCGCCATTCTCGTGACGCTGGATCCCGGTAGTTATTCAGCCGTTGTGCGTGGGAAAAACAGCACCACGGGTATCGGTCTGGTCGAAGTCTATCAGATGCCTTAGCTCGTTAGGGGGCCACCCCGGCTCCTTTTACGGATCGAGAGCGTAGACTTCGACCAGGGCTACGCCCTGGCCGGAGCTGGCGTCGTGCACGACCGCGGTGTAGGCGCCGGGAGTCAGAGTGACGAGGATGGCCGATTCGCGGGCGTCGTTAGGGGCGAGGCCGGAATCGGCGATCTGCTGGGCCTGTTCGCCCTGCCAGTTGTCGTTCTGGTAAATGAGCGATCCCTCCGTGTCATGCAATTCGAGGACCGGATCGGGTAGCACGTCGCTCAAGCCAAAGGCGGCGAGGGACGGTCCGATAGCGCGGATCATGACTTTCGAAGGCGAGACGCCGGCGACGATAAAGCC
>JBKJNW010000054.1:0-25741 GCA_046593335.1 Chthoniobacterales bacterium | reverse complement strand
CTGGTATTGATTCGCTCGTCTCCCGACTCGCTTTGATTCGCGCATTTCCCATCCGCTTACCCTTTGGGGCTCCCGTCTATGTCGCGGCTTCCCAGCGCGCTCCATTCCGCTACCTCGCGGCTTTCCCGTCGATGTCGCTCCTTCCCACTCGCTCCATTCACTGATGAACCAGTCTCTAAGAGTGGGATGACCGTAGAAGCACAGGAAATGCAGCACCATGCCCGACTTCTGCGAGGCGAGCGCAAGCAATGGCAGCGGCGCTGTGGGATTTTCGCCATAGCCCGCCGGATACAGGGACAGCGGGACATACCAGCCGATGATTCCGAACTGCATGCCCTCCTCATATCCGTCCGGCAGGTTCTCATTGATTACCTTGCGCACGGCGATGAGCGCGGCGCGGCGATCCGCGGGGAGTGCGGCGAGGTACTCTGCCACTGTGGAAGCTGCCATGTTGGCCACGATATTCGCTGTACGGTGCGGCGGACAAGCCTCATGCACCGCACCTCCGCTCTGCCTCTCTTCACGACGATGTTGAACGGCCCCATCGTCTCATCATTTTGTCCTTTACCGCGCTGGATAACTCGACCGCATAAAGCGGTCAAGCTGAACTTGCTTCAACCCCGCTCCGCTCGTCGTTGACCTCTTCCTCGGGGCTCTCCTGCACCGCGCCAAGTCAACTCCTGGGGAAACCAAGGGGTCTGCGGTATTGCTGCCAAGGATTCGCTGGTAAGAGTTCGTTGCGTGTGAAACGCGACCGCATAAAGCGGTCGATTTAAACTGCTGTCTAAAATCCTTCCGGGGAGATCGACAGAACACTCTTGGACGAAATCCTGCGCCGGTATAATCTAACCCTGTCGAAGCTATGAAGACAGACATGCGTCGCGCGCTCGCCCAACAGCCGTTTGAGGAGAAAATTCGAAAAGTTGGTCAGCTCGTCCTGCTTTCAGCGACCGTGAAATCTACGAGAGCTCGCGAAACGGACGATGATACCGCCGACGTTCGCCCGCCAGCGTCACAGGCCGCAGCGACCCGAACCGGTAACTGACGAGATAACGGGTCACGCCGGTCCCGTTTAAATGGCGCAGGCAATCGACGAGTTCGCGCTCGTTCATGCCGCACCGGCTAGTTCGAGACGACGGCGCAGAAGACGGTCGATTTCAGCGGTGTTGGCGGTGGGATGCGCGTGGCGAATGCCTTCGCGCGCGATCTCGCATGACATTTCGGGTAGACCGAGCGCGATCGACAAACGTTCTTCGCCGGTCATCTGGCGGTAACACTCGATCTGCTTCACGAGGGCAGCGCTGGCGTTCATCCATCTCTTAACTAATGCAGACGCCGAGCTCTGACAATCGAAGTGGAGCGAAGCCGAGTTTCGAACCGCCGGCATATCTCCAATAATTTTCACCAGGACGAGCTTGCGGCGGCGGCCGTCGAATTCGCCCTTGAAGGGATCGTGCTCGCTGAAGCAGTCGCCATGGTCACGTCGTTTGTACCGGCTTCTGCACGGCGGACTTCTTGGCGCGGCGGACAAGCGCGCACCGCCTCTCTACCCGCGATGCTTCGTTTGCCGAATGTTTTAGAAGCCGCTGTCGCTTAACTCGGCTGCAAGAAACGAAGGCGCACCGGGCCGCGCCAGTCGGCATTCGGATCGAGCTCTTTGGCACGCTGAGTGACAACGATTTCACCAGCGCGAGCCGCGTCGCGCGCGACTTCCCGCGCCTGAGGAAGGAGGCCACGCCAGTATCTACCGCCAGCGATACGGGCTGCGTCCGACGGGCAAATAGAAGAGCTCGATGGCCGGGCGCGCAAAAGGGCCCGGATGGCAGCGAGCAAACGTTCGCCGCGAGCCTCGACCGAGACTTCTTCCCACCATTTTTCGCCGCGTTCACCGAGCGCCACCTTGGCATCCTGCACTCTGGCCCGAGCTTTCACTCGTCGAGCGGCCATTAACTCCTTCACCAATTCGGCGCGCAGCTTTTCGGGAATATCTGGATCGGTCTTGCGCCAGCGCCGGCCATTGACCACGAAGTAATGAGCGTCCTCGCGAGGCATTTTCGTCTTTAGCAGTGCCGATCGCTGTCGATATTCTACTAACGATATTCAATCGTTAGGCACTCGGCGGCGGCGAGATTTTCGAGAAAAGCGCTGGCGTCGAATGCTTCGCCCGCTGCGACCGTGCCAGTGCGGGAAAATCGACTGTCGAGAATTCGCTCGACGGCTTCCGCCACGATCGGCGCGGTGACCCAGTAGATGTCCTGTCCGCGCGCGAGGGCCCGGCGTTCCTCCTGGCCGCGGCGGACGACGATGTCGACCAGGAAAACTTGGGCGGAGCGTCCGCGCTCATCGACTGCGGTGGGTGCGGGCGTCTCGGGATTACTGACGTCGGCCAACGACGCGACGTTGATATAGGAATAGATTTCCGAGACCTTGAGGTGACGCGGCATGGTGATGTTCTCGGCCAGTGGCACGCTCGCAACCTCCTGGAGAGCGAAAGGCTCGGGAAACTTCCACTCGCGGTTCGGTCGCGCATCGGCGCGCGCCAATTGGCCATCGAAAATCCGAAGCGCTGCCCGGGATTCCGCGCGCCAGTAAGGCGCGTGCCTAACGTCGGCTGCCAACTATCGAGCGCGACCGCCACGCTAATCGTATCGGCGGATTCCCACCCTCCCATCGCGGCGGTGGCAAGGAGATCACTCAATCCGCCATAGAAGGCGAGCGCCGGCGTGACCAGGATGCCGGCATCCCGCGCCCGCTCGGTGTCGCGCTGGGAGATCTCGAAAACTGCAGTTTGTTCGGCCGCGACGGCGACATAGTGAATCCGCGCGCGCACGGCGGCTTCGATCACGGGCGCAGCGGTATTTAGAAACGGTCCTGCGCAGTTCACTACGACCTGTGCTCCTTGAAGCGCGCGATCGAGAGACGCCGGATCGTCGACCGAGGCGACGCGTCTTTGCAAGGCCGGGTAATTCTCGGCCAGCGCGTTGAGCTTGCTTGGATCCCGCCCGGCAAGAATGGGCGTGATCCCACGTCGCAACAATTCTGCGATGACGAAACGCGCGGTGTGGCCATAGGCGCCAAACAGCGTCACCGCGCCATTCGCGCGCAAGGCTGAATCTGAAAAGTTCATGATTTCGCGAGAGAATGTTTACAGTAGTGAGGGAGCGCAATCTATCCGCGTCGCTGAGCTTATGCGAGGCTTCCGAGCTTGCTTCGCGGCATGTGGCCGCCTCTCAAAGGGCAGAGGCCCCTTGCCACGCCACCCGCGTGACCAACTCCTCGACGGTCGGCGTGATGTTGATGAATCCGCGATGGCCCGGCACTTCAAACCAGCGATGTTCGGTGAGCGATTTCACAACGATGGTCTTTCTTCTGCGCACTCTGCTTGAAAGACGAAAGCGCAAACACGTTGCATGCGACCAATGGTGCTGGCTCGTCGCTATACGTGACTCACGTATAGCAAGAAATTGCGCTCCAATTTCCCAGCGCGAGGCGGATTTGAACTATGGAAACTGCGCCTCCCAGCGCGAGGCGATTCGACAAAAGCGCGATTCGTTGGGCGTAGCCCGCACGAGGAACACTACCCCGGGCAGGCGAAAATTTAGGCTGCGGCTGGAGGCTATAAGTGAGTCACGTATAGCTTGCTTTGACTATCTGTGGTTTGCGCGATCTGGGTCAGCTGGCGAAGATCCTGGCGTAGCGTAGCTACCGGCGGCCTTCCGGTCCTCGCCGGGCTGTTCCAATCTCCCCCCCCCGCCGCGTAGCTCTTACACTGCCTGGGTGAGATCTCTCCGAGGTACGGAGCGGCTGAGCCAATCGGCAAAATGCGTTGCGCCCGGGCGGGGGTTAGCGTCGGGGATGAGGCTTTGATCGTTGACCGCAGCGCCGGAATAGAGCGCTTTCTTGTCGGTGATGACTTCGCGGGGGTCGCCGGTCGCTCTCAGATATTGCCGGACGAGTTCAACCGGCCGGATCAGGTCGGGCCCCGCCAATTCGGTCATGCCATCAATCGGTTCCGCCAAGGCAACGTCGGTCAGCGCGGCGGCGACATCATCTGAGGCGATAGGTTGCATGAGGACGGAGCGTAACCGAACAGTGGTTCCTTCAGTGGCGAATTTGGCGATGCCTTCGACGAACTCGAAGAACTGAGTGGCGCGGACGATCGTGTACGGAATCTGGGAAGCCTTGATCAGAGTTTCCTGGGCCATGTTTGCCACAGTCGATCTGGGGCAATCGATCGTCACGCGTCTGGTCAGCAGTTTTCTGCAGAGCAACCCCCGAGTCACCGCAGAGCTCGCCCTCAGCAGCCGGCCCTTGCACATGATCGAGGAAGGTTGCGATGTCGGCATCCTTCCAGGAAAGATCACCGACGAAAGCGTTGTCGCCCGACCGGCGGGAAAGATCGCTCTCGGATTGGCGGCGGCGCCGTCCTTGATCAAGGGCCGTCCAGCCGTAAGGAAGCCGGCCGATCTGAAATCGTGGCCATGGATCGCGCTGGCCGGCCCGCAGTTTTGGAGCGCGAAAGAGGTCAGTCTTATCGGCCGCAACCGGTCCGAGCAGACCTTCGCCATTTCGCCCGTGCTGATTTCCGGAGGCGTGAACAGCATCCGTGAAGCCGTGCGCTCAGGCCTCGGCGTAGCCGTGCTTCCACATTGGCTGATTCGGGAAGATTTGCTCTCAGGACAACTGGTGCGCGTGCTGCTGCAATGGAACGCCAAAGATCTACCCGTTCACGTCGTCTATGCCGGCGCTCACTTCTTGCCGGCACGCGTTCGCGCCTTCATCGATTTTGCTGTCGAATACCTGACCAAAATACTGGCTTCGTGAGGTCGCGATCCTCGCGGTGCGTCGTTTTTACCCGGTGGCGCTTGAGATGCAAGGATCTTCATGGACGGAGTAGGATGCGATAGCGGCCGCGGGCGGATTCATCTTTTTGAAGTATGAGGCTTTTTTTGCTGTGAGTGTCAGCAAAACGCAATCTTCAATTTTCCACGAGTTAGCGGTCGAAGGCGGAAGATCCTTACCAGCACGCGAGATCGAGAAACGCTGCCTTCTGTGCGCGCGTTGCTCGGGGCTAGTGTTTCGGGATGTAACAGGCACGAGCGTTTTATAATCGATGGCATCCTGCGGTGCTGCCTCTCCCTGATTGTCTCGGGATATCTTCAGCGGCCCTCTGCGCTGAAGCACCCGGTGCCAAAACCGCGCCGCGCACGGGGTGAGTGGCTGGTGTGCAATTGCATTATCTTAGCGCGCGGAAAAGGCCGGCGGTGATTGTGTGGCAGGGCTGCGCGGAAAGCTCCCGCATGTGGCGGCCGAAGACGGAGAAGCTAGCGTTGATGGACGCGTTTTTTTCCCGGCGTCCCGGGTCGGAAAGCGATCTACAGTGCAACAAACATCTGGCATTTTGCTGTCACGGCGAATGCCCGGGGAAGCTGGTGCTTGGGCACGAGCGCACTTACTTCAAATACTTCTGGAATCTCTTCGCGGCCAATAGGCGACTCTGCTCTCGCTTGCTCGAGAGCAGGTAATACAAGCGGTCCTCGATGCGCGCCAAAATAAAGAGAGAAAACCGGCCGGAGGGACCAGTTAATGCTTATATTGCGGTATAATTCGAGCGTCGGCATCTCTCGCCCTCTGCCGCGGATTATAAGAGTTAGATCGTTCCGGCTTTGGATACAAAGGTCGCGGTGAGATTGGCTTTTTTCTGTGTCCTCTGAAGACAATTCCCTCGTGGCGACCAGTGGGGTCAGCCCGAGAGGAGAAAAAAGCACTTATCATATTACCAATGAAACAACGCACTATCTCATTTCGTCTCGGCCTCGCGGCCGGCTTAACTCTAAGCTTCGCCACCCTCGGGAGCTTTGTCCCGCAATCTAACGCACAATCCCTCGGGTCCGCCGAGACCTTCGGCGTCCTCGGCGCAACGACCGTTACCAACACGGGCGCCACCCAGGTGACCGGCAACGTCGGAGTGAGCCCCGGCTCGGCCATTACCGGGTTTCCTCCGGGCGTGATCATCGACGGCGCACTTCATGCGGCGGATGGGACGGCGACACAGGCTCACGCTGACATGGCAACGGCTTATACGGGCTTTTCCGGCCTGGCTTCTCCGCCCGCCAATAACCTCAGCGGGCAGGACCTTGGCGGCCTGACGCTGACGCCGGGCGTTTATCACTTTGATACTAGTGCGACTTCGGGTGGTGTGTTAACGCTGGACGCGCAGAATGATCCAAACGCGCGCTTCGTCGTTCAAGTGGGGACTAGCCTGATTACGACTGGCGCCTCCTCTGTGCTTCTAATCAATCAGGCCGATGCGCGGAATGTTTACTTTCAAGTCGGCAGTGCAGTGACCCTGGGGAGCGGTAGCCAATTCATCGGGAACCTCCTTGCCGGCACCTCTGTCACGGCCGTTGGCGGCACGACAGTTACGGGCCGCCTGCTGGCTTTAACCGGCGCCGTGACAATGGACACGAACCAAGTGACCAATCCCGGACTGTCTTCGCCGACGCCGACTCCAACCCCAACCCCGACCCCCACAGGGACACCGACTCCAACCCCAACAGGGACACCGCCTCCGACCCCCCCGCCGGGACCTGCGCAACTGCTCAACCTTTCCACCCGGCTCAACGTGCAAACTGGCGAGAATGTCTCAATCGCGGGCTTTATCATCACAGGGAATGCGACCAAGAAGATAATGGTCCGGGGCCTGGGACCCTCTCTCACTAACTTAACGCCAGTCCTGGCTAACCCTGTGCTGGAACTTCACGCTGCGGACGGCTCGCTCATTGCGAGCAACAATAACTGGAAGGATACGCAGCAGACCGCGATTGAGAACAGTACTATTCCGCCTGGAGACGACTTGGAATCAGCTATCATCGTGGACCTCGCACCGGCCAATTACACCGCGATCCTCAGCGGCCACGACGGTGGGACAGGTCTTGGCCTCGTCGAGATATATGACTTGGAAGATTTCTCCGATTCAAAGCTGGCGAATCTCAGCACCCGCGGCTTCGTCCGAGTGGGTGACGACGTGATGATCGGCGGTTTTATCCTCGGTAACGGATCGAACAGCGAAAGAGTGCTCATTCGGGCTCTTGGTCCTTCGATCACCGGCATCGCTAATCCCATGGCTAACCCGACGCTAAGTCTTTTTGACAGCAACGGCAGTCTCCTGGCGTTTGATGACGACTGGCAGGATGACTCAAGTCAAGCCGCGCTCATCATCGAGACTGGCATTCCACCGCATGACGACCTTGAGTCAGCGATCGTCACGATCCTCGCTCCGGGGGCCTACACCGCCATCGTCTCTGGCACGGATGGCGGCACCGGCGTCGCCTTGGCGGAAGTGTATCACCTCACTCCCTAATTGGGGAAATAACCCGGGAGGACTGACACGGGTCCAGAGCCCCTTGCCACGACATTCCGGCTCATCAGCTCCTAGACCGAGGGCGGAACCTTGATGAACCCGCGCCGGACCGGCACTTCGAAGCCGAGATGTTCGGTGAGCGATTCCCTACGGTCATCATATATCCAGAGGGGCGGCGGCTTGTTTTGCGGGCCGATTACTTTGTCGCTTTCGCGACCTGGGCTTGAATTTTGCCGACCGGATTCGCTCTGCCGAAGCGCTCCGTCAGCGCTTTGATCGAGACGACCGTGGCGTCCCCCAGGAGCGAAGCATCGCGGTCCTCGATTTCCGTCCGCAGCGGTGTCCCCTGGCAATAGGCGATCGCCACGTCGCGCGACGAGCGGGCTTTGCTTTCCTTGGCCACGGTCGTGATTTCCACCTTCTCGAAACCAGCTGCGGCCAGGTCGCGCTCAATCGTTTCACGATCGTGATAACCATGCGGCACACGCGCATGGAAACGCGGCGGGTCATGCGGGAAAAGCGCCTGGAGTGCTGTCGTTACCGTATCGACGAATTCGTTCTCCTCAATCCGATCCCAGGTGCTGAAAAGAAACACCCCGCCCGGTCGAAGGACTCGCCGCGCTTCGGAAAACGCCTTTGCTTTATCCGGGAAAAACATCGCGCCAAATTGGCAAAGAACCGCATCGAAAGACTCGTCCGGGAAAGGAAGCGCGGCCGCATCGGCCTGGCGCCATTCCACTGGCCGGGCCGTCCCGAGCGACTCGGCATGCTCGAGCATCCCTTCGTTTAAATCAGTCGCGACGATGGTCGCGCCGCCGGACAGGACGCGCGCCAGTTCCCGCGTCACCACCCCCGTGCCTGCGGCGACCTCGAGCACGCGGGAGAGTGAATCCTGAGGCAGCCGGCTTACCAGGTCGGCCGCGTAGGGTTGGAAAATCAGTGGCACCAGGTAGCGCTCGTAGAGTTTGGGCACCGCACCGGTGAAACTGGCATCGCCGTGTAATTCGCTCATTGATCTTTTCTCCGCGTTCCGTCCTGCGGAAGGGAGCGCGATCTCAAATCCCAGCGCCCTTCCCGCTAAAAGAAGACCACCTTGCGGGCTTTGCGACAACGTTTAACCTCCGAGGCAGTTCCGGGACCCCGGAGTTTTTCCAGGGAAATAGTTTGCCTTGCCAATAATGCGAGATCATGTTCAGTTGAACACTATGCGGTATTTGCGACACCTCTTCGCGTTTTTCCAACGGGCGCGGGCCCGTCACGAACAGCTTCATTTCCCTTTCCATGTCAACGCCTCGCGTCGTGCCCTGCTCCCGCCTCGCAGCCGCATCCGCTGAGGAAGGCATCGATGCCGGACGAAGACACGATTCGACCGATCCGAGAAGCGCTCGAACAAGTGCACGCTCGGCTCGGAAACATCATCGAGCACCTGCGCCCGCGAAGAGAAGAGCGGTATCTGCGTTGGCGCTGCACCGGTTGCGGCTATCTGAAACATTTCACCCGCCCGATGCCCTCCCACGTCGCTCCGCCCTGTCTCAAGTGCGAAGGCGCGACCTTCCAGCCCCTGCCGTAACCGGCGCGTGAGGCGCGCCAGATTCAACCGCAATCGGGCAGTTACTGCACGATCACATTATCGGCATCGTTATAAGCTTCGCCGCCGATATAGTTATCAAAGCTATTCCGGCAGTTCTTATAGATGTTCCCCGAGATTCGCACCGTCTTGCTCCCGGTATAGGCCACAATCGGGCTTCCGGTTTGGAGAGGGTAAATATTCCGAAAGATATTCCCGGCCACCCGCGCCTGCTGCGTTGCCGTGAGAAAGACACCGTTCTCGTTATTGATCTTGTTCGTCTGGCTCGTGAACGTGCAGTCAGTCACGATCGCCCCGATGCAATTCGTCAGCACCAGGTGACCGCCGTCGATCACTACTGGGCTGGTATGTTCAAAATCCACCTGGCAAACCTTGACCGCGCTCAGGTTTGTCATCCGCGCCCCATCGGCAAAGAAATCGATGTGACCGTTCAGCAGCGTAAACGTCGGGCTGGGCGAGACCGCCTGCGAGGATTGCAGGTTGAGCGCGGGATTGCCTCCTGATCCGCAGAGCACCACTTCGAAGCCCGACATATAAAAACCCTCGACCCAGCCGGAAGTCACCACCGCAGTGTTACAAAGCTTTAGCTCTGTGCCGGTGAGGAACAACCCGGTCGTCGCGCTGGTGGCGGGCGAGCTCCACTCGATGCCCGTCAGGGTCAAACCCTCATTGCCATCTACCACCACCTTGTCGATCACTGTGTTGGGCGCCTTGTAGAGATAAATACCCTTGGTCCAACAACCGCCCGTGCTGCCCGAACGGTTGCTGCCACGAATCTCTACGTTGAAAATGCAGGCCGTGCGACTCTTAGCAAAATCCCCGCGGTTAAAAGTCGCCGAGATCGCCGTCCCGGCCGACGCCGTTAGCGCCGTCAGTGTCAGCCCATCTACCTGCAACGTTTGGTCATTCACAGTCGGCGCAAAAATCCCGGCCTGCGGGCCGGTAAAAAGAATCGTGGAAATCCCTGGGCCATCTCCGTACAGGCGATAAGCCTTGCCTGCCGGCAACGTGATTCTCCCGGTGTAGTTATACCTACCCGGAGGAAAGTAAATACTTGTGCCAGCGGCGAGCGCGCTATTGATCGCTGCCGTATCGTCACTGATTCCATCCGGCGTGGCGCCGTGAGTTCTGACGTTAACCATCTCGGAGAGTATGCAGGCCTCCCGCAGCCGCAACGCATTTCCGCGCTCTGCCTGAAGGCGCTACCGCTAGCTAGTAGGGCGCCGCGGTGGAACCCACCCGGTGGCGCCGCGATGGCTGCGTGAGGCGCCGAGCGCGAGACCGTCGAGCACCGGATCATACTCGCGTCGCTTGATCCATAATTTGAGATCGTCATGAAAGAACGTGTTCTCACAGTCGTAGCAAGCTGGAATTTCATCCGCATAACCCGAGTAAGTCGCCACCCGCGTCTCTAGCGGACGCGCGCCGAGCTGAGCCGCGACGTGTCGGATATATCTCTCGAATAAGTCCGGCGACAGCGGCACTGCGGAGTCAATCCGGTGGCCGCGAAACATGTTTTCTTCAAATGGATTGTAGAGATAGAAGGCATCGTAGTTGGCAAAGGAGATATCGAGGATGTTGCCGTGAATGATTTCGACGTTGGAAAGGCGCAGGGTTTCCGCCGCCGCGCGCGCCGCGGCCACGAGATCAGCGCGTTGTTCGATTCCAGTGAAATGCGCCTCGCTCAATGCGGCGCCGACGAGGCAGAACTTCCCCGGCCCGCAGCCGATGTCGAGCACCCGCGTTCCCGGCGCGGTCACGAGTAGCCGCGCTGCCTGCCCCGCCATCCGCACTGGCGTCCACTGCAGCGATGACAACATCCGGAGCCGGGCGGGATAAATCTGGTCGAACTTTTCGTCTTCGATCGAGCGGATCTCTTCTGCCGCCAAGTCCTGGTCAAATTCCTCCATCGTGCTCTGTCCCGCTTCGGGCGGCGTTGGTTCACGCTAGAGTTCGGGGATGCTCCTTCAAGGATTTTTGTTGTCCGGGCTGCGCTCGCTCCGTAGGCTGAGGACGCGTAATCACTTCAAGCGAAAGGATATTATATGAGCGAAACTTATGTTCCAACGATCAGCTCCGGCACCGCCGGCCCACTCGGCGTCCTGCATCTTCCGCGTCTCTGGCAGAAGCTCTCACTCGAATCGCAGGGCAAGCTTGCCGCCGGTTATCCCGGGATGGGCCGTGGCTATGACGCCATGACCTGCGCCGCGCTCGGGCTCGATGAAGAAGCCGTCCAGAGTTACGTCAAGCAAGAGAAGCCGACTTACCCCGAGTTTGAGGCTTGGGTAAAAAAGAACGCCAAATCCCTGGACAAGGAATCGGTCGAGAAGCACAACGCCGGCGTCCGCGGCTACATCCACGAGGACGACACGCGAAAGGAAATTCTCGGCAACTGCGGTCTGCCGGATGACGCTTCGGCGCCGAAGGACGCGGTGAACCTGAACAATCTGGATGACTGGAATGGTTTCCATCAGGCGGTTTTGAAATAATTTTCCATGCCTTTGACTCCGGCGTCTGCGTTCCGGAAGACCGTCGAGACGTTCACGGCCGGAGCGCAGACTTTGCCGCAGCGCTACTTCGTCTCGCCCGAGGTCTTTGCCGAGGAAAAGGTAAAGATCTTTGCCCGGCAATGGATCTGCCTCGGACACCAGAGCCAGCTCGGCCGGGCAGGGGATTACTTCGTGCAAACGGTGGCGGGCGAAAGCCTCATCCTCACGCGCGACCAAAAAGGCGCGATCCAGGGGTTCTACAACGTTTGCCGCCATCGTGGCACCCGACTCTGTGAGGCGGCGAGTGGACACGCGGCGGCGATTCAATGCCCGTATCATGCCTGGACCTATGCCCTCGATGGCCGTCTCCTCGGCGCGCCGCAGATGGAAGAGGCGCCGGGTTTCGACAAGTCCGATTACTCCCTGCACGCCGTCCGCCTCGCGTTGTGGGAAGGCTTCATATTCGTTAGTCTAAGCGACCTCGCGCCGCCGCTGGAGAAGGTATTCGCGCCCCTCTCCGGGAAGTTCACTCACTGGAATCTGCCGCGTCTCCGCTCCGCACGCCGGATCGATTACGACGTCCAGGCGAACTGGAAGTTGATCTTTCAGAATTACTCCGAGTGTTATCATTGCCCCGGGGTCCACCCGATGCTTTCGAAGATCTCGCCCTCCGATTCGGCTGAGAACGATCTCACCGAAGGCCCGTTTCTCGGCGGTTTCATGTCGATCCGGGAAGGGAAGAGTCTGACCATGAGCGGCCAGGCCTGTGCCCGCGCGGTCGGGGATATCAAGGCAGAAGATCATTCCCGCGTGTTCTATTATTCCATCTTTCCAACCATGCTCCTGAGCATGCACCCCGACTATGTCATGGTGCATCAGCTCTGGCCGCAGTCACCAGAGCGGACCCTGATCCAATGCGATTGGTTCTTTCATCCGGAGGCGGCCGAGGCTCCCGAGTTCAATCCGGAGGACGCGATCGAGTTCTGGGATGTGACTAACAAACAGGACTGGCACGTCTGCGAGCTAAGTCAGCAGGGCATCGCCTCGCGCGCCTATCAGCCCGGTCCCTACTCGCCGCGGGAGAGCATCCCAGCCGCCTGGGACCGCGAATATTTGCGCCAGCTCGCCTAGCCGCCCGCCATCGCGCCGACGATGCAGAACGGCTCCGTCGATTCCGCGATCGCGTCTGGTAGCGGGGCGTCGGGCGCTTCGTGCGAAAAGTCTTCCCCGCAGCAAAAAAATCTCACCAGCGGGCGGCGTTTTTGTGTCTCCTGGTCGCGCACCGTCCCGCGCAGCACCGGGTAAGCCGCTTCCAACGCATCGAGCACGCGCCGCTGCGTGATCGGCGGCTCAACCTCCAGCCAAACCTCATCCTGCACCCGCGCCAGTGTGCGCAAATGTGCTGGGAGCACAACCCGGATCATGGCAAAGTCTGGACCTCGACCGAACAGACTGCCGGCAAATCGCGCACGACCGCGTCCCAGGTGTCGCCCGCATCGGCCGAGGCATAGACCTGCCCGCCGGTGGTGCCGAAATAAATGCCGCATTTGTCGAGCGAATCGACCGCCATCGCGTCGCGCAGCACATTCACATAGCAATCCTTTTGCGGCAGCCCGTTCGTCAGGGCTTCCCATTCGTTCCCGCCGGTCCGGCTGCGATAAACTCGCAGCTTCCCTTCTGGCGGGTAATGCTCCGAGTCGCTCTTGATCGGCACGACATAGATCGTTTCCGGTTCATGCGCGTGGACATCGATCGGGAACCCAAAGTCCGACGGCAGATTGCCGCTCACTTCGTTCCAGGAATCGCCCGCACTATCGCTCCGCATCACGTCCCAGTGTTTCTGCATGAATAGGACATCGGGGCGCGAACGATGCATTGCGATCCGATGCACGCAATGACCCACCGCGGCGTCCGGATCAGGCAGTTCGTAAAGCGACTTTAATCCTTTGTTAATCGGCATCCAGGTCTGGCCCGAGTCGTCACTCCGAAACGCGCCCGCGGCTGAGATGGCGACAAAGATCCGCGCCGGGTTCACTGGATCGAGCAGGATGGTGTGGAGGCACATCCCGCCTGCGCCCGGCTGCCAGAGTTTGCCTTTCGCCTCGCGCAGACCGGGTAACTCCTGCCAGCTAGTGCCGCCATCGCGACTGCGAAAAAGCGCCGCGTCTTCCGCCCCGGCATAGACTGTCTCCGCCTCGCCTAACGATGGTTCGAAATGCCAGATGCGTTTGAACTCCCAGGGATGCTGCGTGCCGTCGTACCATTGATGCGTCCCGGGCACGCCCTCGTAGACAAAGTCTTTCCCGACCGGCTCCCAGGTTTCGCCCCCATCGTCAGAACGCTGCACCTGTTGCCCAAACCAGCCGCTCGATTGCGAGGCGTAAATCCGGTCCGGATTTACCGGCGAACCTTTGAGATGATAAATTTCCCACCCGGCAAAGTGCGGACCGCTCACCTTCCAGTCCTTGCGCTTTCCGTCCGAAGTGAGAACGAAAGCTCCTTTGCGGGTACCCACCAGTAATCGTATGGCGCTCATGAGTTTATTCGTAATGCCTTCCCCGTTGCGCGATCAAATCAAATTGTGATTCCCAACAGGGAGCGCAACAAGGAGCGGCGCTTTGCAACCGCCCTCCCTTGGCCCGAGGCGACCATCACCTTTAAGAAGCTCATCGCCTAGTCCGGGATTTCCGCCTCGACCAGTTTGCCCAGCAAGATGAGCGACTCCTGCCAGCCGAGGTAGCAGGCTTCCGCCGGAATGACGCCGGGCACGTCTTTCTGCGTCACGCTTACGTCGGTGCCACAGGAGACTTCCTTCAGGAGCACCGTCACCTCGATCACGCCCGGCATGTTTGGGTCGTCAAACACATCCGTGTAGCGGATCCGTTCGTGCGGGACTAACTCCAGATACTCTCCGCCAAAGGAGTGACTCTTCCCGGTGGCAAAGTTGGTGAACGACATCTTAAATCTTCCCCCGACCTTGGCGTCCATCTGGTGCACCTTGCCGGTGAAGCCGTTAGGCGGGAGCCACTTTACGAGGGCGTCACCATTGAGGAACGCGCGATAAATTCTTTCCGCCGGGGCGCGCAGCACCCGGTGCAATTGGATGGTGTTGGTGTCGTTCATAATCTTCTTGCTGGCAGGTCAGGGTCGTATTGGATCAGGGGAAGCATGCTCCCGCTGGCGGTTTCATGGTCAAACCTCTCTGGTTGTGGATCGACCGGAATTGTTGTTCGTTCAACTCCTCTACGAGCGGAGGGGTTCGCGGCGGACATGCCAGTGCAAAGTTTTTTTGAATGTCAGCCGGGGCCTGGCTCCTTCGTCGATTGTATAAGAGCCCGCTCCCACGCCAACAACCAACAACCAAAAACCCAACACCTATGGAAACAAACACCACTCCTTACATCCTCTTCTTCCGGAATTCCAGCCCGGAAAACCACGCCCACCTCTCTGCCGAAGAACGGCAGCAGCTCGTCACCCGCTGGAACGCCTGGTATGACGACCTCGCCGCCGCTGGCAAGGCGCTCGACGGCACCCCGCTCGAGCTCGAGACCCGCATCGTCTCCGGTGCGCGCGGCGAACGAGTCGTCGACGGTCCCTTCGCCGAGAGCAAGGAAGCGATCGGCGGTTACGTCATGCTCGACGTGCGCGATCTCGACGAAGCCACCGCTATCGCCCAGCGCCATCCCGGCCTCGAGCAGGGCCTCATCATCGAAGTGCGCCGGCTGGCCGAGTGTTGCCATCTCGGGGTGAACGTGCGGAGACACGAGGCGGTCGCCGCGGTTTAGAGTCGTGCGGCCGTTACCCAGAGTCCTGCCTAACGAAAATAGGTCTTCGCCCGGGACGGACGTTCCCGGACCGGAGGCCGCGGCGGGTGCGGTTCGGGGGGAGGACGACACGGCGGTCGTCCCTCCAGGGCCGGCGGCGCAGTTGGTCGAGAGTTTTTTCCGGCACGAAACCGGCCGGCTCCACGGGGCGCTCCTGCGTTTGCTCGGCACCCAGAATCTCGCCCTGGCCGAGGACGTGGCCCAGGAAGCGATGCTGCGCGCCCTGCGCAATTGGTCGATGGGCGGCATCCCGCAGAATCCCTCGGCCTGGATCATGCGCGTGGCGATGAATCTGGCCAAGGACGCCCTTCGCCACCAGCGCATGTCGGCGACGAAAGAGCCCGCCATTATCACTTATCTCGACCAGACCCTGGCCGATTCCACCCTCGGGAAAACGAGCGAGCACGAGATCCGTGACGATGCGCTCCGGCTGATGTTCGTCTGCTGCCAGCCCGCGATCGCGACCGACGCCCAGGTCGTGCTCGCGCTCAAGGTCCTTTGCGGTTTCAACACGGCCGAGATCGCGCGCGCCTTCCTAACGAGTGAAGCTGCGATAGAAAAACAACTCACCCGCACCCGCCAGCGCATCCAGGAAGCCGGGGTCGGTTTCGAGATTCCCGACGGGGAAGACCTCGCGCCACGTCTCGATGGCGTCCTCGCCGCACTCTATCTCTTGTTCAACGAAGGCTACAAAGCCTCCAGCGGCGATTCCCTCCTGCGCGAAGAGCTTTGCCGGGAAGCCATCCGGCTCGCCACCCTTCTCGTCAGGCATCCCGCCGGCGACACCCCGCGCAGCCACGCCCTCCTCGTCCTCATGCTCCTGAGCAGCGCGCGTTTTCCCACCCGGCTGAGCGAGCAGGGGAACCTGATCCGGCTCGACGACCAGGACCGTACGCAATGGAATCAGGCCCTGATCGACCAGGGCCTGGTGCACCTCGCCGCCGCGGCCGAGGGCGAGAGCGCGACCGACTACCATTTGCAGGCCGGCATCGCGGCCTGTCATTGCCTTGCCCCGAGCGCCGTCGCGACCGACTGGGCTCGCATCCTGCGGCATTACGATGACCTCCAGGCGCGTAATCCGTCACCCATCGTCGCCCTCAATCGCGCCGTCGCCGTCGCTCGTGTCCACGGACCACAGGCCGGGCTCGATGCGCTTGCGGAAATGCCGCGGCGCGAGCTGGTCGAGAGCCATCACTTTTTCCACGCCGTCGTCGGCGAGCTCCAACAGCAGCTCGGCCATCACCGCGCGGCCGCGGAAAGTTTCTGGCGCGCGCTCAAGCTGGCCGAGGTCGGCCCCGAGCAGCATCATCTCCTGCGCATGCTCGAAAGATCGTCCCAGGAATCTTGACCGCGGATGACGCGGATTGCGCGGAGAGGGGACCTCACCGACGCCCGCTGCGTTGGGGACAGCGCAAGCTATAGCGATTGTAGGGCAACCGCTCCGGTTGCCACTTTGGAGGGACGACCGCCGTGCCATCCGTGCGGGTGCGCGGGTCGAAATAGCTTCCGCTGCGCGTTGGAGCTGACGCGGACAGGGATTGTAGCGTCCGCTGTCCGCAGCGGAATAGAACCTGCCCGATGCGCTGAGGACAGCGCACGTTACAACGATCTGAGGGCAGGAAAATCGTTGAGCGTGCGCACGCGGTATTCCGCGTTCAAGGTTTGGAAGAGGGCAGGCGGAGCGCCCGCCCTACAATTCCCGGCGCCTGATTCCGCCTAATGCTCGTCTCTCACGAAAGATTCGATGTCGCGTGCGGCATGAAGGCGCGGAGGAGGCGCTGAGCGGTAGCATCATCGCGGAAAAGCCGGCTCACCTTGCGTCCGGCCTCCGTCAAGTGGGCCATCATTGTCGCGCGGGCGCCCTTCGACTTCGTTAATTCGACCCAGCCCGCATCCCGCATCAGCTCGGCCTCGTGGCGCATTTTCCGGCCGCGCACCACAAGCCAACCTTCCGGGTCTGCTTCGGCCGCTTTCAGGATTTGTCTGGCGATTGTGAGATTCATAGAATCTCCATATAAATAGGAATCGAAACCAATGTTCGTATCGGTCGTATTCCGAGTCCTCCCGGCATGACACGGCGGATCGAGGCAAAACCGGCACGGTCAGGCCGGGCGCTTTCGCCGCTCTAATCGAAGCGCTCGGTGCGGGCGAGGAGGGTTTCCCACCAGCCGCGGTGGGCCAGATACCAATCCACCGTCGTGGCGATGCCTTCGCGCGCGCTGTGCAACGGATGCCACTCCAACTCGCGCTTGGCGAAACTGGAATCGATCGCGTAACGGCGATCGTGTCCGAGCCGGTCGGTGACAAAAGAAATCAGGCTCTCCGGTTTGCCGAGCCGGTCGAGGATCAGCCTAACGACATCGAGGTTCACCATCTCGCCGTCGCTGCCGATGTTGTAAACAGCGCCCGGTTTGCCCTTGAAAAGTGCTGCCACGATGGCCGCGCAGTGATCTTCGACGTGGATCCAGTCGCGGACGTTTTTCCCGTCGCCGTAGACCGGGAGGGGCTGGTCGTTGAGCGCCTTGATGATCATGAGCGGGATCAACTTTTCCGGAAACTGATAGGGGCCGTAATTGTTTGAGCAGCGGGTGACGATCACTTCCTGGCCGAAAGTGCGATGGAAGGAGAGGGCGAGGAGATCGGCGGCGGCTTTGCTCGCGGAGTAGGGGGAGCTGGGCTCGATCGGGGATTGCTCGGTGAACTTGCCCGTCGCGCCTAACGATCCGTAAACCTCATCGGTCGAGACCTGGATGAAGCGCTGGACGCCGTGGCGGCGGGCAGCATCGAGCAGGATGCTGGTTCCGACGACGTTCGTGTGGATGAAATTCTGCGGGTCGTTGATGCTCCGATCGACGTGCGATTCGGCCGCGAAATTAACGACGGCGTAGAACTGCTCCTCGTGCAGGAGGGTGTTCATCTGGTCGGCATTGGCGATGTCGGCCTGGAAAAACTCGTAGCGTTCCCCGTGCTCTTCGACCACGCCGTCGAGATTGGCGAGGTTTCCGGCGTAGGTGAGGGCGTCGACATTCGTCACGTACGTCGGCTTGTAATGTTCGAGAATGTAACGAATAAAGTTACTCCCGATGAAGCCACAGCCTCCTGTTACCAAGATGCGCATTGACGCGCTACCTAGCAGCGGAGACCAAACCGCGCGAGTGGAATTTGCCTCTCCGCCGCCGTTGGCGGAGCGCTTCGCCCGGCTCGACTGGACTTTCTGGGGCATCATCGCCATCGGTGCGCTCTTCCGCTTTTTCCTCCTGAGCATGAAGCCGCCCCATTTCGACGAGGGGATTAATGGCTGGTTCGTCGATCAGATGATGAAGAACGGATTTTACCGTTACGACCCGACGAACTATCACGGCCCGCTCCATTTCTACGTTCTCTTTCTTTCCCAGGCGCTCTTTGGCCGGCACATCTTTGCCCTCCGGCTGCCGGTCGTCCTCGTCAGCCTCGCTTCGATTTTTCTCACCCTGAAGTTTGAGCCTTTTGTCGGACGTCGGGTCTCGCGCCTCGCAGCGCTGGCGATGGCGATTTCGCCCGCCTTCATTTTCTACGGGCGCTACTCGATCCACGAAGTGTGGCTGCTCTTTTTCTCAATGCTCTTCGTCTTCGGCCTGATCGGGCTCTGGCGACTCGGCACGCGCGGCTATCTCTGGTGCGTTGGCCTTGGGGTGGCGGGCATGATCCTGACCAAGGAGACCTACATCATCCACATCGGCTCCGCGCTGATCGCGGCGGGGGTGCTGTGGATTTCGCACAAGCTCACGCCGATGTCGGAGGTGAAACGCGCCCCGCAGCAATGGGACCTGGCCGATCTCGCGATGGTCACGGGCGTGGCGATCTTTTGCATCGTCTTTTTTTATTCCGGCACCTTCCTCAACATTCCGGGCCTGAAAGGGCTCTACCAGACTTTCGCGGTCTGGTATCAGACGGGCTCGAAAGGCAACGGACACGAAAAGCCCTGGCCTTACTGGCTCGAGTTGGTCTTGCGCTACGAGTGGACGGTCCTGGTCGGCCTCTTCCTCTGCGGGGCCTGCCAATTCTTCCGGAATTTCGTCATCCGTTATCTCGCGATTTACGGCGTCGGCGTCTTCGCGGCTTACAGCATCATTCACTACAAAACGCCGTGGATCATCATCAGCATCGTTTGGCCGTTGCTCTTTGTTTTCGCGGCGGGCGCGGCCGCTTTGAAGATTCCGCGCAAGGCTTTCGGCGTCGTGCTTCTGGCCGCGATCGGTTTTGCTTTCGGAGTGTTCGTTAGTTACCTAGTGCAGCCGGGCGCGGTTCGCACTGCCTGTTCCTGGGGAATTTACCTGCGCGAAGTGGTCACGATCACCCTGGCTGCGACCAGCACGAGCGCGGTCGGTGGAGAAATTGGCCAGCGTTTATTCGCCTCCGCAATTGTCTTCGCTCTCCTCGGCGGCGGGCTCGGCTACCTCGCGGCCGATACGGTCAAGTTCGGCGAGGGCATGATGCGCGCGGTGCAGCGCGGCGTGGTCGCGATCGCTCTCGTCATGTCGTTCGGGATGGCGATCCGGCTCAATTATTTCCGCTACAGCACCGACACCGAGCCGTATGTCTACGTCCAGACTTACGACGACATCTTCAAGCTCATGAAACCGGTCACGCGGCTGGTCAAAAGCAACCCGCTTTATTACCGGATGGTCGGGCACTTCATCCGCACCAGCACCTATCCCTTTCCGTGGCTGCTGGGGGATTTTCCTAACGTCGGCTATTACGAGCGTAACAATTCGCCCGGCAAAATGGACGCCGATTTCCTTATCGTGCAGGAAGACCGGATCGCCGAGGTGGAGAAGAAATTGCACGAGAGCTACTTCACCGAGCCGCTCACCATCCGACCCTACCAGGACACTTCGAAACTCTATCTCAACGCCAAGACTTTCCGCAAAGTCTTCCCCGGCCGGCAGCCTAATTTTGTCGGCACTCCGCCTGCGGCGCCGGCCGCTCCGCGATGAAGATTCTCTCGGCCGGACTGACATTCGTAAACGTCGCAACCATCGCCGGCCTGCTCCTTGGAATCTTTGGCGGCGGACTGGATGAAGGCTTGGCCGGTCTCGCGCTTCTCCTTGGTCTGGCGGCGGCGATCTACGCCTGGTTTGGGACGGAGCCGTTTGCGCGGAAAATAAAAGTGGTCGTGCCGCCGGCGCCGCCGTTGCCGAAATCCAAACGTGCCCGGCGCCGGTTGAAGCTAGAAACCGAGACCGTCGCGATGGCGCCTTCGCCGCGGCGCTGGCATTTTTGGGCTTGGGCGGTCGGGATCGTTTTCCTCATGTTCGCCATGCGCTCCTTCTGCTGGATCCTCTGGGTTGACGGCGCAAACCTCAAAATCCAGTCGCCTAACAATCTCGGCGATCTCTCCCTTCACCTCACCTACATCAAGTATTTCGCCAACGGCGTCGCCCTTTGGCCGGATAACCCGATCCACGTTTTCAGCTCGCTCCGTTACCCGGCCGGGATCGACTTCTTCAATTCGCTCCTCATCCTGCAGCACTTCGATCTTGTTCGCGTCCTGGTCTGGACGGGTCTCCTCGGTTCAGTCGCGACCTTTTACGGCTTCTATCGCTGGGGCGGCGCGTTCGGGATCGCGGGCTTTCTTTTCAACGGCGGGCTCGCCGGCTTCGCTTTTTTCCAGACGCACAAGTTCATCGATTACCAGGCCGAGCGCATCGCGTGGAAAAGCATCCCGCTCACCATGTTCGTCACCCAGCGCGGCCTGCTTTACGCGATTCCGGTTGGTCTGCTGCTCCTGTTGCATTGGCGGCGAAAATTTTATCCGAGCGCGCCTAACGACACGCCCGAGAGGCGGCGCGGCTTCCAGCCCTGGTGGGTGGAGTGGTCGCTTTACGCGACGATGCCGCTCTTCCACGTCCACACTTTTCTCGCACTCTCGATCGTGCTCGGCTTTTGGTTGCTCATCGGCACCTGGGAGATGCGCAAACAAGTCGCTCTTCTCCTCGCCGCCGCCTTCCTGCCCGCGAGCGCGATTGTCTGGATGATCACCGACCATTTCCAGGCGAAATCGATCCTCGCCTGGGCGCCCGGCTGGCTGCAAAGAGATCCGGGTTTCTCCCATTCGGCCGTCAGTTTCTGGGTCATGAACTTTGGTCTGATGTTGCCTGCGATGATCGCGCTCGTCGGCCTCGTCGCTTGGCGAACCTGGCGCGTTTTTTTTCCGACCGTCGCTTCTCCTGATCCTGCTTCCGATAAAGAAGAGCCGAGCACGAGCACGAGCATGAGCGAGGAGCGGAAGTTCTCTTCCGCATTCGCCTTTGTCATCCCGGCGGCGGCGATTTTCCTTTTCGCGCTCTTCGTTAAAACCGCGCCGTGGGGTTGGGACAATACCAAGCTCATCATCTGGGCCTATTTCATCTGCCTGCCGCTTCTCTGGAGCGAGCTGATCTCGCACTGGCTCTGGCCGATTCGCGTCGGCGTTTGCTTTTGTCTCTTCTTCTCCGGGTTCGTTAGTCTGATTGGCGGATTGTTGGTCGGCAGTCCGGGCTTCGACATTGCCAACCGGATCGAGCTGGAAGCGGTCGCAACCGTCGTGCGCAAGATCCCGATCAAGGAACGCTTCGCCGCTTTCCCGACCTACAATCACCCGCTCCTGCTCGACGGACGCAAAGTGGTCCTCGGTTACGGCGGGCATCTCTGGACCCAGGGCTTCGATTACGCGCCGATCGAGCAAAAGCTGAAGGGGCTCATGCTCGGCGCGCCCGATTGGCGCGAGCGCGCAAGGGATCTGCACGCGCGCTATCTATTCTGGGGGCGCGAAGAGCAGCGCGAATACGCCGCCAGTGTTCAACCCTGGCGCGGCCAGGCCGCGGTCGTGGCGAAGGGATTCTGGGGCACGATCTACGACCTCGAGCGTCCAGCCTCAGCGGGTCGCGAGTAACTGCGGGCGTTCGCCGGGCAAAGTCTGCGAACGATCCAGAATCATCTGGCGAAGCGAGCTTTTCTGCGCGGCATAATCGGCCACCTCGCGCGGATTGATCATCGCGTCATCGGGCAGGAAAACGAGCAGCTTGGCGCCCTGATGCTCGCGCATGAAACGGACAATGTTTTCCGCAATCATCTGCTCGGCGGCGAGGTGGGCGCGATAAAGTCGCTCGACGTTGTAACGCCGGAGACGCGGGGAAGTCGTGACGCGGTCGACGAAATTATCAAAAGCTTCCGGCCGCGGCCGGTAATCGGACGGGAGAAGCGCGCGTTCGTTTTCCTCCAGGCTGTCGCCCGCGCGAATTTTGCGCAGCAACCCGCGCGGCGCCCCGAGGGCGACCTGGAGAAGATCGGGGCGCAAGGCGCGCTGCATCCAATCGCTGCGTTGCGCGGCGCCGAGCTGGTCGGCCAGTTGCTGGGCGGAAATTTCCTGGCGCTGCCATTGATCGAGCAGCGGTTGCTGGAGGAGGGAGAGTTCGCTCCAGCCGAGCGCGACGCTCGACCCGTTGCGTTGCAGGGTCTCGACGATTCGCCAGGCCGGCGCGCTTTCGGTCGCGCTGCTTTTCGTTAGGCCAAAATAGATCACGTCCGCGCGGCCGAGGCCAGCGGCCCAAGCTTCGTTCTCCGGCGCGGCCGGGGGTGCCTCGCCCATGGCAAATTTCGGCAGGGCCGGTTTGCTAAAGGTTCCGCAGCCGCTCAGGAGCGCGGCCGCCAGCAAAAGCCAGCGCCACTTCACGCTTCGCGTCGTCGACTGCTGTTGGGGCGGGCAAAGGCCGGTCTCGGTGCGGCCGGTCGCTGCCGGTAGGCGCGCTGCGTGCGCAGGCCCGCGGCCACGATCTGGCAGCCGACGGAGAGGGTGCGGCGCCAGGTGACGCCCGAGACTTTCTGCTCGCCGGCCAGGCGCCGGCGTTCGCTCACCGGGATCTCACCGATCGCGGCTCCGAGCCGGACGGCGGCAATCTGCGCCTCGATCGTCCAACCGAAGGTCATCTCCTGGGGCGCGATTTTCTCGAATAGGCGGCGGCCGATGATGCGCAACGGCCCAAGATCGCTGAAGGGCCGGCCGCAAAGGGTTCCGCACCAGAGCCCAAGCGCGGCGTTGGCGACGAGATGCCGCAAGGTCATGGTGCGCCAGTTGCGCAGACGCCTCGTCCGGCTGCCGAGGACGAAATCGTAGCCGCCCTCGAACGTCGTCGTTAGGGGGACGAGATCGCTCGGATCGGTCGCGCCGTCGCCCGCGCAGAAAATGTAGGCGCGAATCGCCGGGAAAAGATTATTCGTCAGATCAATCGCCGCCTGGCAGCCGTGGCCGTAGCCGCGCCGATCGGTTTCAGCGACCAGGACCGGCCGCTGCCGCGCGATTTCCGCGGTCTGGTCGGTCGCGCCATTGACCCCGACGGCGATGACAAACTTCTCCGGATCGAGGACGGCGAGAAATTCATCCAGCACCGGGCCGATGCAGGCGGCCTCGTCACAGGCGGGGATAATGATTGCGAATTCGGGCAAAGGCATGGGTCAGCGATAGTCTCGGAGAAATATGAGAGACGGCAAGGCGTGCGCTATTCCGTTGCAGTTGAGGAATTTTCCGCGGTCAGGTTGAGGACCAATTGCCCCTCAGCCACAACTTTCCCCGCGACGCTCGCGACGGTTTTGAACTGCCAGAGCTCGCCCACCTGCGCGAGCTTTTCCGCCCGCAAAACAATCTCCTCTTCGGGGCGGACTGCGGCGAAAAATTTCATCCCCCGGATGGCGGAGAGGAGAAAGAGCGGACGCGTATCGTCCGGGAAACCGGAAGCGGCCGCGATCCCGGCAGTCTGCGCCAGCGCCTCGGTCAGGATGACGCCGGGCACCAGCGGGTTGCCGGGGAAATGGCCGGCAAACATTGGATCGTCACGTGAAAAGCGCGCGTTGCATTCCGCGCTTTGACCCGGCTCGCAGTGGACTAACTGCCTAACGAATGCAAAAGGCTGCCGATGCGGCAGGCCGGGAAAGTAATCCGTCGTCACCCCGCCTCTCCCAGATCAACCGTTTACAAAATAGACAAACTTCCAGCTCCCGTTTTCGCGCCGGATGCCGGCCCGATAGCCAACATATTCCGCGGCCGGGTCGGCGAACTGTGGCGGCGCTACCATGTAGTCGTCCTTGGAGACGAAGCGCTCCGAGAGGATTCCGTCGAGCTCGACCCACAAACCATTTTCGTCCCAATACTGAAAGACGCCCGCGCCCTGGCGATCCTCAGCCTGGGTCGCGCCCAGGACATAGGCGAAGGTGGGTGTCATCATGCTCGCGACGGTGTTCACATCATGAGCCTTGACCGCTTTTCGCAAACGTCCGAGGAACGCCTGGAAATCCATCTCCGAGCTCTCCTGCGGCGGCGGCCCTTTGCGCGCGGCCTTTTTCGCATCTTTCTTCGGATCGGTCGTGGGGCAGGCGGTCAAGGCGAGGCTGAGGAGCAGGACAAGGCACTGGAGAATTCGCGTCTTTTTCATCATGGAGAAGTCGATCGACTGCTCTCACATAATCAGAGGAGAGCGGCAACGCCAGCGTCAACTTGCGCAGCGATGGACCCGGCCACGGCCGAAACGTCTGCGCAGTGGATGCTTGATGAAGACGAAGTACCAGACGTTGAAGAGATCGCGCCAGGTGGAAGAGGGGCTCGTTAGGCGGCGCGGCCCGGTGCGCAGAATTTCGAGGATGGCCACGACCGTCGGCGCGGGCGGGCGCGGGATGCTGGTGTAATGTCCGCCGAAGGCATGGAGGCGATGGGCGTCGGAAGTGGCGAGGAGCGGCTTCTGGTGCGCCTGGGCGACGCGGCGAGCGCGGCGATTGAGATCAAAAAGGCCCTTGTGAAAATGGCAGATCTCGATCGCGTCGAAAC
The DNA here is from genome assembly GCA_046593335.1 of Chthoniobacterales bacterium. Taxonomy (GTDB): domain Bacteria; phylum Verrucomicrobiota; class Verrucomicrobiia; order Chthoniobacterales; family UBA10450; genus Palsa-1392. The sequence goes on along the minus strand of JBKJNW010000054.1, from coordinate 642 downwards.
AATCGATTTCCTGCAGGAGCCGTTCGCCGATCGAGGCGCCGAGGTGAAAGAAAGGATGGGGCGCGAAACAAAAAAGCGATGTGCCGCGGCGGGCGCGCAACTCCCGTAAATCAGCGAAAGTACGAAGGTTTTCGATTTCGTTAGGCCGGACGTTCAGGAGCACGACGTCCGCGCCTTCCAGCCGCATCTCGGCGGCCTGGATGAGGATGATGCCCATAGCGGCGGCGTCAGCGAAGACCTCCGCGCGATCGAAAACTTTATCGTGCAGGGTAATGGCGAGGGCGCCGAAGCCGAGTTCCCGCGCGCGCTCCAGCAGCTGGTGCGCGGAGTAATCGAGATGATCCTTCGGATCGTCGAGGGTGTGGATGTGCAGATCGACCTTGATCCAGTCGCGTTCCTGCTCTTGCTCGATATCGCCGTGTCCCACTGTGGGAGCTTAAATGCAGGTTCTGCGCCTCGCCTCGGAGTTCTTCGCCTACGAGCAGGGGAAGGAGCAATAGGAGAGACGGGGTTTGGGGAAAAAGAGTGCTCGGGGGGGGACTTGAACCCCCATGCCTTGCGGCATACGCCCCTCAAACGTACGTGTCTGCCATTTCACCACCCGAGCGCGATGAGCCTGATTTTCTCGCAGCCTGTGCCTTG
>JBKJNW010000032.1:0-5849 GCA_046593335.1 Chthoniobacterales bacterium | reverse complement strand
CTGGTATTGATTCGCTCGTCTCCCGACTCGCTTTGATTCGCGCATTTCCCATCCGCTTACCCTTTGGGGCTCCCGTCTATGTCGCGGCTTCCCAGCGCGCTCCATTCCGCTACCTCGTGGCTTTCCGTTCGATGTCGCTCCTTCCCACCCGCTCCATTCACTGATGAACCAGCTTGAGAGAGTGGGATCACCGTAAAAGCAGAGGAAGTGAAGCACCATGCCCGACTTCTGCGAGGCGAGCGCAACACTTTGGGATTCTCGCCATAGCCCGCCGGATACAACGCTCGGAAACAGGAGTATCGATCTTAGGTCCTGGCCCCTGATTCGCCGTAGCAGTTGTCGTCGCAGCAGGGTCGGCGTTAATAGAGAAGTGGCCGGGTTGTGCCTCTATTACGGGAACCTCTTTGTCGCATCGTTGGAGCAGGTCGAGGTGCCAGCTTCACACACCCGATATCTGTAGCTGGCCCGCCCGGTGTCGCCGGTGGAATCGATATAGGTGCCAGTGTTCGGTACCGTCGCGATTGGCGGCTTGCCATTCCGGTACACGTCGATGTTGGTTGAGGTCGCCCCGCTCCAGGTGAGGCGCACCGTATTTATTCCACCCACCTTGCGGCCCGAGGCGCTGAGCGTGACCGGTTGTGGTGTAGGCGTTGCAGTGGGCGTCGGCGTTGGCGTTCCTGAGAAGTGGCACCAAACAACCTTAGTTGTGTCAACGCGCCAGCCTTCGCTCGAGCCAGTGTTATCGCTCGCCATTCGCCAACGCAGCACCGCATTCAGAAGCTCTGGCGGCAGGTTCACTATCGTCGTGATAAAGCCTCCCGAGTTTCCGCTCCAGGCTGGGCGACCGGCAATCGGACTGCCTCGGTTGGTCGCAATCGTGCGGGTATAGCCACCAGCCGCAAAGCTGCCCCAAACAGTGATGTCTTGAAATGTATTTCCGCCGTCCACGCTCAACTCCAGAACGCCCCCGTCGAAGCCGAGGTTGGGATCCTGGTCCGATGCTTCAAGGTTGAAGTTGTGCTGGAAGGTCAACTGCACGTACGAGGATTCCGTGGCGGAAACGCCTGGCGCATCGAGGTACTTGTCGCTGATGACAGGCGGATCATTAACCCACGCTGCATTAGGTGCCGTATCGTAGGGCGGGCTCGGCACTCCAGAAGCCGAAGTTTGCCACAAAACACCATCGGGATCGATCCCATTGATCGCCGTCCAAAAAGGGGGCAGATCCGGCGGGTTCACTGCATCGAACTTCTCATCCAAGGCCGTGTACAAGTCGCACGACGGATCGATTTGGCCGGAGCTATCGTCTTCAGGAGAAGTCGACTCATGTGCGCGTTGAGGAATTGCGCGCAAGGAGCCGATTCCCCCTACTACGGCTATGCCGGCTGCAACGAAGAAGAGTGAGCAGAGAACATTTCGCAATCGCGGCCGCGTGAACGTGCTTTTTGGATTTCTCATCAGAACTCCTGTCCCGCCGTTTTTACCCAGAAGGACTGAAGGTGGTCAACATTTTTCGGCAGTGTTCACGATGCAAGCCCGAGAGAAGAATAGGGTCAGGGGAATATTTGATACAGCAGGAAGAGGCGCTCTTCCCTTGCCTATGAGCGCCCTCTCCGCCTGCTCATGGGCTATGTGCAGTGGGAAAGTAGGAAGGCTAAAGTCTAAAGTAAAAAGTTCGAGGAACGCTTGCCCGGCGTTGGGGCGGATGAGGCAACAGCCGATCATCCCGAACTAAATGCCCTCCTCATATCCGACCGGCAGGTTCTCATTGATCAACTGGCGCACGGCATTGAGCGCGGCGCGGCGATCCGCGGGGAATGCGGCGAGGTATTCTGCCACGGTGGCGGCTGCCATCTCGATTCCTCCTTCTTACTTGCCGCTAACCAGAGTCTATTACTTCGAAGGCCGGGTGGAGGCCGTCAGCCAGCGACCGATTTTTTCGCGAAGCATCGGAAGGGTGATTGAACCATTCTTCAAAACTTCGTCGTGGAAGGCGCGGACATCGAACTTATCGCCTAACACCTTCTGCGCCTGCCCGCGCAGCGCCATAATTTCGAGAGCGCCCGCCCAGTAAGTAGTTAACTGCCCTGGCGTCACGACGATCCGATCCGTCTGCGATTCTGCCAGCTTAGCCGAGTAATCGGGACGCGTGGCGAGGAAGTAATCGATCGTCTGCTGCCGGGTCCAGCCCATGGCGTGAATGCCGGGATCCGCCACCATGCCGGTGGGAAACTGCACGAGCTCGCCTAACTGGTTGCGCTCGGAACTAAACAGTCCCATCTCCATCGCCAGCTTACTTTCAGAATACACGGCCCAACCTTCACCGAAGCCACCGTTCCAGATCAGGTGCGTAATCGGATGTGACTTAGTTAACTCGAGAGCGATCGCGCCCTGTAGGTGATGACCCGGGACGGTCTCATGGAAGGCCACCATCTCGACGCGTGACTTCAACTGCTTCTCGGGTTCGAAGAGGGATATGTAGTATGTGCCGGGCCGGCTGCCATCCGCGGAGGCTGGCACGTAATGAGGGACTCCATGTTCTTCATCGAACACTCCGATCGGTTCGATCCGGACTCTCGCTTTCGGAATGAGGCTGAAGTCTTTGGGCAAGGCCTGCCACGCGCGATCGACCGCCGCTTGGGAATACGCCATCACCTCATCCCGCGTTTTGAAGTGATTGTCGGGGTCAGCGTCCAGCTTGCTGCGCAGCTGACTTAGATCGTCAGTGCCATAGACCTTTTTCGCCAGAGCTTTGACCATGGCCTGCTGTTCCTCGACGCCGCGCTTGCCCCTGTCGTACATCTCCTGCGGCGAAATGGTCAGTCCGGTTTGCGCTCTTAACGAGGCGGCATAACAGGAAGCTCCATTCGGATTGGCCGACACACCAATTTCCGTGCGCGCTTTAGGCAGATAGGTTGTCGTGAGGAACTCGCGATATTTGCGAATAGCCGGCGCTGTCGTGTCGGTCAGCAGCTTTTTCCAGCTCGCGACGAAGGCCGGATCGGGATCGCGCAGCGCCGGTCCGTAGAGCGGCGATTTCTCCACCGGGACATTTAAGTAGCCGTCCAGCTGCGCAATCACCAGCTCGACATTGTGCTTCGGCGTGGAATACCCCGCAGCTAGCCCGGCTTTGAGATTAGCGACATCATTCTCGAGGAACTGCGGTAGCGTGCTCCATTGCTTGAGCAGGTCCTGACGCCGCTGCCGCGTCCCTAAAGGAAGGACGCCAACGTAGTCCGGCATCGTCGCCTGCCAGCCATTGATCTGGTTGACCGTCCAGAGTTCTTGCCGGCAAACACGCACGCCGCGGGCAGCTTCCAGCGCTTCGCGGAGAAATCCGTAGGTAACCCATTCCGGTTTACCGACCAGCGCAGACTCATCAAGTTTGGATAGCTCATCGAGCCAGCCGTCTTCGCGCTGCTCCCACGCCCGATAAGCGGCCACAGAGTTATCGAGAAATCGATCGTTATGAGGCAGTGTCATCCCGGCGAAAGCGGCGTTCTCCGGAAAACGCTCGATGTAAGCTTTCACATAAGCGTCCGCGAGTCGGGTGACCTGTGCCGCCGGGTCCGGTTGATCCAAGGCGAACGCGAACAGGGAAATCAGCAACGATCCGGTTATCAGCAAGCTGCACGAAATCTTCTTCATCAGCGCAACGTTCTATCAGGTCGGCAGGCTTACCAGGTAGAAGAATCCGCAGAACTGCATGCCCTCCTCATATCCGTCCGGCAGGTTCTCATTGAGCGCCTTGCGCACGGCGTTGAGCGCGGCGAGGTATTGGGCCACGGTGGAAGCTGTCATCTTGGCGACGACACCAGTTGGACTGTGCGGCGGGCTAGCCTCATGCACCGCACCGCCGCTCTTCGTCAGCGCTTCCGTCCATTCCAACGCGACCTTTTCCGCATCCGGGACTTGATGTCTCGGGTAAAGAAGTCCGCAGCGTTGCTTCTTGTCTTGCTGATTCGCGGTGGTTATTGAAGTGCACATGACTTCTGGCAAGCGCGCTGGTGAATCGCCAGACTTCATCGGCTTTCGCATGCGCGGGCGAGAGATCACGCGGCTCGAATCGTTTAGCGATGCGGTCTTCGGCTTCGCGCTCACGTTGCTCGTGGTATCGCTCGATGTGCCGAAGACGTTTCCGGACCTGATCGCGACGATGCGCGGCTTTCCGGCCTTCGCCCTTTGTTTCCTCTTTCTCGCCCTGCTTTGGAACGGCCACTACCGATACTGCCGTCGCTACGGACTCGACGATGGAAGTGCGCGCTTCCTCACCTGCCTCATGCTTTTCCTTGTTCTCTTCTACGTCTACCCGCTGAAGTTTCTCTTCAACTTCAGCATCACCGGCCTTCTCTTCGGCGGGCCCGCGCAGCCCGTTAGCATCACGCGCTCCGAGTTTTCCACGCTGCTGGTCATCTACGGCTTGGGCTTTGCCGCAGTTTATCTCGCGCTGCTGCTCCTTTACCTGCACGCCTATCGCATGCGCGAGGCGCTCGAGTTAACGGAACTCGAGAAGTTCGACACTCGCTACCAGATCTTCCGACTTGTGACGCTCGTCGGGATGGGACTCCTCGCGGCTCTTCTCGCCCGCGTCCCTTTTTTCCGAAACTGGAGCAGCCTCGTTTACATCCTTCTTTCCCCATCCTGCGGACGTCGCGCACCATTCACCGCCGTCGGCGGACGCAGTATGTCGCCGCGCAGTCAGCGTAACACTCGCTCCCGGATCGGGACTAAAGAGTTGTTCAGCGCATCCGGTTAACTGGGTAGCGCTTAGATTTTTTCCCAGGCGCGGTCGGTGACCGGGTCGCGACCTTCGTCGAATTCGATGTGGTCGATGAGGGTCTCGATTGGTTTGCCAGTGAGGCCGCTTTCCCGGATGCGGTCAGGGAGGACGTGGCTGCGTTCGTCGCGCCAACCGACCTTGGCGATGAAGCGATTCCAGACGTGGCATTCTTCGTCGGTGCGCGGGGTGCCGTGGGCATGCGCCCAGGCCAGGATGGCGTCGTCGGTTTCGCCGGTGAGGGCGTGGCTCTTGATCTCGGCGTAGGGCACGCCGAGGAAACGGCAGCAACGTCCATCGAGGGTGAATGGTTGTGGCTCGCCCAGGTTCTCCACGTAATCCGACGGCAGCTGCCCGGCGGCGTGCAGACGGATCTTGTCCAGCATCCGCCCGAAATAGATCAGGCGCCCGACTTTATCGTAGCAACTGCGCAGGCCGGGGATGTTTGGCATAGGAGGAATGATAATCAGCCGCGAGTTTAGTATTGCGAGTTTCTGACGAAGACAAGCAACGTCTTAGGCTCCGCGGGCCCACAGCTCAAATATCAAAGGTAGAGACACGACCCGACAAGATAAGGGCCGCCAATAACGCAAAACGCATCTTGGCGGCCCCGATCAGATTTTCGAGCGTCTTAGTCTTTTGGCAGTGGATCCGCCGCGAAGTTTGCGTGGACCAACATCCATTTGTTGTCCTTTTTCACAAAAATGCGTGTGGATTTTGCCCGGCCCGGTGTCGTCTTCCCCCCTTTGTCGATCGTCAGGCCGGCATAGTTGTAAGTGAGAATGGCTACATCCCCATTGTATACCTGGACCTTGGGATTAAGCATTTCCGCCGCGATCCGTTTTTCGGAGCCCTTCGCCGCTCCCTCCGCCAGACGCGAATTCGTCGCCTTCCCATCAATCCGCGTTGCGTACTGGCCGTTTAGTTCCGTGTAGTCTTCCGACTGATCCTTCGACTGCTCAGCAATGTTTGCCGGATTTTTGATATCCGCCGCCCATTGCGCTTTGACCGATGCCATCACCGCATCGGCGATTTCCTGGTCGGCCTGTTGAGCCGACGCGTTGAGCGCGAA
>JBKJNW010000019.1:0-2774 GCA_046593335.1 Chthoniobacterales bacterium | reverse complement strand
TTCCTTCACCGTCCGGCGCGGTCACTCCGCCGTCCGATTAGCCTGCTGTCCATGTCCCGAGCCGTAGCAGGCGTCCAGCCCGGGACATCGCAGTCAATTAAGCCGCGAGAGCGAGATCTTGGTGATCTGCATTTATTTTTTTTGGTCCGGATTTTAACGAGGCCAACGAACCATCCTCGACATGCCGCCTGCGCTTCAAACAATCAGTCGAAACCAGTACGCCCCCGTTTTTTGGGAGACCCCAAGGTATCAAATCCAAGCACAATTTCAATTCCCGGTCTCCTGCCTAACTCGTGCTCGTGCTAGAAGGACAGTATCGCGTGATGCGAAAGTGAGGTTTGGTCTTGATGTGGCCCGCGCTGATAAGGCCGGCGTCCAAAACAAATTGCGGCAGCCGCGCACCACGCCGCCAGGATTAACCAGGGACGTGATCTTTCAAATCGGTGCCGCCATCGGCCCGCGCGCAATGGGCGCAGCAGAAAATGCGATCGCCCTCCTGCACGTCGTGTCCGATGACGCGGCAACCGCAAGTTTCGCACCTGGGCGCTAAGGCGTGAATTGCGCATTCGAAGCTGTCGAAGACGTGCTTTTTGCCCGCCATAATCACCTCAAACGCTTTCTCGTAATCGTTTCCGCAAACTTCACATTGAGCCATATGAATGGTTCGTGCGCAGCAAGCGCAACGGCCTGCAAAAGCTCAAACCAATCTGCCCTCGTCCGCCGCTCCGCTGACCCTTCTACTCTTCGCTCTTACTCCTGCTCCTGCTCCTGCTCCTGCTCATGCTCCTAATCTTTCCCGCCTTCCGTGTCTCCCTCATTGGAGCAGGATCAGGAGCAAGAGCAGGAGAAGGATTTCCGGTCAGTTGTTCGACCCGCGCATACATCTCAAAATATATCCGCTCCAGCGCCGCCGCCGGGTCTTCCAGCATCATGCTCTCTTTGATCTTGCTCGCGTAAATCGGGAAGGAAAAAGGCGAGATCACCGGCAGTTCGCGCAGGTTCCATTCGTACTCCTGCACGTCGTCGAGAAATCGATAGGCGGTCTCGGCGTCGAGAAAGGTGTGGGTCGCCTGCCGATAAGCTTCCTCGAGCAGCGGATGATCCGGCTCGTGTTGTTCCAGGACACGAAAAAGAACTTCCGAGCTCCAGCTCAACTGGCGCGGCTTCCGTTCCCGGCCGGGCAGATTGCGCGGCACCATCAGGCCGGTCTGTGCCACTCCGCGGAATTGCCACTTCACCAGCTCCGAGCCGCGCAAGGCCGCATGCAAATCCTCCTCCGCTTCCGCCCGGCGGAAGCAGCCTTTCCATTGCGCCAGCGGCAGCTCTTGGAACCGCCGCAGAGTGAGAAGAAATCCATAGTCATCGATCGTCACGAGCGCGTTGCCGCCGATCCGGTCCTGCACCCGCCAGGCCACGATGCGCGAGAGAGCATCGTTCGCGCTCCGGCCGATGAGGGAATGGAAGAAATAGTGTGAGTGCTCGCCCTCGCGATAAAGCTCGATCAGCAGTTTGCCCATGACCGGGATTTCGGAAACGACGAGCTGGGCGCGGAAAAACTCCACGATCGGCTGCGCGTTGGCGATCGAAATTCGGTACGACTCGACCAACCAGTCGATCGCATCGGCGTCCGTTCCGCCAAGGAGCCGGGCGTTCAAGTCGCCGCGTAGATTCCGCACCGCATTGGCCAATCCGGAAGTGAGGGGCATCTTGGCCGCGTTCCAGCGCGGGATGGTCGGGAGATGGCCATCGGCCCGTTCAACGTAAGCCTCCTGCACCCCGGTGTCGATCAGCCTAACGACGCGCCCGCTGAGGACAAACAGGTCCCCCACCTGGAGCTGCTTGATGAAGCCCTCCTCGACCGAGCCGAGCCGGCGCCGGCCGAGCAGGACACTGACGAATCCCTCCGAGACAATTGTCCCGATATTGACCAGGAACTCGCGCGTCACCCGCGGATGCGCGAGCGAGATGACGTCGTCTGCGATCGCGATTTTGCCAAAAAGACCAGTGTATTGGCGCTCCAGCGATGCCCCGCCGCCGGTCAAGTATTCCAGGACATGCTCGAACTCGTCGCGTTCCAGCGCGCGAAAAGGATAGGCCCGCCTAACGATTGCGAATGCCTCCGCGACCGCGATCGGGGCGAGCGCCGCCATCCCCACGATGTGCTGGGCGAGGACGTCGTTAGGCTTTTCCAAGACCTGGATCGGGTCGAGCACCGCCTCGCGCACGAGTTGAGCGGTCGCGGTCGCTTCCACCAGGTCGTTGATATTGGTCGCGACCAGCACGCCATGACTGCTCTTGTTCAGGGAATGCCCGGAGCGGCCGATTCGTTGAATCGCGCGCGAGACGCCTTTCGGCGTCGCCACCATCACGACGAGGTCGACCGCGCCAATGTCAATTCCAAGCTCGAGGCTGGTGGAGCAAACCACCGCCCGCAGTTCACCATTCTTGAGCCTGTCTTCCACCTCCATCCGCACGCTGCGATCAAGCGAGGCGTGGTGCGTCTCGATCTGGTCCGCCAGCTCGGGCAGAAGCTCTTTCAGGCGCAGCCCGAGCAGCTCCGCGGCCGAGCGGACATTGGTGAAAACGATGACGGAACGGCGCGAACGGATGAGCTCGGCCAGCTCGGCATAAAGCCGGATGCCGGTGTATCCAGCGGGCGGGTAAGGTTTGCGCCGAATGGGCGAAAAGACTTCGACGATCGATTCCTTTTCGACCTTAGCCTGCGCGATTCGACAGGGCCGATCGACGCCCGCGAGAAATCTCGCCAGCAGCTC
>JBKJNW010000197.1:0-4603 GCA_046593335.1 Chthoniobacterales bacterium | reverse complement strand
CGCTCAGCAACGTCGCGAGGCCGAGCGCGGCGAGGAAGAAGCCAAGAAAACGGTTTTGGTTAAACCAATTCATGGCAGGGCAAAAGGCTGGCGCAATTTCAGGCGCAACTCGTAGGGATAAGCCCACTCCGTGCTCGTCGGCGTGCTCGGCCTGATCACTTCCGATTGCCGGTTGGGATCGATCTCGAAGATGGATGAGCCGAGGAGGTTGCGGAAATAATCGACCACGATTTCCTGCTGCTTGGGGTTGGAAAGATAAAGGCCGCGCACGAAAACGCCGTCGATCATGGGGACCGCTTTGGCGCCAAGAGCGACGCTGCGCGCGGAAGCGGGAGCGGGCTGAGCCGCGCCGGGCGCCGTTTCGCCGATGATTCGCCCGGCAGAAGTAGGCGCGAGTTCCGTGATCCAGATGTTTTCCTTGGGCAGCCGGGCGTTCAGGTCGTCGAGAATGCGCAACCAAACTCCGCGATCGTTGATCACGCTGAGGAGCGGCGTTGCCATCGCATCGAGCGCGCTGGCTTCCTTGCGCAGGCTGCCGATGCGCGCCTCCATCCCATGCATTCGGTCGACCTCGACCTGCAGGTTTTCCGCCACCTGCGTGTCGACGTGCGCGACGCGTTGAAAATAAAAGCCCCAGCCGAGAAGACCGAGGATGAAGCAGGCGGCCGCGAGGACGAAAAACGGCCGGCGCTGCGTCAGCCGTTGCCGGCGGACGACGTTAGCCGGGCGCAGGTTCAGCTCCATCGGGCAGGTCATGGTGCTGCGAAGGGCGAGCCCGACGAGTTCGCCTAAGAAATGGGCGGCGTGCGCGACCTGCTCGATTGGGACCGCCTCTGCGACCGTGACGTTGCGCAGGGGATTGAAAAACTCGATCGGCCACTGGAGTTTTTCGTGGAAAAATTCGCGCATGTAGGGCGTGCTGACGGTGCCGCCGCAAAGGAAGACGCGCTGCGGCTGGTTGCCCTGCTGCTGGGTGCGATAAAAACTGATCGAGCGCGCGACCTCGGCGTGGAGACGCGTCATGGTGTTGCGCACCAGCTTGGAGACGCGGGCCACTTCCGGGTCGGAAGCTTCGGCGTAGGCGCCGCCCAGACTAACGAACCCGTCCTGTTTTTTGCGCAACTCCGCGGCCACGAAAGGTTCGTTGAATTCCTTCGCGATGGCGGAGGTGATCGAGCCGCCGCCGATCGGGATGCTGCGACTGAAAACCTTGCCCGGCTCGACAAAGAGCAGGTTGGTCGTACGCGCGCCGATGTCGATCAGAAGCGAGCAGCCGCTGAGCTCGCTGTAGTTGAAACGAAAGGCGTTGTAGAGCGCCATCGTTGCGACATCGACCCGGGTGGTTTGCAGGCCGACCGATTCCACCGCGTGATTGATGCCTTCGAGGAGATCGGCTTTGATCGCGACGAGGACGACTTCGATTTTTTCCGCATCGCCGGATCCGACCAGTTGGTAATCCCAAACCACTTCCTCGATCGGGAAGGGGACGTTTTGCTGCGCCTCGAAGGTGATGATGCGGTCGATCTTTTCCGGATCGACCGAGGGGAGTTTAACGAAGCGGGCGAAAACCGATTGTCCCGAGACGGCGTAATCGACCGGACCGCTCTTGATCCCGAGCTCGCGCATCATGGCGGGCAGGGCTTCGCTGATCTGGCGGTTGCGATCCGTCTCCGTCGCCGGGTCGGCCGGGATTTCGCGCAGGCGGTAGCCGCTGAGGACGAGGCCACCGTTTGGCTGCGCCTGAAATTCCGCCAGACCTAACGATTGGGAGCCGAGGTTGAGGCTAACGATGCGTGGAACGGCCGGCATGGAGCGCGACTAACGGCCGGCCGGCTTGATCTGCTCGTAACGATCCCAGTAGAGCGGCGCGAACGGCGTTTCATTCTTGTTCAAGGTCAGGCCGGTGACCGCGGTCAGGCCGCTGTACCATTGCGGACGGGAGCGGGCCAGGTTTTGCTCGTCCTTGACGATGCCTTGTTGCACGATCTGCACCGCGACGTTCTCGACCGCGTTCGCGGTCAGCGGTCGATTGGCCATGACGCGAGCGACGGCGCGCGGCGGAATGTAAAGAACGGAGCGCAGCTCCTTGCCGCCCAGAATGTTCACGTGCGTCACTTCGCCGGTGAGCAGTTTGCCATTGAGAAGAATGAAATACTTCAAGGTCAGCTCCTCGGTGAACTCGAGCGCGGACGAAAACTCCACTTCCACCTCGAGCCAGCGATCGCGCGAGTTGGTGCGGTAGGTTTCAGCGCCGCTGTAGTTGAATTCCGGCGAAGCGATGAGGTTGCGGGTGACTTTCGTGACCGCAAAATCGGCCGCGCGGTTTTGGGCGAAAAGGGTGCCGGCGCAGGCGACGAGCAGGATCGTTAGGGCAATTTTTCGATGCATGGAGTTGGCATTTGAGATGAAGGGCGGCTGGAAAGCGAGCAATTTGCAGAAATCCAGTACCGCCGCCGGCCAGTCTTTCTTCAGCGCTGCGCGGCCCGTTCAAGCCACTGGCGAAAATAATCGATCGTGCGCACGATCCCTTCCTCAAATTCGACCTTCGGTTCCCAGTCCAGAATCTTTTTCGCGCGTCCGATATCGGGTTGCCGCACTTTGGGGTCATCCACCGGGAGGGGCTTGTATTCGATCCCCGATTTCGTCCCGGTGATGCGGATGATTTCCTCGGCGAATTGTTTGATCGTCATCTCCCGCGGGTTACCGATGTTGACCGGTTCGTGGAAGTCCGATTGCGAGAGGCGGAAAATGCCGTCGATCAAATCGGAGACGTAACAAAAGGAGCGGGTCTGCGCGCCGTCGCCAAAAATCGTGAGCGGTGTGCCCCCGAGCGCCTGGCCGATGAAGGCGGGCACGACGCGGCCATCGCGCAAACGCATGCGCGGTCCGTAGGTGTTGAAGATGCGGACGATCTTGGTGTCGATGCCGTGGTAACGGTGGTAGGCCATGGTCATGGCCTCGGCGAAACGTTTCGCTTCGTCGTAAACGCCGCGCGGCCCGATCGGGTTGACGTTGCCCCAGTAATCTTCCTTCTGGGGATGAACGAGCGGGTCGCCGTAACACTCGGAAGTAGAGGCGAGCAGGAAAGTTGCCTTCTTCGCCTTGGCCAGGCCAAGGGTGTTATGCGTCCCGAGCGCGCCCACTTTCAAGGTCGGGATCGGGAGTTCGAGATAATCGATCGGGCTGGCGGGAGAAGCGAAATGGAAGACGTAATCGATCTCGTCCGGAACGAAGAGATACTGGGTTACATCCTGTTTGATGAAGCGGTAATTCTCATTCCCCGCGAGGTGTTCGATATTCGTCAGGTGGCCCGTGATCAGGTTGTCGATCGCGATCACGCGATGACCTTCGGCGAGCAGACGATCGGTCAGGTGCGAGCCGAGAAAGCCGGCGCCGCCGGTGACGACTGTGACGGGCTGCTTGTTGGAACGCGCGGGCATTGCGCGTTATCTAAATCCACCTTTCCCGCTTGGCGAGCAGAAACGAAATCTAGTTCGCGCGCCGCGGCCGCCAGTTGCGGGAACGGTGGCTTTGAAAAGCGTGGGCCTAGACCTCGACCAAGGCCTGCTCGCCGCGGCCGCGCTTGATCCACTCTTCCGTTCCTTGGACCGGTGAGTCCGGTTCCCAAAGCGGCGCCCGTTCCGGATGGTAACGCGAGCCGATCGGGATGGAATAATCATCGGCACCGCATTCGCGCGTGCGTTTGAGCAATTTCCGGAAGGAAAGAATCGAGGTCGAGGGCTGATGCTCGTGCTCGTAAATCCGGCCGGCAAAGGCGTCGGTCATCTGTTCGGTGTAGCGGAAATGAACGAAGGTAGAGAAGGCGAACGGCTGCTCCCAAAAGAGATCGATCATGTCTTCCAGGTTATCGATGCCCTTCTCCGCCGCCATCTGGAGTTCTTCGAAAGGGTTTTCTTTATCGTCCAGCTTGCCCTCGAGATATTGCCGCACGACTGGGGCGGCGAATTCCGCTTCGCGCATGGTGACGGTGAGACCGAAGGAAAAAATCGGATCGATGAAGCGATGCGAATCGCCGATGCAGATGAAGCCTTTCCCGCAAAACCCGCGCACCTGATAAGAGTAGTTTGGGATGACGTGCACTTTCTCGGCCAGGTCGAGTTTCTCGATCCGGCGTGGCAGCTCCGGGTTGATATTGAAAAGCTCGCTTCGGTAGTAATTCTCCGGCGTCTGCTTTTTTTCGACGAAGTTCGCCCGTGGCGTCACCATGCCGACGCTGACGATGTCCTTGTCGATCGGGATGAACCAGGCCCAATGAAATTTGCGCGCGTAAAAGATGAGGGTGTTGTCACGCGCCGTTTCGCCCTGCGTGCCGCTGTCGCGGAGCGCGCCGCGCACATGCGAAAAGAAAGCGACCTGTTTGTCGTAGCTGCCCATGTATTTGGGGCCGGTGATTTTTTGATTGGCGAGGAAGGTGGCCTGGCCGGAGCAATCCAGCACGACCTTGGTTTCGATCTCATCCTCGGTTCCGTCCGGCCGGCGAATCACGATTCCACGCAGCGATCCGTCGGCATTTTTCAGGCCTTTGATCGCGCTGCCGCGAATCAGTTTCGCGCCGCGCTCCTGCGCTTCCTTTAACATCATG
>JBKJNW010000188.1:0-22322 GCA_046593335.1 Chthoniobacterales bacterium | reverse complement strand
TGCTTTCGGTTTGGGATCATTGCTTGCGCAGCCGCCACTACGTCAACGTCGTGATCGCCGGCAAGTATCAGGCACCGCAATGGCTGACGATGGACGAAGCCGTCAAACATTGCACCGCAGGCATCGGCATCTGGCAATGGGCCGGTAATGACGCCCGCAACGAACCCGATGTTGTCATGGCCTGCTGTGGCGATGTGCCCACGCTGGAGACATTGGCCGCCGTTTCCATCCTGCGCGAACATCTGCCCGACCTAAAAGTCCGCGTGGTCAACGTCGTGGACCTTTTTAAACTGCAACCGTCCAGCGAACATCCGCACGGCCTGAGCGACAACGCTTTCGATGCGCTCTTCACGAAGGACAAACACGTCATCTTTGCCTTCCATGGTTATCCGTGGTTGATCCACCGGCTGACCTATCGCCGCGCGAACCACGCCAACATCCACGTCCGCGGTTACAAGGAAGAAGGCACGATCACCACGCCCTTCGACATGACCGTGCTGAACGATCTCGACCGGTTCCACCTCGTGATGGACACCATCGATCGCCTGCCACAAACCGGCGAAAAAGGCATCGCCCTCAAGCAGCAACTCCAAGCCAAGCTGATCGAGCACAAGCAATACATTGATAAGAACGGCCAGGACCTGCCGGAGATTCGGAACTGGAAGTGGGACGCAAGCGAACGATCAAACAACACAACCCAGAAACAAACTGAAGGAGTGCAAAATGCCGATTCAACTCAGTGAAGAAAACGGCGGCAAGATTCTCGTCGTTCACGTCAGCGGGAAGCTGCTAAAAGTAGATTACGAGCACTTTGTGCCCGAATTCGAGAGACTCGTCCAGGTGCACGGGAAGTTGCGCGTGTTATTCGACATGACCGGCTTCCACGGCTGGGAAGCTAGTGCGGCATGGGAGGACTTGAAATTCGGTGTGGCACACTTCGCTGACATCGAACGGCTCGCGATGGTCGGGGAAAATAGATGGCAGCACGGTATGGCGACGTTCGGCAAACCGTTCACGAAAGCTGCGGTCCGATACTTCGATCACACGGAAGCCGCCAAAGCGCGGAAGTGGTTGGGTGGCGAATACGATGCCGCGATCGGGACGCGATCAGCATGACCGGCGAATCCAGCCTAACGAATAAAGGTGTGATCGTCTCCGTGCGCGGTAGCGTCGTGGATGTGCGCTTCGATGACAAACTGCCGTCGATCTACTCGGTCCTGCGCACGGGCGCGAAAAAAGAGATCGTGATCGAAGTCCTGGCGCAAAGTGACGCGCGTCACGTGCGCGGGATTGCGCTCACGCCGACGCAAGGTCTCGCCCGCGGCATGGTGGTGGAGGATACGGGCGGTCCGCTGAAGGCGCCGGTCGGCAAAGGCATTCTCTCGCGCATGTTCGACGTTTTTGGCAACGCGATCGATCGCGAGCCGGCCCCGACCGATATCCAGTGGCGTTCGGTCCATCGCGATCCGCCGCCACTGGATCGACGTTCGACCAAGTCGGAAATTTTCGAGACCGGGATCAAGGTCATCGACGTGCTCGTGCCCTTGGAGCGCGGCGGGAAGGCCGGACTCTTCGGCGGCGCGGGCGTGGGCAAGACGGTGCTGCTCACCGAGATGATTCACAACGTCGTCTCGCATCAAAAAGGCGTGAGCATCTTTTGCGGGATCGGCGAACGCTGCCGCGAAGGCGAGGAGCTCTATCGCGACATGAAAGCAGCCGGCGTCTTGCCGAACATGGTCATGGTCTTTGGCCAGATGAATGAGCCGCCGGGCAGCCGTTTCCGGGTCGGCCACGCCGCCCTAACGATGGCCGAGTATTTTCGCGATGACGAACACCGCGATGTCCTGCTGCTGATCGATAACATTTTTCGATTCATCCAGGCCGGCATGGAGGTGTCCGGTTTGATGGGCCAGATGCCATCGCGTCTCGGCTATCAGCCGACGATGGGGACCGAGCTGTCCGGCTTGGAAGAACGCATCGCGAATACGGATTCCGGCGCCATTACTTCCATCCAGGCCGTCTATGTGCCGGCGGACGATTTCACCGATCCGGCCGCGGTGCACACCTTCTCGCATCTCTCCGCGTCGATTGTCCTTTCGCGCCACCGCGCGAGCGAAGGGCTTTTCCCGGCGATCGATCCGCTGCAATCCAGTTCCAAAATGGCGACGCCGGGAATCGTCGGCGACCGGCATTACAAACTGGCACAGGAAATCCGGCGCACGCTAGCGCAATACGCCGATCTCAAAGACATCATCGCGATGCTCGGCCTGGAGCAGCTCTCGCCGGACGATCGCAACATCGTCGCCCGCGCGCGACGGCTGGAACGCTTTCTCACGCAGCCTTTTTTTACGACCGAACAGTTCACCGGGATGAAAGGTAAACTCGTGAGTCTAAAGGATGCGCTGGATGGTTGTGAGCGAATCTTGAGCGACGAATTCAAGGATTTACCCGAAAGCGCGTTCTACATGATCGGGGCGGTCGACGAAGCAAAAGCAAAAGCGAAACCCGCCCCCGCGCCCAGCGCGAAACCTCAACCGAAACCGGAGCCAGCGGCCGCCGCATGAAGCTCAAGATTCTCCTGCCATTTCAGGTCTTCGCCGAAAAGACCGATGTCTCGCGCATCGTCGCGGAGACGCCGGATGGCTCCTTTGGCCTTCTCCCGCAGCGCCTCGACTGCGTCGCCTCGCTCGCGCCCGGGATCCTGATTTACGAAACGGAATCCGAAGGCGAAGTCTTCGTCGCCGTGGACGAAGGCGTGCTGGTGAAGACCGGCCAGGATGTCCTTGTCTCGGTGCGTCGCGCGCTGGGCGGAACCGATCTTGGACAGCTGCGCGACGCGGTGAAGAAAGAGTTCCTGAATCTCGACGAAGCCGAACGAAACGTCCGCTCGGTCATGGCAAAATTGGAAACCGGCTTTCTGCATCGCTTCGCCAGCTTTCAACATGTGTAACGCGCCTAACGAATCGCCCGATTTCGCCGAACAGATCGGCGTCAAAGCAGCGCGCAAACTGAAGGCGCGGCGCAATCCCAGTCCCGGTGTCTGGTTTGGGCTCGGCATGATGGGATTGATCGGCTGGTCCGTCGTCGTCCCGACCTTGCTTGGCGCCGCGCTCGGCATCTGGCTCGACAAACATCATCCCGGAAATCACCCGTGGACCCTCGCGCTCCTGGTCGCCGGGCTCACGCTCGGCTGCCTTAACGCGTGGCGTTGGGTCGCCAATGAAGAGAAGGCGATGCGCGACGAACAGGAGCCTGACGATGAATGATTCATTGTGGTTGGTGCTCGCGGGACTGGCTGGACTATTGCTCGGCACGATCTTCTTCGGCGGCCTTTGGTGGACGGTGCGCAAAGGTCTTACGTCCAAACAACCAGCGCTCTGGTTTCTCGGCAGCACATTGCTGCGCATGGGCATCGCGCTGGCGGGATTCTACCTTGTCGGACGCGGTGATTGGAAACGCTTGCTGGCCTGTCTGGCCGGCTTCGTTGTTGCGCGCTTCGTCGTGACCTGGCTTACGCGCCAACTCCCCGAAGATCATCACTCTCAAACGCCGGAGGCCAGTCATGCACCTTAGTCCTGATCAAGTGATCTATTGGCAGCATGGGTTTTTCAAACTCAACGCCACGATTGTTCTCACCTGGGGGATCATGATCGTGCTCGCGATCGGATCGATCCTGATTACGCGCAACCTAACGACCGAACTGAAACGCACTCGTTGGCAGAATTTCTTGGAAATCATCGTGACCGGGATTAACAAACAAATCGCCGAGGTCGGGTTGCGTAACCCAGAGAAGTATCTCGGCTTTCTCGGCACCCTTTTCCTCTTCCTCGGCACGGCCGCGCTCTGCACCATCCTGCCCGGGTACGAGCCGCCGACCGCTTCACTTTCGACCACCGTGGCGCTCGCGCTTTCCGTCTTTGTCGCCGTGCCGCTCTTCGGCATCGAAGACCAAGGCTTCGGCGGCTATTTCAAGTCCTACGCCGAGCCGAAGGTGATCATGTTGCCGTTTAACATCATCAGCGAGCTCTCGCGCACCCTCGCGCTCGCCGTCCGTCTCTTTGGCAACATGATGAGCGGGGCGATGATCATCGGCATTCTGCTCACGATCACGCCGTTCATTTTCCCGATCGTGATGACCGCGCTCGGCCTCCTCACCGGCATGGTGCAGGCCTACATCTTCAGCATTCTCGCCGCGGTTTACATCGCCGCGGCCACCCGCAAACGTCAGCCCAAACTGGCGAAAGCAACCTAACTAACAAAGGACAACACCTATGGATAACATGACTCTCATTGCAATGGCCTCGATCGTCACCGCCGGCCTAACGACTGGGATCGGCTGCATGATGCCGGCACTCGGCGAAGGCCGCTCGGTCGCGACCGCGCTTACCGCCCTGGCGCAGCAGCCGGACGCCTCGGCCACGATCACGCGTACCCTCTTCGTCGGCCTCGCCATGATCGAATCGACCGCCATTTACTGCTTTGTCGTTTCGATGATTCTGATCTTCGCGAATCCGTTCTGGAATCACGTCATCGCGCAGGCGGCGGGAAAGTAATCGATGCTCATCGACTGGTTCACCGTCGGGGCGCAGGCGCTCAACTTCCTTATTCTCGTCTGGTTGTTGAGGCGCTTTCTATACAAACCGATACTCAACGCGATCGACGCGCGCGAGAAAAAGATCGCCGCCGAACTGGCCGACGCCGCTGCGAAAAAAGCCGAAGCGAAAAAGGAGCGCGACGATTTCCAGCACAAGAACGAGGAGTTCGACCAGCAGCGCGCCGCCCTCCTGAGTAAGGCAACGGACGAAGCGAAAGCCGAACGCGAGCGGTTCCTCGACGAAGCGCGCAAAGCCGCCGACACCCTGAGCGCGAAGCGAGGCGAGACGCTACGAAACGACGCGCAACACCTGAGCCAGGCCATCAGTCGCCGAACGCAGGAGGAAGTTTTTGCCATCACGCGAAAGACGCTGGCCGATCTCGCCACGGCCGGCCTGGAAGAGCGAACCGCCGATGTTTTCATCCGACGCCTGCAGGCGCTGGACGCAAAGACGAAAGCGAGCCTCGGCGAAGCTCTCAAGACTCCGTCCGATCCCGCAGTCGTCCGCAGTGCGTTCGACCTCCCCGCTGAGCGCCAAGCCGCCATTCAAAAGGCGCTCAATGAAACCTTCTCGGCCGAGATCAAACTTCGGTTCGAAACCGCGCCCGAGTTGGTCAGCGGCATCGAACTCACCGCGAACGGCCAAAAGCTCGCCTGGAGCATCGCCGATTACCTCACAGGTTTGGAACATGGCGTCGACGAACTTTTGAAGGCGAAGGATCAGCCGAAGCCGCAGCCTAACGAGCACGAGTCAGTCGTGAAAAGTAAATGAACGCGCCGCCGGAAAGTCTGGAGAGCGTCTTCGATCGCACCTTCGCGGGAATCGATCAGGCGCGGGAGGCGTTTGAGCCGCAACTCGCGCCGCACGAAATTGGTACGGTCATTAGCGTTTCCACCGGCATCGCGCGTGTCGCCGGTCTTCCCAATGCGGGCTTTGAGGAATTACTCAGGTTTCCCGACGATCTTTTCGGGATCGCGTTCAACGTGGACGAGGGGGAAATCGGCGTCGTTCTGCTTGGCGAATATCAGGATTTGCACGCCGGCGATGAAGTTCAGCGGACCGGGCGGGTCATGGACGTGGCGGTGGGCGAAGGATTGCTCGGGCGCGTGATCGATCCGCTGGGTCGAGCACTCGATGGCAATGGGCCGGTCGCTGCGAGCGAACGTTTGCCGATCGAGCGACCGGCGGCGGCGATCATGGATCGCGCGCCGGTGACGGTGCCGCTCCAGACCGGATTGAAAGTTATCGACGCGCTCATTCCGATCGGCCGTGGGCAGCGCGAGTTGATTTTGGGAGATCGCCGGACGGGCAAGACCGCGATCGCGATCGACACCATCCTCAATCAGCGCGATCGCGATGTCGTCTGTGTTTATTGCGCCATTGGTCAGCGCGCGTCGGCGGTCGCAAAAGCCGTGGCCGGTTTGCGCGAGAAGGGCGCGATGGATTACACGGTCGTGGTCGTCACCGAGGGCAACGATCCGCCCGGACTCGCTTACATCGCGCCTTATGCCGCAACCAGCATCGCGGAGCATTTCATGCAAGCGGGCCGCGACGTGCTCATCGTTTACGACGATCTCACGCATCACGCCCGTGCTTATCGCGAGCTCTCGTTATTGCTACGCCGGCCGCCGGGGCGTGAAGCTTTCCCCGGCGACATTTTTTACATTCACTCGCGGCTGCTCGAGCGCGCCACCCATTTGCGCAAGGAACTCGGCGGCGGCTCGCTCACCGCGTTGCCGATCATCGAGACCGAAGCGCAAAACATTTCCGCCTACATCCCGACCAATCTCATCTCGATTACCGACGGGCAGATCTATCTCTCGCCGTCGCTTTTTGAATTGGGTGTGCTCCCGGCGGTCGATGTCGGCAAATCGGTTTCGCGCGTCGGCGGCAAGGCGCAATTGGCGGCCTACCGCGCTGTGGCGGGTGATCTCAAACTCGCTTATGCGCAATTCGAGGAACGCGAAACCTTCTCCCGTTTCGGCGCGCGCCTGGACGAGGAAGCGCGCAAGATCATCGAGCACGGACGCCGCATTCGGGCTTGTCTCGAGCAGCCGGAATTCGATCCCGTTTCGGTGCCGGAACAAATCGCCGTGCTCCTGGCATTGAGCGCGGGGCTCTTCGACGACGTCCCGCTCGAACGCATGAAGGAAGCCGAGCGGGCGCTTCGCGAAGCCGCGGCCAAGATTCCGGCGGAAGTCACGAAACGCCTGAGCACCGCCGACAAGTTGAGCGACGAAGATCGCAAGACGATGACCGAGATCGCTCGCCAGGCGCTCACCGCATTTCATCCGAAGCCGAAAGCCCCCGCCGAGAAGAAACCGTGATTGCTGCCGCCAACACCACACCCGCCAAAGGCGTCTGGCAACGTCGCACCACGATCATCGCCGTGGTCGCGATCGCCGGGATCGCCGCGCATCTCGTCCTGCGGTTCGGTCTCCAGAGCAGTCCGCGCAGCTACCAAATCCCCCTCCTCGTCACGCTCGCGCTCGGCGGCGTCCCGCTGATTTACGAACTGCTTCGGAAACTTCTGCGGCGCGAGTTTGGTTCCGATCTGCTCGCGGGCATTTCAATTGTGACGTCCGTGATCCTCGGGGAGTACCTCGCCGGCGCCATCGTGGTCCTGATGTTATCCGGCGGCGAAGCGCTGGAAAGCTATGCCCTGCGCAACGCCTCCTCCGTCTTGCGCGCTCTCGCCCAACGGATGCCTTCGGTCGCGCATCGTAAACAGGATTCCGCGATCGCCGATGTCGCGCTCGACGAGATTGCCGTCGGCGACACGCTCGTGATTTATCCGCACGACATCTGTCCGGTCGACGGAACGGTGCGCGAAGGCCACGGCGTCATGAACGAGGCCTTTCTTACCGGCGAGCCGTTTGAGATCACGAAAGCGCCCGGCTCCAGCGTCATCTCCGGGGCGGTCAACGGCGAGTCCGCCCTAACGATCAACGCCACCCGCCGGGCGATCGATTCGCGCTACGCGAAAATCACCGAAGTCATGCGCGAGTCGGAACAAAATCGTCCGCACTTGCGCCGGCTCGGGGATCAACTCGGCGCGATCTACACGCCCGTCGCGGTCGCGATTGCCCTCGCTGCCTGGTGGCTCAGCGGCGAAGCGGTGCGCTTCCTGGCCGTGCTCGTCATCGCCACGCCGTGTCCGTTGCTCATCGCCATTCCAGTCGCCATCATCGGCTCGATTTCTCTGGCGGCGCGGCGTTCCATCATTATCAAGAACCCCGCCGTCCTCGAGCAAATCACTACGTGCCGCACCGCGATTTTCGACAAAACGGGAACGCTCACCTACGGGGAACCGAAGCTGACCGAACAGCTCGTCGTGCCCGGCTTCACCCAAAAGGAAGTGCTCGGGCTCGCCGCCAGTCTCGAACTTTACTCCAAACATCCGCTGGCCCGCGCGATTGTCGGGGCGGCCAATGCGGAAGGGTTGGCGCTCGAGCAAGCGTCCGCGGTAAGCGAACCTCCCGGCCAGGGATTGCGCGGGACCGTCGGCGGTCGCGCGGTGGAAATCACCAGTCGCGGCAAGGTCATGGCCGCACATGTCGCCGACGCCGAGCAACTCCCGCCCATCGCCGGCGGACTCGAATGCGTGGTGGTGATCGACGATCGCTTCGCCGCCACTTACCGGCTGCGCGATGCGCCGCGCGCCGAAGGCAAATCTTTCATCCAACACCTGGGACCGAAACATCAGTTCCAGCGCATCATGATTCTCTCCGGCGACCGCGAATCGGAAGTGCGTTATCTGGCCGAGCAGGTCGGCATCACCGAAATGCGCGCCGAGCAAAGCCCGGAACAAAAACTGGCCATCGTGCGCACCGAAACCGCGCAAGCGAGAACGCTCTACGTCGGTGATGGCATCAACGACGCCCCCGCCATGATGGCCGCGACCGTCGGCATGGCGATAGGCCAAAACAGCGACGTCACGGCAGAAGCGGCCGATGTCGTCGTGATGGGAAATTCACTCAAGAAGGTGGACGAATTCATGCACATCAGCCGGCGGATGCGCTCGATCGCCTTGCAAAGCGCAGTCGGCGGCATGGCGCTGAGCTTGGTTGGAATGGCATTCGCCGCCAACGGCGATCTGAGCCCGGTCGCGGGAGCTATCAGTCAGGAAGTCATCGATGTGCTGGCGGTGCTCAACGCCCTGCGCGCCGCCTTTCCGCCACGAGTCATCTCGGATCTCGGAGCATGAAGCCAGGAACGAAAGCATGAGCAACACGACGGAGAGCCTGCGCCGAAAGATCGCCAGCGCCGGCGATCTGCAATCGGTCGTGCGCACGATGAAAGCCGTCGCCGCGTCGAGTATCGGTCAATACGATAAATCGGTGCAGTCGTTAGGCGACTATTACCACACCGTCGAGCTCGGTTTGAGCGTCTGCTTTCGCGCCGCCGGCGCGGCCGCTTTGGAAAAGCCGAAGACCGTCACTTCGACCGGCGCCATCGTCTTCGGCTCCGACCAGGGGTTGGTCGGCCAGTTCAACGAGGTTGTGACCGATTTCGCCGTCAAAACCTTGACCGGCCTAACGAACAAAGCTCAGGTCTGGGCCGTCGGCGAGCGCGTCCAGGCGCGCCTGCAGGACGCGGGCTTGAAACCACTCGGAACGTTCGCGGTTCCGAATTCCGTCAAAGCCATCCCGCCACTCATCGGACAAATTCTCATCGAGCACGAGAAGCACCACGGTCGAGACGAAGTCACCGAACTCCACCTGTTCTACAACCGCCCCACTTCCGGCGCGGGCTACGAGCCGGTGAGCCAGCGGCTTCTTCCCCTGGACGAAACCTGGCGCCGCAATCTGGAGAAACTTCCCTGGCCGACGAAAAACCTGCCCGAGATTATCGGCGACGGGACAGAGACACTGCGCGCGCTCATCCGCGAATATCTCTTCGTCTCGCTCTTCCGCGCCTGCGCCGAATCGCTCGCGAGCGAAAACGCCAGCCGTCTCGCCGCGATGCAGCGCGCCGATAAAAACATCGACGAACTCCTGGTCACTCTCCAAGGCAGCTTCAATCGCCTCCGCCAAAGCAGCATCGACGAAGAACTCTTCGACGTGATCTCCGGCTTCGACGCCTTGTCGGCTGAAAAGACCAAAGCAGCGCGGCACTAGAGAAATAAGCGGATAGACCTGCCCATGAATCCGGAGGCCGTAGCCGGCGGCCACGCGGGCCTCCGGTTCACGGTCTTTTCAGCGCATCAAGGGCCGAGGTCGGTTTCGTATCTGAAGTCCCACGCCAGATCGGGCCGCCCTCCTCGTACGGCGGCAGCGTCTGGCCTTGCTTTAGCGCCAACGGCTTGTTTTCGCCCATCCGGAAAACCGGCAGGATCGGATTGCCGTGGCTGTCCTTTTTGTACTGGGCACCGATTTTCTCGAGCAAGAGGATGGCGTGGAAGGTGCCGCCCGGTTGTTCGCCGATCAGCACCTCGATCGGATACGACTTGCCGGCTTCCACCTGGAAGGATTGGCCTTTGGAGAATCCGCCCGCCTGTTTCCAGGCCGGCGGCGGAGGCCATTCGTAATCGTAACGGGCGGTCGGCCGGGAGAGCGCGTTGTTGTCGATGTCGAAGTTTGCACTCAGGACGGTGTTGTCGTTGAAGCGCACACAGAGCACGTCGTCACCTGCGCCGACAAAGGCAAAGGTCCCGCTCTCGGAGGGAATGACGTTCCCTTTGTACCAAGCCAGCCATAACGACGGCTTCACATCGCGATCGACCTGGAACGC
The DNA here is from genome assembly GCA_046593335.1 of Chthoniobacterales bacterium. Lineage (GTDB taxonomy): Bacteria > Verrucomicrobiota > Verrucomicrobiia > Chthoniobacterales > UBA10450 > Palsa-1392. Next base: position 11,994 of record JBKJNW010000188.1, on the reverse strand, counting down.
TTTCGGTCCTTCATCTGCCTGGATCGATGGGATCAGGAACTGCGACGAATACAGCGGCTTCGACGCTTTGTAGAACGGATTCAGCGTCGACTGGTTCCATCCGCCCTTCACGAAATCGATCACGACCTTCGAGTATTTGTCCTTGTCCATCCCGGTCTCCTTCCGTCCCGGAGTCTGCTTCAGGTCATAAAACTCGCCCTTTGATCCGCCCGCCGCCTCGCGCAGGCCAAACATCGAGACCAGGCCGCCTCCCGCGGAGCCGCCGCCCGCTCCCATCGGTCCGGCCGCCGCGCCGAGACTCGCGCCACTCGCTCCCGCCATTTGGTTAGGCGTGGTCGGAGAAGTCGGCATCGACGGCATCTCGGGCAAGGTCACTTTTGCAATGCCGGTGCTGACGATGCGCTTGATCGCGGGCGCAGTCATGGTGCTTTGCTTTTTCGCCATCTGCACCTTGTGCTCGATCGCGCGCGTCGCCCGGTTGGGCGAGGGCGGGCCGCTCTGGAAGGTGAGCTTGCGCGACGCGTTGTAGGTTTGCACGACCCAGACGGCCGCGATCAGGCCAAGCACGACATGGACGGCGATCGAGATGACAAGGAAGCGCATCCCGAGGATGCGCCGCAGAAAATTCGGACGCGGAGGGGACGCGCCGGCTTCGGCTTCAACTGGTTCTGCCTCTGGAAGCACCGTTTGCATGAATTAGGGCGGACAGAATCGCTGAAACATTTGCTGCAACATAGAAAAAAATCACCGCGAAAGATCGAGCCGTGCCGAAGCGGCTTTTCAGGAGAGGCATTCGGCGCCGTTGCTCGCCCGGCAGAGATAGAGTTGCGGGGCCAATCCCGTCGCCTCGGCATAGCGCCGGCTGACCTCATCGATGAAAGAAGACGCCGCCTCATCTTTCACCAAAGCCAGCGCACAACCGGCGAAGCCTCCGCCGGTCAGGCGCGCACCGAAACAGCCCGCGCTCTCTCGCGCAAGTCTGACCATGATATCGAGCTGTGCACTGGAGATCTCAAAATCGTCCCGCATGCTTTCATGACTCTGGTCGATTAATTCGCCGAGCAGCTCAGCTTGTCCGGCTTTCATCGCCGCAGCAGCGCGTTGGGTGCGATCGTTCTCGGTCACGGCGTGGCGGGCGCGGCGCCGCGTGATCTCGTCCAATCCGGCGCTCTTCGCCTCGAAGTCATCGAGGCTCACATCCCGGAGCGCTTTCACGCCGAAAAACTGCGCGGCCTTTTCGCATTCTCTCCGCCGTTCGTTGTAAGCGGAATCGACCAGGCCGCGTCGCGTGCCGGTATCCATCACCACCACCGCAGCGCCGGCGGGGAGTGGCACCGCTTCCGTGGAAAGATCGCGGCAATCGATCAGGACCGCATGATCTTCCACCCCGATAGCGGAGATCATCTGGTCCATGATCCCGCAATTCACCCCGACCCACTCGTTCTCGGCCTTCTGACAAAGCCGGGCCATCTTCGTCGGATCCCAGGCGAATTCTCCGACCTCGGCAAAAGCCCGCGCCACCGCCAGCTCAAACGAGGCCGAGGAAGAAAGCCCGGCCCCCATCGGCACTTCGCAGGCGCTAACTCCCTCCCACCCGCTGATCTCGTAACCCTCTTCGCGCAACGCCCACGCGACGCCCTTGAGGTATTCGCTCCAGGAAACCGGACCCTTCTCCAGATTCGTTAGGCAAAATTCCGTCGCTTCCTTCTGCTCGAGGGAATGCAACATCACGCGGTCGTCGTCGCGCGCACGCAACGCGATCCAGGTCGCGCGATCGATCGCCATCGGCAGGACGAAGCCTTCGTTATAATCGGTGTGCTCGCCGATCAGGTTCACCCGGCCGGGCGCGCGCACGACGATCGGGGGCGCCACACCAAAAAGATTGGCGAAAATCTCGCAGACCGTTTCCCGCCCGGAAAATTCGGTCACGTCCCGGCGCCGACGCCCTCCTGATAATTTTCGAGTGCGATAATTTCCTCAAAACTCTGGCGGCGACGAATCGTTTTGAACTGGTCGCCCTCAACCAAAATCTCCGGGAGCAGACCGCGGGTGTTGTAGTTCGACGACATGGCCGCGCCATATGCGCCGGCATTGAGAATCGCGACCAAGTCTCCCGATTGCAGTTTCGGGAGCCGTCGGTTGGTTCCGAAAATATCGGACGATTCGCAGACCGGCCCGACCACGTCGTAACTCTGCTCTGCCACGCCTTCCTGGACGGATATAATCTCGTGGAAGGCGCCGTAAATCGCGGGCCGCGCTAGGTCATTCATCCCAGCATCGAGCACGAGAAAGCTTTTGCCTTCGGTGTGTTTGATGAACTGCACTTCCGAGATCAGGGCGCCGGCCGAGGCGGAAATGGAACGGCCCGGTTCGAGGAAAAGATGCAGCCCGAGCGGGCGGACGTGCTGCAACACTTCGGCGGCGTAAGCGTTCACCGGCACCGGAGTTTCGTCCTTGTAGCGAATCCCAAGCCCGCCGCCGAGATCGATCCGCCGCAGGGGGAAACCGTCCGCCAACAACTCGCGCGCTAAATCAGTGATTTTGCGAAACGCCCGATGAAACGGAACCAGATCGGTGATCTGGCTCCCGATATGACAAGCGACGCCCTGCACTTCGAGATGGGGCAGCGCCCGCGCTTTGCCATACGCCTCCCGCACTTCGTGCCAGGGAATGCCGAACTTGTCGGACTTCCGGCCGGTGGAAATTTTTTCGTGCGTCCCGGCATCGACATCCGGGTTCACCCGCACGGAAATTTTCGCTTTCACATTTCGAGCCGCGGCGATCTCGTTGATCATCTCGAGCTCTTCGGACGACTCGACGTTGAGCTGGCCGACACCCGACTCGAGGGCGAAGGCAATTTCGTCCTTCGTCTTCCCGACCCCGGAAAAAATGATTTTTCCCGGTGCGATACCGGCGAGGAGAGCGCGCCGAATTTCTCCAGCGGAAACAGTGTCGGCCCCTGCGCCCTCGGCCTGGAGCAGCTTCAGAATCGCAATGTTGGAACAGGATTTAACCGCAAAACAAATCGTCGCCGGCGCGCTGGAGAAGGCCTGCGCGTAGTCGTTGAAATTCGCGCGTAAACTGCCCGCGGAATAAAGATAAAAAGGCGTGCCGGTCTCAGCCGCGATCTTCGCGACGGCGACTCGCTCACAGAAGAGTTCGTGGTTTCGATAAGGGAATGACATGCTTGAAGGCATCACGCCACGTTCGAGAGCGGGGCGCAAAATGCTGGTCAGTTTCATGTCGCGCTGCCAAATTCGCCAGCTCGATGTCACCGTGGAAAATCGCCCTGCTCATCGCCGCGCTGGCCGGTCTTCTCTGGTTTCTCGCGCCGCAGCGGGCGATCGCGCCTAACGAAAAGGGTGTGGTCGAAATCAACTTCACTGGCGACGCCGGGGCGAACAAGGCCGCGCTGGACGAAGCCTTCCTCGCCTTCGAGGCGGAGAGCCGGGCGCTTCATGAAAAAGATCCGCGCCACCCGTTCTATCGCGTCATTGCCGGGCAGAGCGCCTCGCGCGATCAGACCGCGGATCCGACGCGTTTCCTGGTCAGCGTGGCCGGCGGACAACCGCCCGATCTGATTTTGTTCGATCGTTATGCGGTGAGCGAATGGGCCGCGCGCGGCGCCTTCACCAAGCTCGATCCATACCTTGCCGGGGAAGCGCAGAGCAATGATCCGGACGCCATTCGCGCGGAAAATTATTATCGTTCGGCCTGGGAGGAAGTGGTCTACAGCAACCCAGTCACGGGGGAGCGCGGCATCTACGGTGTGCCGGAGCGAGTCGATGACCGGGCGCTTTTTTTTAACAAGGATCTGCTCAAGCGGGGCGGCTTTGTCGACGCCCAAGGCGAAGCGCGTCCGCCCAAGACCTGGGAAGAGCTGGAGGAAATGGCGGTGAAGCTGACCGAGCGCAATGCGCGCGGCGCGATCACCCGGCTCGGCTTCGCGCCGAACTATGGCAACGCCTGGCTCTACCTCTATGCCTGGATGAACGGCGGCCGCTTCATGACCCCGGACCGGCGCCAGATGACGCTGAACGAGCCGCCGGTGGTGGAAGCGCTGCAATGGATGACCCAGGTTTACGATTCGTTAGGCGGAGCGGGCGCGGTTTACGCTTTTCAGAGCAGCGCCCAGACCGGCCAGCTCGATCCTTTCCTTCAGGGCAGAGTGGCGTTGAAGATCGACGGCTACTGGAATTTATACGAGGGCCTGGCGCAATACGGCGCCAACCTGAATTATGGCGTGGCCCCGCCGCCTCTGCCCGCCAAATCCGTGGCCGCGGGCCGGCCGGCCATGAGCTGGGTCAGCGGCTGGTGTTTCGCGATTCCGGCCACCGCCCGGAACAAGGAAGGCGGCTGGGAGCTGTTAAAATATCTTGGCAGCCAGCGCGCGGCGGAGGTCATCGCCGAGGCCAAGCGATTGGAGCTCGGCAGCCAGGGATTGGTTTATGTCCCGACGCAGAACGGAAATCGCAAAATCAACCAGTGGCTTTACCAGAAATATGTCACCGGCAATCCCGCCATCCCGCCCAAAGTGCGCGACGGAGTGCGGCTGCTGAACGAGCTCCTCGAGACCTCGCCCATCCGGCCGGTCACGCCGGTCGGGCAGTTGCTCTTCAACGAACAAAAACGCGCGACGGAGAACGCCATCTTTCACAAGTTGTCGCCGCAAGCCGCACTCGATGACGCCAATCAAACCGTGCAGCGCCAGCTCGATCGCGTGCTCAGTCCGCCGCGCGGCTGGCTGGTATCGTGGCGTTATTTCATCGCGGTCTATCTCGGCCTCGTCGCGCTCTGCGCAGGATTTATTTACTGGTGGGAGACGAAAGCGCCGCGCGGTGCGGCCGCGCTCGAAGGCACGCGCAGCCGTTACTTCCGCTCGCAATGGCGCGGCGGCTGGCTCTGCGCCTCGCCCTGGATCATCGGCTTCATTGTCCTGACCGGTGGGCCGATTCTCTTTTCCGTCATCATCAGCTTTTGCGATTACGACATTTTGAATCCGGCGCGTTTTGTCGGCTTCGCCAACTACCGCTGGATGTTCAGCGGCGACCCGCTCTTCTGGAAATCGGTCGGGAACACCCTCTACATGATCATCGGGATTCCGTTAGGCATGGCGCTCAGCCTCGGGATCGCGCTCCTCCTTAATCTCGAGATCCGCGGCGTCGCCGTCTGGCGCACTTTTTTTTATCTGCCCTCGATTGTGCCGGTGGTCGCCTCCAGCATTCTCTGGCTCTGGATTTTCAACCCGAACGCCGGGCTGTTGAACGCCTTCCTCGCCAGCTTCGGGGTGCATGGGCCGAATTGGTTGCAGGACGAAGCGACGAGCAAACCCGCGCTCATCCTGATGGGACTGTGGAGCGCGGGCGGCGGCATGATCATCTGGCTGGCGGGCTTGAAAGGGATCAGCGACAGCTATTACGAAGCGGCCGAGCTCGATGGCGCCAACGCCTGGCAGCGCTTTCGCCACATCACCCTCCCGCTCCTTTCGCCCTACATCTTCTTCAATCTCATCATGGGCCTGATCGCGACCCTGCAGATTTTTACCCAGGCCTTCATCATGACGCAGGGCGGCCCGGTCGATTCGACCCTTTTCTACGCCTACCATCTTTTCAACAGCGCCTTTCGCTTTCTCCAGATGGGCTATGCCTCCGCGCTCGGGTGGTTTCTTTTCCTGGTCGTTTTTGGCCTAACGATGTTGCAACTCAAGCTCTCGAAGCGCTGGGTGTATTATGAAGGCGAGTAGCCGGCTGGGTAGCGCACGCGTCTCGCGTGCTGGCGACGGTGTCTCACCGTCGCGAACTTTTCGTGAGTCGTGGCTCAATCGAAACCCCGTCGCGCCAGGAAAAGCCTGTTGCGGTGGGACACCGCAACCAGCACGCGAGACGCGTGCGCTACCCGGCGGGCGGCAGCCGCTCGGAGGTAGGTCGCAAACTTGAGATGAAGCTGCTCCGCACGTTGCTCATCTACCTCCTGCTCATCGGGGGCTCGCTCATTTTCGTCTGGCCGTTTCTCTGGATGGTCGCGACCTCGGCCAAGCTCGACCGGGAACTCTTCGGCGAAACGATGCAGCTCTGGCCACAACGCCCGATCCCGCGCCTGCAATCGCCCTACGTCGACGAGCGCTTGTTTGCGGATCTGCGCGGCCCGCATCTCAACGAGGCCGTCGCAATGATCAAAAAGGATCTGGCCGGGCTCGTCTATCCCTGGCCTAACGATGTCGATCGCCACCTGCTTCAGGAGCAAGTGGCCCGCGGGATCTACGCCAAACTCCTGACCGTCCTGCCGGGCGAATTCTGGGTGCTACCCCCGGAACAACTGCAGGCCAAAATTACCCCGCAGATCTCGCCGCAACTGGTCGCGGAAGTGGTGGCGCAGCTGCGACGCGTCCTCTGCCTCGGCGCTCTCCGGGCGCAATCCTACGAGCAACAGGAAGGCGTGCTCGTGTCCGCGGATCGCGCCGCAACCGCGTGGCAGTTGGGCGGCAGCGCGGCCGCGCAACTCATCCAGGCCGGCACGCCTAACGAGCCTTTCGCCGTGCTGCACTACAACTTTGCCCAAGGCGACAGCGTGATCCTGAGCCAGACTTTTCGGACGACCTTCCCCCTCGCCCGGCTCCATCGCCTGCAACTTTCGCTCCGGCACGACGACACCTGGCACAAACTCAGACTCTTCGTCGAAAAAGAGGGCCGGCGTTACGAGGCGGCCCGGGCCCTGCCCCTGGCGGATTACGAGTGGATTCTCGATACCTGGCAGGAGCCCGGCCCGGAAGATCGGCCGACCAAGGTCAAAACCTGGACGCTGCTCAAGCCGGCGGGTGCGGCGACGGTGACCGCGCCTAACGAGATCAAAATCACGCTCGAATTGCAACAGACGAGCCAGCTCGGGGCCTGGTGGTCTAAGATTCAGCGCAATTACCGGCTCACTTTCGATCAGATTCCGTTCTGGCGTTACGTCGGAACGAGCCTCTTCCTCGTCATTCTCAACCTGATCGGGACGCTCTTCAGCTGTTCGCTCGTCGCCTACGCCTTTGCCCGCCTGCAATGGCCGGGGCGAAGCTTTTGTTTCGCGCTCCTCCTTGCCACCATGATGATTCCCGCCCAGGTCACGATGATCCCGCAGTTTCTCATCATGCAGAAGCTCGGTTGGTACAACACCCTTCAGCCGCTCTGGGTCATGAGCTTCGTCGCGCCGGCCTTTTATGTTTTTCTCCTCCGGCAATTCCTCAAAGGCGTTCCGCGCGACCTGGAGGACGCGGCCCGGCTCGACGGCTGCGGATTTTTTCGCATCTACTGGCACATCATGCTCCCGCTCGTTAGGCCAACCCTGGCCGCGATCGCGATCTTTACCTTTCTCGCGACCTGGAACGAATTCATGATGCCGCTCATCTACCTGGCCGATCAGCGGCTCTATCCGCTTTCCTTCGGCCTCTACGCTTTCCAGGTGCAGGTCTCGATTCCCGGCACGGCCAAAGGCATGGGCATGGTAATGGCCGCCTCCTTCCTCATGATGCTGCCGGTGATCGTGATCTTCCTCTTCGCCCAGCGCTATTTCCTGCGCGGGGTCACCCTGACCGGGATGAAGGGCTGATCGTTAGGGCGCTTTGTCGGCCTCGATGTCGATCGAGATCGTCACTTCTTCGCCCACCACTGCGGTCCCCTCGACCGCCTTGCTCCAGGTCAGGCCGTACTCGCTCCGCTTCACCGACTCGGGCGTGACCTGCCAGCCGCTGATCGCTTTGCCGCCCATCCCCTTGCCTTTGCCGAGGAACTTCACATGCAAAACGATCTCTTTCGTGACCCCGTGCATGGTCAGGTCGCCCACAATGTCGCCGCTGTCCGCGCCGGTCTGTTTCACACTCTTGCTCTTGAAAGTGATGGTCGGGTATTTCGCGACCTCGAAGAAATCCGCGCTCCGCAGATCCTCGTCCCGTTTCTCGTTTTGCGTATCGACGCTGGCGGCGTCGATCGTGGCGGTGACGGTAGATTTTTCCGGATGATCATGATCGACGTCGATCGTGCCCTCGAACTTTTTGAAGCTGCCGTTCACGTAACTGAAAAAGTGGCGCACCTTGAAACTGATCGAAGAATGGACCGGGTCGATCTTGTAGATATCCTCGGCCTGAACAGTGAGCAGCGGTCCGCAAAGCAAGACAGCGAGCAGGGACAGAAATTTCTTCATGGCTTGGTGACGTTAACGAGCCCCCATTGGCTGACCACAGATTTTCTCAGCGAAAAGGTTACGTCCGGGCCACTTCACGAAGCGGGAGGCCAAACCACCGCGCGATCAAGGAAGTGGGATCACGTAGTTCGTCAGGATTCCCTTGGTTCGATCAAAGGTCCTGGCCGGCGTGGTCGTTGCATCGGTGACGAGAAACGCGATCCCACCGACGCAAGGCGGCCCGACGTGCTTGAACTTCACCTGGCCCCGGGAGTTGGTCGTGCCGGAGACGATCTCATCGAGCCAATAATCGTCCAGGAAGTGACCGGTGATTTTCACGCCCGCCAGCGGGGCGCCCGCCTCATTCGTGACGGTCAACTGGGCCTGCGCCTGGGCACTCCCCTGGTCGCAAAAGGCCGGGCCTTTCCCCTTCATCCGAATGCTGGTCACCTGGATGCAATTACTGGTGCAGGGCTGAGCCGGAGTGAGTTTCACCAGGCGCTGGCCGGTTTGGCCGATGATCATTCGAGCCAGAATCTGGCCGCTCGAGTTCATCGGCCCGGACGAAGTCAGGACACTTCCCCCATAGGCCGGCGAAACCAGAGCGGCAAGGGACTGCAACATGCCGTCCGTACCGGCCGCGATCTGGCCAACGCCTTGAACCGTGGCCGTGATATCCTGCGCATCGTTGATCGAGCCGACCCCGTAAATCGAGAGGTGCCCGGTCGCGGCAAAAGAGATCTGCTGATAGGTGCCCTCATGATGGAAGCGAAACGGGTAGTCGAGATTCTCACCCCCGGTGGTAACCAGAAAGCGAGCCTGGTCGCCCGCGTCGTTGATCGCGACGGTCGAATTCTCAAGGAGGAATCCGGCCGGCGGCGGCGGCTGTGTCAGCACGCTGCCGGGATCGCCGAGATGATACCAATGGCCGACCGAGGCGACGCTTCCACCGGGGCTGATCCCAAGAGGTCTTTCGCCGGGGAATCCCTGGGTGACGAGGTTCATCATCCCGCCGGCCTCGGTCCAGACGAACGGAGTCTCCGTACCGGATGATGCGGTGGCGTAGCCGACCGCGCGGTTGCTGTCGTCGAGCCCGATGGCATTCGAGCTGGTGGTTCCGGGCAACAGACCCATATCGATCGGGGTAAAGGTGCTGCCGTTAGGCTTCCATGCCCCGGCGTGACCAAAGCCGAAGGATCCCCCAAACCCGCAAACCCAGCCCATGTTATTGATGTCACTCGGAGTCACGCCGCTGAGCCCTAGCAGATTCGGCAGGACGATTCTCTCTCCACCCTTCCACACCACGGGCTCGAGCGGCGGCAGGCACGAGGACCCGCAGCCCGGATCAGGATACGACGTACCGGTCACGTCGCCCGCGTCATTGATCGCGGCGCCGAACGCAGCGGTGGCCACAAAATCAGCGACGTAGACCGAGGCGACGGCCTCTGGATTGCTCGGGGTGGAACTCGCATTAACAACCGCGACCGCGAAGGCGATGGTCATTAACACGGCGAATGTCACCTTTGTTTTCATCCGATGAGTTTACAAAATTCTCGGCATTAGTGTGTAACCAAAAGGTAACGCCGTTGTTACCTTCGAGCGGCGCCCGCCGGCCGCGATCGAATTACGGTGCGCGCTCGCGCAGGGCTTGGAGCAGCCGATTCCGGGCGGATGGCAGGCGTCCGAAAAGCGCTCCCAACGCGGCGGCCGGATTGCTTTTTAACCGGGCGACATCGTGCACGCCGGCGAGACGCGCCAGTTCCGTCTCGAAATGGAGCATCGCGCGTGACGTCGCGTCCTGCGTGTCGAGAAAACCGAAAGCGCGCCGCAAGAGATGGAACAACTCGGGCGCGGGATGCTCCGGCTCGGTGCAGATTTCGATCAACTCCACGAAATAGGACGCCGCCTGGGTGCGCAGGTAATTTTCGCGAATCCCGCCAAAGGGATTGTGCAGGACCGCCTCAGTCAGGGTGTGAAGATTCGATTTGCGGCTCCGCTTGATTTGAATTTCCGCTTCAAAAAAGAGATCGAGTTTGCCGGCGAAAACACTTTTCGGCCGGCGCGCGCCCTTGGCCACCGTCTCGATCGTGCCCAAAGATTCGGTGCACCACGAGATGATGAGACTGGTGTCGCTCAGTTTGCGTTTCCGCAGCAGAATCGCGTTGGTCGTTTCCACCGTGCACTCTTCCTCTACCGCTTCCTCTTCATCTCAAAATGAAAGAAAGCAGAGGAAACGGATGCGGGAGAGAAAGAAAAACCGGAGTCTACGGGGCTCGAACCCGCAACCTCCGCCGTGACAGGGCGGCGCTCTAACCAATTGAGCTAAGACTCCTCGAAAGAGGAGGGCACCGTAGGATGCCGGGCCGCTCCCAGCAACCGATTTTTAGCCGCCGCCGCGGCACGAGGTTTGCGGCCTGAATCCGGCGAGCGTATCGTTTTTTAGCAGCGTCACCGAGAAAAGGACGAATGGAAATGAGCGACGAATGGAATCTAACCCCAGCCGAGGACGGCTCGCCTAACGACGAGCGGCAGATGAGCCTGCTCGAGGCCTTCGACCGGGCGGTATCCGCACTGCCCTTGGATGATTTTGCCCGGGAACGCTTTCTCGCCGTCCGGGCCGAGATCGAGGCCCAGGAGGAGATGGTGGGCGACGCGCGCGACATGATCGAGAAGCTCGAGCAGGTGATCAAAAAGGTCACCTCGCCGGCCAATCGGATCGGGACTTTTTTGGGCAGCCCGGCCCGCGATACCGCGCAGATCGTGGTCGGCGGGGCGGACTACTATTGCAATGTCGATCCGCGGATCAGCCTGGCCCGGCTCCAAAAAGGAACGCGTGTTTTGGTTAACGAAGCCTTCGTTATCGTGGGCGATCTTGGGTTTGAAACGGCCGGGCCGGTGACCAAAGTGGCCGAAGTCCTCGGGACCGAGCGCATCCGCGTCGGGGCGGAACACGGGACGCAGTCGCTGGTCTTGCAGCGTTCGGCCCAGCTCGAGAAGGCGCCTTTGAAAGCGGGTGACGACGTGCGGGTCGATGCGAATTATCGCGTGGCGCTTGAGCTCCTGGCCAGCCCGCAATCGCGCGATCATTACCTCGACGAAGTGCCGGAGCTGCCCTGGGAAAAAGTCGGCGGCCAGCAGGAAGCGCTCTCCGCCATTCGTGACGCGATCGAACTGCCGCTCCTGCACGAGGATCTCTTCGCGAAATTCCAGCACGCTACTCCGAAGGGTTTTCTCCTTTACGGCCCGCCTGGCTGCGGCAAAACGCTCATCGGCAAAGCGACCGCCTACAACCTGACGAAACAGCTCCGCGGCAAATCGGGCGCCGACATGCGCGAGTATTTCATGCACATCAAGGGGCCCGAGATCCTCAACATGTGGGTCGGCGAGTCGGAGCGGATGGTGCGGGAAATTTTTGCGACCGCGCGCGAGAAACGGCGCGAAGGCTACATGCCGTTCCTTTTCATCGACGAAGCCGAAAGCATCCTCGGCACCCGGCGCGCCTCGCGTTACTCGAGCATCCTCTCCACCCTCGTGCCGATGTTTTGCACCGAGATGGACGGGATTGATTCGCTCAACGAAGTCGTGATCATCCTCGCCTCCAATCGCGCCGATCTGATCGATCCCGCGATCCTGCGCCCGGGCCGGATCGATCGCAAAATCAAGGTCAACCGGCCAAACAAGCAAGGCGCCCGTGAAATTTATCGCATCTACCTGACCGATGATCTGCCCTACGACGCCGCTCTGCTCGAAGGTGCGGAATCAAAAGCGAGCGCGATCGACGCGCTGATCGGCCGGCTGCTGGAAACGCAATATTCCAAGAAGGAAGAAAATCGTCTT